>SMLU01000001.1:1865191-2176056 GCA_007859745.1 Phycisphaerae bacterium RAS1 | reverse complement strand
GCTACCTCACGTTCACGGGCAGCCTGATCGCCGCCGGCAAGTTGCAGGAAGTGAAGTGGATTCCGCAGCGGCCGTGGGTCTACAAGGGGCAGACGTACGTCAACCTCGGCGCGTTCGCGCTGGCGCTGCTGCTGGGCATCGTGCTGGTGCTTATGCCGGCCAAGTCGGTGATCTCGCCGCTGCTCTTTATCCTCGTCATCGTGCTGGCCCTGAATTTCGGCTGGATGCTCGTTATGCCGATCGGCGGGGCGGACATGCCGACGGTGATCTCGATTCTGAATTCCTACGCCGGCCTTTCCGCGGTCGCGATGGGATTCGTGCTCGACAACAAGCTGCTCATCACCGCGGGCGCGCTCGACGGATCGTCGGGCTTGATTCTCTCGATCATCATGTGCAAGGCGATGAACCGCTCCTTCACCAACGTGCTTTTCGGCGCGTTCGGTCAGGTGCAGGCCGCCGCCGCCGCCGGCGAGAAGAAAGCCGTCAAGAGCGCCACGCCCGAAGACGCCGCGTTGATGATGGAACAAGCCGCCACCGTCGTGATCGTCCCCGGCTACGGCATGGCCGTCGCCCAGGCGCAGCATCGCGTGCGCGAGCTGTATGACCAGCTCACCAAGCGCGGCGTCACGGTGAAATTTGCGATTCACCCGGTCGCCGGCCGCATGCCGGGGCACATGAACGTGCTCCTGGCCGAGGCGGACATCCCGTACGACCGGCTGGTCGAGATGGACGAGATCAACCCGGACATGGGGCAGGTGGACGCCGTTCTGGTGATCGGGGCCAACGACGTGGTCAACCCCGCCGCCCGGCACGACAAGACCAGCCCGATCTTCGGCATGCCGATCATCAACGCCGACCAGGCGAAGGCGGTGTTCTGCATCAAGCGCTCGATGAACCCCGGTTTTGCGGGCATCGACAACGAGCTGTACACCATGGACAAGACGCTGATGGTCTTCGGCGACGCAAAGGCCGTCGTGGGCGAAATGGTCAAACACCTCGCCCCGGCGAGCGGGATGCACTGACGCGCCGCCCGCGCTGCACCACGTGTAGGCTGGGCTGAGTAGAACCTATCCCTAAACTGGCATATTGTGGCATTCAGATGTATAATACACAACATGTTGACGCTCACGGATGATGTGTGTAGTTGGCTGTTGGAACGGATTCCCGATCCGCCGATCAGTGCCAAGGGCGGTCGGCCTGCGTTGGACAAGGCCAGGGTGCTGCGCGGCATCTTCTGGATTCTGGACAACGGGGCCAAGTGGAAGGACTTGCCTCGGGCGTTCGGGGCCAAGAGCGCCGTGCATCGGCACTTTCAGCGCTGGGTGCGGGACGGCGTCTTTGAACGCGTGCTGCGCGAGGCCGGCCGCGTGGTCGAGGAGCGCGACGGCTTCCGGCTGTACGAGTGTTTCATGGACGGCATGTTCTCGAAAGCCAAGGGCGGCGGCGACGGCGTGGGGCTCACGAAGGCCGGAAAAGGGGTGAAAATCATGATTCTGGTGGATGCCCAGGGGTTGCCGGTGTCGATCGACACGATGTCGGCCACGCCGCACGAGAGCCGACTGGTGCAGCGGCTGTTCGACTTCATGCTGACCAGCGGCGTGCCCGAGCGGGTGATCGGCGACAAAGCGTACGACGACGACGGGCTGGCGGCAGAGCTGGCGCAGCGCGGGACGGAGCTGATCGCGCCGCATCGCTCCAACCGCGTCAACATCACACAGGATGGCCGGCCGCTGCGAAGATACAAGCGTCGCTGGACCGTGGAGCGCACCATTGCCTGGATTCAACACTTCCGCCGCTTGTGCATCCGCTGGGAAAAGTCCACCAAGTTGTTCCGCGGCTTTCTGCACCTGGCATGCACCATTCTGTTGATTCGACAGGTTTAGGGATAGCTTCTAGTGTAGTAGTGTAGGCTGGGCTGAGTACTCGAAGCCCAGCAGCACTTACGCTGGGCTTCGAGTACTCAGCCCAGCCTACTCGCTGGGCTTCGAGTACTCAGCCCAGCCTACTCGCTGGGCTTCGAGTACTCAGCCCAGCCTACTCGCTCAGCCCAGCCCACTCGCTCCGCCCAGCCTACTCGCTTTCCGCCATCGTTCAGACAGCCGCACACCCGCCCCCGGCGGGCAGCCGGCCGCCAGCGTGGGGACGAATTTTCCACTTGCGCGTGAGTAACGCGAGCCTCGAACGCTTCCCCGCTGATGGGGCGCGGCGTTCCGCTCTGCTCGCGCATCCGGTTCCGAGGATCACACGCAAGGAGAATCTCATGATGCGCACATCCGTCGTCACGCTCTACACGCTCTCCGTGGCCGCTGCCTTGGCCGCCGCTGCGGGCGGCCCGGAGTTCCGGCCCGGTCCGCATCCCATGCCCGTCAATCGCTGTCAGTTTTCGCGCGTCTGCATTCAGCCGAGCAGCGCTGCGGCGGGCGCGCCGAATCACTGCGCCGAGGACCTGGCGGCGACGGACGACGACCCGGCGACGGCCGCCGCAATCAGCGCCGGCGGCGATGATGCGCTGGAGGTCCGCTTCATCGGCGCACCGCGCTGGGTGAACCAGGTGCGCGTGGCGACTAACGCCGCCGCCTTTCAGGTCGAAGTCCTCGACCTGTTCAAAACCTGGCGCTTTTTCGGCGCCGGCGTCAGCGCGGGCGACGGGTCGCCGGTCGACTTGCTGGGACCGGACAGCCGCGTGCTGGGCGTCCGCTTCGTTCCGCTGCAATCGGGCACGAAGGATGGCGCGGTTCTGCTGTTCGAGCTCTCGGCGTACTTCGAGCAGGTCGACGCAGACGGCGGCGCTGCGCCGCGCGGCGCGGGGAGCCTGTATTACGAGTGGATCAACAACTATCCCAGCCCGAGCAGCGATCTGAGCCGCTGCGACAACGATGCGCGCGGCCTGCGCGACCAGCTCGGCTGGGGCTGGCAGGGTTTCGGCGACAGCGACGCGTGGGAGGAGGATTTCAAGCGCGACGACGTCGGCGGCACCAACAGCGGCTTTTCCGACGCGTTCGACCTCGCCTATTTCAGCGGCCACGGCAGCAGCACGAACGACTGGTACTACAAGGAGACGCGCCGCACGCTGAAGTTCGGCAATGACGATCACGATGACGCCCACACCGTGCCCGGTGACGGGCGCGGCGCCTGGGGCAACGGCGAGATGGAGTGGATGGCGTTCAACGCGTGCCAGACGATGAAGGACTGGGACAATCGGGACGACTGGTTCCAGTGCATGGATGGTCTGCACCTGGTTCTCGGCTGGAAAACGAACGCCAAGGACGTGAATCACGGCTACTGGTTCGGCCGCTTCATGGTGGACAACGGGGCGTTCGACTCGGCCGAAAAGGTGCGCAAAGCGTGGTTCCACGCGGCCGACTTCAAGCATGGATCGGGCTACACGGCGTTTGTCATCGGCGAGACGGAGTCGATGGGGAACGACTACGCCTGGGGCGAAGGCTCAGTGAACAACGACCCGACCCACAATGGCGCGTATCACTGGTGGAGCTACGACACCGGCGCCGGCGGCGGCCAGCGCGAGGGAGAGCAGCCGCAGGATGCCGGCCCGCAGCCGCCGCCGCAGGACGCCGTCGCCTTCGAGCGGCAGGGCGAACGCGGCCTGCGCGTGCTGATCAGCAGCACGCTGCTCGCGCAGCGCGGCGCGCCGACGCAAATGCCGCGCTACACCGCCGTGCCGCAAAACATCGATCCCGCCTACGTGCGGGCCATCGCCGACGACCTCTGCGCCGCGACGCAGACATTCTGCAACGCGGACATCGGCTACGACGACGACCAGATGTTCATCAACAGCTTCGACGGCGCGTATCAGCTCCGCGTGTGCGCCACGTCCGGCGGCGTGGAGCTGCAGAACACCGCCGCCTGGATGGAGCCGGTCGCCGCCCCGCCGAACCTGCCGTCGGCGTCGGTCGCGCCCGCGCTGGCGGACAACCTGCTGAGCCAGTTGCAACTGATGCCCCCGGGGGCGGTCGTGACCGGCGTGGACTACGCCTATCGCGGCGAGCGCGAGGAGGTCGGCGGTACGTGGCAGCACGTGCCCGGCAGCGTCTTTCCGACGGCGGTGCGCGTGAAGTATCAGCGGCGGCTGGGACCGTCGAACCAGTGGATCGTGTCGGGCCCCGGCGGCGGCATGACCGTGGCGCTGGGCGAGGGTGGACAGATGCAGCGCATCTTCCGCGCGCCGTGGCGGCCGGTGACGACCGGACCGATGGTGAACCTTGTGCCGCTGTCGACGATCATCGCCGCGCTCAGCACGCAGGGCGCCGACGCGACAATCGATGGAATTACCGCCGACGTGCAGACCATTCAGATCGATGAGGTCGCCTACGGCTACTACGAGCACGCCTGCGACGAGATGCAGCCGACGCTGCGGCCGGCCTACATCCTGAATGTCACGCTGACGGAGCAGGGCGGCGACACGAGCACAGACATGCTGCACGTGTGGGCCGATGCGCCGCCGCTGCGGGCGGACATCCTGTCGCCGATGGAGCCGATCTGCGTCCCGCCCGGTCAGCAGCTCTGCTTCCAGGGTCGCGCCGTCGGCGGCGTTCCGCCTTACACGCTGAGCTGGGACGATCACATCGACGGCGACCTGGGCGCCGGCGGATCGGTCTGCCATGCGTTCGCGGCCGGCGCGGGTGCGCCCAGGCCGCAGAACCGCCACACGGTGCGGCTGCGCGTCACGGACTCGATGGGCGCGCAGAGCACCGACTACGTCGTGGTGTGCGTCGCGCTGCCCGGCGACATGAACTGCGACGGCGCGGTGAACATCCTCGACATCAACCCGCTCGTGCTGGCGCTCTCCGATCCGGCGGCGTATGCGGCCCAGTTCCCGGATTGCGACATCAGCAACGGCGACATCAACGGCGACGGTCAGACGAACATCCTGGACATTAATCCGTTTGTCGCGCTCGTGTCCGGCGGGTGATAGGTAGGGTCCGCTGTGCGGACCGCTGCCGTGGTCCGCACAGCGGACCCTACGCCGGCTACGCCGGCTGCCGTGGTCCGCACAGCGGACCCTACGCCGGCTGGGCGGGCTGGGCTTCGAGTACTCAGCCCAGCCTACGCGGTGAGCCTACGCGGTGAGGCGCCCGGCGCGCTGCGTCCCAATCCGCCCGCGCAGATTGTCCAGCACGTTCATGAAATTGATGAACGAGTCATACGGCGAGTCATACGGGTTGAAATACTTGTGCACGGCGCCGTCGGCGAAATACTTGGTGCACATGTAATAGAAGTGATCCGAGATCGTCAGCTTCCGCCAATCCTCCAGCACCGCCGGGTCGCCGTGCTGCTTCACCTCCTGCTCGACGCGGTAGAGCTCGTGCAGCGCGTTGGATTGCATCGCGTTGCCCAGCCAGGCCGACAGGTCGCGCTCCGTGTCGGCCCACGAGATCATGTGCGGCACGTCGTACTCGCCGCTGGCCGGGTAGGCCGCGGCGGCCTCGGCCGGAGTTTTGAAGTCGTTGTCGGGCAGCTTGAAGACCTCCTCGGGCATATGCCGCAGAAACTCGAAGATGCCCGTGTCGGCCCACTGGTGCTCGCCGAAGGTCTCGTAGTCCACGAAGATGTTGACGACGTAGCCGTTGCCGTTCACCTGGTGCACCCAGCGGGCGAACTTGTCGGCCGTCAGCGGCCACTCGGCCCAGTCGCGATTGCTAAAGCGGAAAGCGAGATCGTCCGACAGGCGGTAGTTCTTCAGCAGCAGCTTGACGCGCTTCTCGCCCGGCGGGTGATACAGGTACGTCGGCGAGCGGTAGCCCAGCAGGTGGTCGGCCCCCTCGCACAGCACCGCCTTGTAACCCAGGTCGGCGGCGGCGCGGGCCACGTCGTTGTTGTAGATCAGCTCGGTGTTGCGGAAGACGGTCGGCGTCTGGCCGAAAACGTCCTGCAACAGCTTCCGGTGCAGTGCGACCTGCTCGGTCCACTCCTCGCGCGAATAGAGAAAGCTCAGCGAGTGGTAGTACGTCTCGGCCATGAAATCGACGTGACCGGTCGCCGCCAGCTCGCGAAACGAGTCCAGCACCTGCGGGCAATAGCGCCGGCACTGCTCGATCAGCACGCCCGTCAGCGAGTAGGAAATGCGGAAGCGGCCTTCATAGCGCCGCACCAGGTCCAGCAGCGTGCGGTTGGCCGGCAGGTAACACTTGTTGGCCACCTTGTGCAGGATGTTGCGGTTGGCGTCCTCGTCGAAATACTGCGGCTGCTTGTCAAAAATGCTGAAACGGCGCAGGCGATACGGCTGGTGAACCTGAAAATAAAAGCAGACGGAAACCATGGCGCCCTCGACCAGCCCGGCGAAGCGCGCCCCCTTCGCCGCGCCCCGGGACGCAGAGTGTACCCGGCCGCCGCGCGGCGAAGTAGTGGCGCCGTCGCCTCGGGGCCGCGCGCGGGCTACACTCGGCTGCGGCGCCGCGGTGTCGGCCCTGCCAAGGTGCGAAGTGAACACGACCGCTCCCCCGCCAGCTCTCGAATTCGTCTGCTCCGAAATCTGGGGCGGCAACCGGCCCGTCGATCGGGCCGTCGAGCTGCCGGGCGTCGTCGGCAGGCTCTTTTCCAAGCCCTGCGGCGGGGGCCGCGGCGGCGACGTGCACTACATGTCCGTCTGCGGCTCGGGGCTGCTGTCGCGAACGTGCATCGCGGACGTCGCCGGACACGGTGAAGCCGTCGCCGCGGTCAGCCACGAGCTGCACGGCCTCTTGCGGCGCTACATGAACAACCTGGATCAGCGGCGCGTGCTCGCGGACCTGAACCGCACCCTGGAGCAGGGGGAGACGTTGCAACTGGCCACGGCTGCGGCGTTCACGTATTACCCGCCGGCGCGCAGCCTTTCCTTCAGCTACGCCGGCCATCCGCCGGCGTGGGTCTTTCGCCGGTCGTCCGGCCGCTGGGGGAGATTATCGCTGGATGCCGCGGATGGTCTGGCGAACATGCCGCTGGCGGTCAGCAGCGACACGCATTTCACCCGCGGCCGGACCAGGGTCGACTTTGGCGACCGCCTGCTGATCGTGACCGATGGCGTGCTCGAAGCGCCCGCCCCCGGCGACGCCACGCTCTACGGCGATGAGCGGCTGACCGCGTTTCTGAACGACCATCGTGACGATGGCGTTGACGACGTTTCGCGCCGGCTGGTGCAAGAGCTAATCGAGTACACCGGCGACGCAACGCTCAGGCACGACGACGTGACGTTCGCTCTGCTCGAGTTCCGCCGCGGTCCGCGCGGCCCGGCGATCTGGACAGCGCTGAAGAACAGACTCTGGCCGCGGCGCGGGAACACGGCTGAGTAGCTCGGAGAGCCTGAGCACAATTCGGGTGGAACGAGCGTCGAACATCTGGGTGGGACGGGCGTCTCGCCCGTCCCCGCGGTGTCAGGAACGGGCAAGATGCCCGTTCCACCCGAACTGCGCTCAGGCTCGCTGCGGCTGCCAGGACTGTCGGCCCGCACACCCCGGGCTTCGCGCCCGGGGCTTTACTCTTTCGCCCTTCCAGGGCTGAAGAGAGTAACGTTGTAGCACAAACGACGCCGGAGTTACGTCGTCAGCAGCGCTTTCACGTGGCCGACCGTGCAGCGGCCCAGCGCCGCCAGGTCGTAGCCGCCTTCCAGCACGCTCACCAGCCGCCCGCCGGCGGAGGCGTCGGCAACCTCGATCATCGCGCGGCTCAACTCGTCGAAGGCGTGGTCGCTCAGCCGCAGGTTGCCCAGCGGGTCGTCGCCATGTGCGTCGAAGCCGGCGGAGATGAGCACGAATTGCGGCGCGAAGCGGTGCACGGCCGGCAAGACCAGCGTACGCAGCGCCCGCAGGCACTCGGCGTCGTCGGCGCCGGGCATGAAGGGCACGTTCAGCGTGTAGCCCAACCCGGCCCCGACGCCGGTCTCCGTGGCGTAGCCGCTGCCGGGGTAAAGAAAATCGGGGTGGCCGTGCAAACTGACGAACATCACATCCGCGTCGGCCTCGAAGATGTGCTGTGTTCCGTTGCCGTGGTGGACATCCCAGTCGAGGATCAGAATTCGCGAGAGGCCGAACTCGCGCCGCAGCGCCTGCGCCGCCAGCGCGATGTTGTTGAACAGGCAGAAACCCATCGAGCTCTCGCGCTCGGCGTGATGGCCGGGCGGACGCACGGCGCAGAACGCGCGCCGCAATCGGCCGCTGGCGACCTGCAGCGCCGCGTTCACCACCCCGCCGGCGGCGAGCCGGGCGATCTCATCACTTCTCGGGCAAATGGCGCTGTCGGGCACGTCAATGAACGGGGCGCCGGCCGCGCAGGCGTGCTGCACGCGCTCGAGGTAATCACGCGTGTGAATCTGCGTGAGCAGGTGTGCGTCGATGGGCGTCGCCTCAACCGGCCGGCAGAGCGCGGTGCAGCCGGCCTGATGCAGCGCGTCGCGAATGGCGACCAGCCGCTCGGGCCGCTCCGGATGGCCGCGGCCGGTGTCGTGCTCCAGGAAACGATCGTCGATGAGAAGGCCGACGTCGGACATGGCGGCGGCATTGTAGCTGGTCGCGGCATCGACAGAGAAAGGGGCATCAGGATCGCGCGCTGGTCGAGTTTGGGCGCCACGCCGACGGCCTTGCGTCGGCATGCCCACGCAAACGCCGTGGGCATGGCGCTGCGTACGCCCGCGGCTCGGATTGAAACGGCATACGCGAGATCGCCTGCGGGCCGCGCGGCGCCCGTGACGCCGCGGTCACTTCGAGCGCACCCACTCCACCTCCGCTTCGCCGGCCAGCCGCAGCCGGCCGGAGAGCATCGCCGCGTGATGCTGAATATGGCGGATGTTGTGAAGCTGATGCTCGAGTTTCGGCATGCTCTGATGCCACGGAATGCCGGATTCGGGCGCATCGAGATCGAGGCGGTCGACCGCTGCGTCGATTAAGTCATTGACGCGCGCCCAGTACTCCAGCAGTTGCGCCGGCGTGTAGGGATCAGTGATCGCCGGCCCGCTGCCCGGCGGCCACGGTAGGTCGTGATAGTCGTCGCGATGCAGCTCCCAGGGCTTGAAACTCGCCAGCGTGGGCTGCAGGTAGAGGTCGGCGAAGTAGAGCGTGTGATAGGCCACGCGCCAGAAGGGTGTCGGGTATCCTCCGCCGTCCCACAGTTCCGGCGGGCAAGGCTCGATCGCGCGTCTCAGCATCGCCAGCGCGGAGCGATACTGCCCCTTCAAAGCGGCTCGTACGTTCACGCCCGGTTCTCCATGCTCGGTTTCGAGAGGGCATGCTACACCGGTGTACATCCGCCGGCGATTTTCACACCCTGTCGCGGCCCCAGTGAGAGCCGGGCGCGCCTCCCCCCGGCTACAATCGACCGATAAGCCAGATACCGTGCGCACCCGGGTGCGCCGTGCTCTCAGCTTGACCCGACCGCCGCCCAGCCCCGATCATTCCCGCTCCGGGCTGTGTGTCGCGCCGCGAAATCGGTCGTAGGAATTTGCCGCCCAGGGATGGCCCCGGCCAGCGGCCGCGACGCCCGGTGATGAGAACCCAGCATGCACTCGTCCAATCCGTGGCCCCACGAAGGCAACCTGGCATTCGTCGAGGGGCTGTATGTCGATTTTCTGCGCGATCCCGCCAACGTGTCCGCCGAATGGCGACGGTATTTCGAGGCTGCCGCCGACCCCGCGCGTGACAGCGCCGCACTGCATCGCGGGCAGGTCGGCCCCTCGTTCCGCCCGGCCAGCCTCTTCAATCCGCCCGGCGCCGGAAACGGCGCGCACCGCTCCGTCGGCGACGTCGCCCAGCGGCAGGACAACGTCGACCGGTTGGTCCGAGCCTATCGCGTCCGCGGGCACATCATCGCCCAGCTTGACCCGCTCGGGTTCAACCGCCGCTCGCACCCGGCCCTGGAGCCGTCCTACTACGGCTTCAGCGAGTCGGACCTGGACCGGCCGTTTTCCAGCCGCACCATCGCCGGCGCGAGCGTCCGCACGCTGCGCGAAATCGTCGAGCTGCTGCGCAGCACTTACTGCCGCTGCATCGGCGTGCAGTTCATGCATATCGACGACCTGGAATCGCGCCACTGGCTGCAGGAGCGGATGGAAAGCACGCAGAACCGCATCGACGTGCCGCGCGACCGGCAGATTCGGATTCTCAAGCACCTGACCGATTCGGTGACGTTCGAAGAGTTCATCCAGAAGAAGTTCGTGCACGCCAAGAGCTTCTCGCTCGAAGGCGCCGAGAGCCTCATCCCGCTGCTGGATCTGGCGATCGATAAGGCCGGCGACGACGGCGTGCAGGAGATTGTCATCGGCATGGCCCACCGCGGCCGGCTGAACGTCCTGCGCAACATCATGGGCAAGAGCGCCCGCCAGATCTTCCGCGAATTCGCCGACGTCGACGCCGAGCACAAGATCGGCCGCGGCGACGTGAAGTACCACCTTGGCTATCAGAACGACTGGCGCACGGCGGGCGGACATGACGTGCATCTGGCGCTGTGCTTCAACCCCAGCCACCTCGAGTTCGTCAATCCGGTGGCGCTCGGCCGGCTGCGGGCCAAGCTGGACCGCATCGGCGATCACGCCGCCGACCGCGGGCTGTGCATCCAGATTCACGGCGACGCGGCCTTCGCCGGCGAGGGCGTCGTGCAGGAAACGCTCAACATGAGCGAGCTGCGCGGCTACCAGTGCGGTGGGTCGCTGCACATCATTGTCAACAACCAGATCGGCTTCACTACCACGCCGCAGGAGGGCCGCTCGACGCCCTACGCCACCGACGTCGCCCGCATGCTGCAATGCCCGATCTTTCACGTGAACGGCGAAGACCCGGAGGCCGTGGCGCAGGCGGTGACGCTGGCGCTGGATTTCCGCAAGCGCTACAAGCGCGACGTCTTCATCGACATGTACTGCTACCGCCGCCGCGGACACAATGAGGGCGACGAGCCTTCCTTCACGCAGCCGATCATGTACCGCGCCATCGGCGAGCGCAAGAGCGTGCGCTTCGGCTACTTCGAGCACCTCGAAAAGCTCGGCGGCGTGACGCGCGAAGAGGCCGAGAAAATCGCGCAAGCGTCGCACGACGCGCTGGAGCGCGAGCTCTCGTCGCTCGGCGAGCCGACCGCGCCCAAGGTCAGACGCAGCTTTCAGGCGACGCTCTGGCGGAATTACCATGGCGGGCACGACCACAACGTCCCCGACGTCGAGACCGGCGTGCCCCGGGAGCGGCTCGCCCATCTGCTCGACGCCCTGACGCGCCTGCCGGATGAATTCCACCCGTTCCCGAAAATCGTCCGCTTCCTGGAAACACGAAAGCAGATGAGCCTCGGCGAGAAGCCGCTCGACTGGGCCGCGGCGGAGGCGCTGGCGTTCGCCACGCTGGCCACGGAGCACCATCGCGTGCGCCTCTCCGGCCAGGACTGCGGCCGCGGCACGTTCAGCCAGCGGCACGCCGTGCTGCATGACGTCGTGGATGGACATACCCATACGGCGCTGCAGCACCTGACGAAGGACCAGGCCCCGGTCGAGATCATCAACAGCCCGCTCTCCGAAGCGGGCGTTCTGGGATTCGAGTACGGCTACGGCATCGCCTATCCGGACGCGCTGGTGATGTGGGAGGCGCAGTTCGGCGACTTCGTGAACTGCGCCCAGGTGATCGTCGACCAGTTCATCAGCAGCGCCGAGGACAAGTGGGAAAGCCTGAACGGCCTGGTGCTGCTGCTGCCGCACGGGTTCGAGGGACAGGGGCCGGAGCACAGCAGCGCCCGCGTGGAGCGCTTCCTGCAACTGTGCGCCGAAGACAACATGCAGGTCGTCAATCCG
Source organism: Phycisphaerae bacterium RAS1 (assembly GCA_007859745.1). Lineage (NCBI taxonomy): Bacteria > Pseudomonadati > Planctomycetota > Phycisphaerae > Phycisphaerae bacterium RAS1. The sequence goes on along the minus strand of SMLU01000001.1, from coordinate 2,164,307 downwards.
ACCACGCCGGCGCAGTACTTTCACGTCCTGCGCCGCCAGGTGTGCCGGCCCTACCGCAAACCGCTGATCGTGCTGACGCCCAAGAGCCTGCTGCGCCACCCCGCCGCGGTCTCGTCGCTTGACGACCTGACGCACGGCACGTTCCGCCGCATCATCCCCGACGCGAACGCCAAGCCGGCACAGACCACACGGATTTTGCTCTGCGGCGGAAAGGTCTTCTTTGACCTGGAAGAGGAGCGCCGCAGCCGGAAGCGCGACGACGTGGCGATCATCCGGCTGGAGCAGTTCTATCCGCTGGCGGATGAGCTGCTGAAGGGCGTCCTGTCGCACTACCCGGACGGCACGCCGGTCTTCTGGGTTCAGGAGGAGCCGGCGAACATGGGCGCCTGGCCGTACCTGCGGGCGCGTTTCGGCGATTGGTTGTACGATACGTATCCGTTCGGGCACGTATCGCGGGCCGCGTCGGCCAGTCCGGCGACCGGCTCGCCCGGCAGCCACAAGATTGAGCAGAAGCACCTGCTGGAGCAGGCGTTCGCCCAGAGCGGCAAGCCGGTCGCCCGCGGCGCCCGCCCGGCGCACGTGTAGCCCGGCCGCGAGATGTAGCCCGGCCGCCCTCGGCCGGGCGGCGACCGCACGGCCTGTCCGAGCCGCGACCGTGAGGGAGCGGGTCTGTTCACCGCCGGAACCGCTCCCTCACGGTCGCGGCTCGGACAGTCCGGTACGCCCTCACGCTCGCGGCTCGGTAATTCCGCTGCCGCGGCTCACCACGACCGGAGCGTACCGCCATTCTGGAGAGACCTGCATGCCTGTCGAGTTGAAAGTTCCCGCCGCGGGCGAGTCGATCGTCGAGGTTCAGATCGGCGAGTGGATCAAGAAGGAAGGCGATCTGTTCCGCCGCGACGATGTGCTGGTGGCGCTGGAGACCGACAAGGCGTCGATGGACGTGCCCGCGCCGGTTTCGGGCAAGATCACGAAGATACTGAAGCCGTCCGGCTCGTCGGCCCGCGTGGGCGATGTCATCGCGCATCTCGAAGAGGCGGCCATCGGCGCCGAATCGGCGGTCGCGGGCGCGACCGCTGCAAGACCCGCCGCGCCATCCGGCAAGTCCGACGGCGACGCGCGCGTCATGCCCGCCGCCCAGCGGCTGGCCGTCGAGAAGGGCGTCGATGCGAGGCAGGTTCCGGCCGGCGGCCCGGGCGGACGCGTGCTGAAGGAAGACGTGCAGCGCTTCGTCGAGTCCGGCGGCAGGGGCGCCGCCGCGCCCGCAGGCGCTGCTGCGACAGCCGCTCATTCTTCCCCAAGCGGCGCGGCCATTGGCGCGGCTTCCGGCGCGCCCTCCGCGGCCGCCGTCCGCACCGGCGGCCATCGCGAAGAAGAAGTCGTCCCCATGACGCTCATCCGCCGCCGCATCGCCGAGCGGCTGGTGCAGAGCCAGCAGACCGCCGCCCTGCTGACGACGTTCAACGAAATCGACATGTCCGCGGTGATGCAGCTTCGCACGGAGTACGGCCCGGCGTTTCAGGAGAAATACGAGGTCAAGCTCGGCTTCATGTCCTTCTTCGTGAAGGCCGCGATCGACGGCCTCAAGCTCATCCCGCAGATCAACGCCGAGGTCCGCGGGACGGACATCGTCTACAAGAACTACTACGACGTCGGCGTCGCGGTCGGCAGCGGCCGCGGGCTGATCGTGCCGGTGATCCGCAACGCCGAGAGGCTCAGCTTTGCCGAGCTGGAAGTCGCGATCGCCGACTTCGGCCGGCGGGCGAAGGACAACAAGGTCACCGTTGAGGAATTGCAAGGCGGCACGTTCACAATCAGCAACGGCGGCATCTACGGCTCGCTGATGTCCACGCCGATTATCAATCCGCCGCAAAGCGGGATTCTGGGTCTGCACGCGATTCAGGATCGGCCGGTGGCGCGGGGCGGGCAGGTGGTGATCCGTCCGATGATGTACGTGGCGCTGACGTACGATCATCGGATTGTGGACGGGCGCGAGGCGGTGACGTTTTTGAAGCGTGTGAAGGAAGCGATCGAGACGCCGACGAGGATGCTGCTGGAAGTGTAGGGTGGGCATTGCCCACCAGGGCGCTGGGAAGGGGAAGGTGTTCAAGGTGCGCAGGTGCGCGAGGCCTAATTGCGCACCTTCGGCGGATGGAGTTGGGGCGTTTGTTTTTATCGGGCGAGCGGTGGGCTGTTTCGGATTGCTTGCGCATGTTCCCCCGTTGCCGTGCGGCGCTATTGGAGCATATCTATCAATCATATGAAATCAAGCTCCTGTCGCGGGGCGCGGGCGGCGGCAGGTCACCAATGGCCGCGTTGAAATCGGCTCGACGTTCGAGCACGCTTCACGCGGCCATCGACGACCTGCCCTACACGAGTCGATGCGATGTCCTCCTACGGGCATCCGCCGTTGGTGACGCAAATGACGAAGTCGTTGATGTCGAGGATGTTGACCTCACCATCCTCATTGATGTCGGCGAGCGGAAATTCCGTGAGGAGCGTTTCAACGTTCGTCTGCGACTGCACGGCGCCGGCTTCGCCGCCGATGACGTAGATATTCCCGTCGCGGCCCAGCGCGATCGAATGCCCGTTGCGCGGCAGGTTGAGCGAGGCCCAGGTCGTCCACGACGGCGACGGATCGGAGGGGTCGAGCCGCTGCACGGCGCTCAAGTACGAGTTGACCCAGCCGCCACTGGTGTAAATGCGCCCGTCGGCCCCAAGCACCGCATGAACCTCTACGGACACCGGCGCGGGCAGCGTGGCGGACGCCATCGTCCACGTCGCGCCCGCGCACGGGTCGAGAACCTCGCACGTGCTGAGACGATTCTGGTACCCGTTGTCGAGGCCGCCGATCGCCCAGATGCGGCCGGACTTGTCCGTCACCACGCCGGGGAAGAGCCGCGCCGTGTTGAGCGATGGCATCGTCTGCCAGCCAAGCTGCGGCCGGGCGGGGTCGTATACGACAGTAGCAGCGGTAACGTGATTGGCGTCGCTCGTCTGGCCACCAATCATCCAGATGCGACCGAAATTGTCGACTGTCGATTCGTGTCCATGGTTCGGATAGGGGATCGGCGGAACGCTTGTCGAGTCCCACGTCTGCGTCAGAAAGTCGTAGCGATCGACCTGTAGAATCGGTTCGGCGATGTTCGGGTCCGCACCCCAGCGCACCCCGCCGATCACGTAGAGGTACCCGTTCGTGCAGACCGCGGAGTGCCGGAACCGCTCGATGGGCAGCGAGGTTGGATAAGCAACCCATGCCGGTCCATAAGACGTCCCGTCGAACGGCAGCATCTCAATGCTCGAGAGCACGAGCTGTCCGCCGGGAACGCGCCGCATTCCGCCGAGCACGATGATGTTGCCGCACGGATCGACGACCGTGGCGAACATGCCGCGCGACGCATTCAGCGGCGGCCCAGGGAGCCATGTCGCCGCCGGCGCGCCCGCGGCGAGAAGCCCCGCTGTGACCAGCGACAGGAACGCTGTGACTGGATGATGCCGGGACGTGACTGGGTGATTGCGAGACATTGCGACCTCCTGAGAGTCTTGAACTCTGCGCTGTGAACTGTGCGGCGACACGCGTCGCCGCCCCCCTACATGCGGAAACGCGGCCCGTCGTTCGCAAACTCGCCGCCGGTTTTTTGGCGGGCGTGAGTCGTGGAACGGCGGAGCGGTGCGTCGCTTCCAGCCCCGAAGGGGCGGCGGAATGTAGCCACGGGCGGAGCGAGGCCCGCCAGGGCCGAGCGGAACCCGTGGGTGCGGAGATATTTCCGTATTTTCCTACTCCTTCGAGCCTGGGAGCAATTCGGGTGGGACGGGCGTCTCGCCCGTCCCTGCGGTCCCACGAACGGGCAAGATGCCCGTTCCACCCCCAGAAGTGCTCTGCCCCTTCGGGGCATTCATCAACAACGACCCGATTCCACGGGTTCCGCGGCGGCGGGCTGCGCCGCACCGCCGCTGCACCCGTGGCTACAGCCCGCCGCCCCTCCGGGGCGAAGAAGCGGTATGATGCGAGACGAGGCAGGGCAGGTCGCGAATGGCCGGGTCGAAAACGGCCCGACAATCGAGCATGTTCCCCGCGGCCACCCGACGATTGAGCGCGCTTCACGCGGCCACTTGCGACCTGCCCTACGACGATGACGCGCCAATTCGCTCGAAATCGCTGACGCGGCCTCGAAGAACCGGCCGCCGGAGTCCGTCGTGGGAGCTGACGGGGACATCCGCCTGACGCAGTTGCTCGAAGCCGCCGGCGGCGGGGACCGCGAGGCCGTCCGGCGCGTCTGGGAGCGGGTTCACACCGAGCTGCACCGCATGGCTGTCGCCCAGCTCGCCCGCGACGGCCTGCGGGCCGTCCTGCGGCCCACGTCGCTGGTGGCGGAGGCCTACCTGCGGCTGGTCGGGCCGGCCGACGGGAACCACTGGGCCAATCACCGACATTTTTTCGTCGCCGCCGCGGAAACATTGCGGCGCGTCCGCGTGGATCGCGCACGTATGCATAGAGCCGCCAAGCGCGGCGGCGGCGCGTCTCCTGAGCCGCTTCGGGATGAGCACGTGGCCGTCGAGACGACCGAAGACCGCACCGATGTGGTCGCGCTGGACGAGGCGCTCAATGCGCTCGAAAAGGAATCGCCCCGGGCGGCGGAGGTCGTCAAGCTGCGCTACTTCGCCGGCCACCTGCGCGAGGAGATCGCGGCGATGCTGAACATCTCGCCGCGGACCGTGGACTACGAGTGGCGCTATGCGAAGAGCTGGCTCTTCGCGGCCCTGAGCGGATAGTCCGCGTTCTTTCCGAGCCGCGCCCGTAAGGAAGCGGTTCTCTTCGACGGGTGGCGTGCTTTCGCGTACTCGCGTAAGCATGCCGCACCCCGCGGCGCACGGGCCGTCGAAGCGTGCATGCTCACACGGAGTACCGCGAGAGCATGCCACCCGACCGACGCTCCCTCACGGTCGCGGCTCGGAAAAACGGCTTCTGGCAACGTGGATGATGCCTGACAATCTGAGCACAACCCGCGAGCTCTTTGACGCCGCGGCCGATCTGCCCGCCGACAGCCGCGCCGCGTTTCTCGACCGCCATTGCCCCGACGCGGAACTGCGGGCGCAGGTCGAGCGCCTGCTCGCCGCCGACTCCTCCGCCGACCAGCACGCCTTCCTGCCCCCGCCGCCGCCGGACGCCGACGGCGCCCTGGGCGAGCGGCTAGGCGCCGACGCCGCCCTCGGCGAGCGGCTGGCGACCGACGGCGCTCTCGGCGAGCGGCTCGCGACCGCCGGCGCCGCCCTGGCGCACGACCCGCTGATCGGCGCGCACATCGGCCGCTATCACATCAAGTCCCTTCTCGGCGTCGGCGGAATGTCGCGCGTTTACGAGGCCGTGCAGGAACAGCCGCACCGCGTCGTGGCGCTGAAGGTCATGCACAACCGCATCTCCGCCCGTTCCGCGCTGCGCCGCTTTCAATACGAATCGCAGGTGCTGGGCCGGTTGCGGCATCCCAACATCGCCCAGATTTTCGAAGCCGGCGTCGCCCGGGCCTCCCTGCGCGCGGGGAGTGCGGGTTTCCAGCCCGCCGGTGCGGTCGAGAGGCCCTCCGGTGTGGGCGAGAAGCCCACCCGTGCGGGCGAGACGCTCGCACTCCCCGATGCCTCGCAGGCTCCCGGGCCGGAGGTTCCGTACTTCGCGATGGAGTACCTGCCCGGCGCCCGGCCGCTGACGCAGTTCGCCGGCGAAAAACAGCTCGACCTGCGCCGCCGCGTCGAGCTGTTCATCAAGCTCTGCGACGCCGTGCACCACGGCCACCAGAAGGGCGTCATTCACCGCGACCTCAAGCCTGCCAACCTGCTGGTCGAGGCCGGCGGCGAGCCGAAGGTGATCGACTTCGGCGTCGCCCGCGGCACTGACTCCGACATCGCGCTCACCACGCAGCAGACGCACTTGGGCGAGCTGGTCGGGACGATGCAGTACATGAGCCCGGAGCAATGCGACGGCGACCCGCACGGCATCGACACGCGCAGCGACGTGTACTCGCTCGGCATCGTGCTTTACGAGTTGCTCACCGGCCGGCCGCCCTACAGCGTCGCCGACAGCACCATCTACAAAGCGGCCCGCATCATCCGCGACGAGCAGCCCGTGCGCCCCTCCGCCGCCGCGGGCCTCCCGCCGCGCCTGGCGCGGCGGCTGCGCGGCGACCTGGACACGATCGTGCTCAAGGCGATCGAAAAAGACCGCGACCGGCGCTACGCCTCGGCGGCGGCGCTGGCGGACGACCTGCGGCGGATGCTGACGGGCGAGCCGATTGCGGCGCGGCGGCCGACGGCGTGGTCGCGCGTGGTGCGGTGGATCTACCGGCGGCCGGCGGCGACGATGCTGATTGCGAGCACGCTGGCGAGTGCGCTGATTGTGTTCGGGGGCGTACTCCTCGATTGGTATTGGAGCAGACGCCCGTATCGGTTCGAGATCTCGCCTGAAGGACAGGAATTGCGTGCTGTAATGCTTAGCGGCGCATCGCACGCGGTGGCGCGAGATCCCAATAACACCAACGGCACGTTCAGGTTCGCCGCGATTCTCGCGCCGCCACGGGCAACGGTTCCGAGGCGCCCGCTTCTGGTCGGAGTCATGGCCGCGGAGGCGGGCGCGTTTCAGCGCGGGCTGAACATCGTCGACGCCGATGGCGACATTTCGCGGCCGCTGGACGTGCTGGACATGGACGAAAACGCCCTTCCCGACATGCTGCTGGAACGCGAGAATAGCCGGTGGCAGAGTTTCGCGCCGAAGACCTTCGGCGCGGAGCACGTCCTGCTGGCGGACGTATTCAGCGACCCTCCGGGCGACGAAATCGTCGTCGCGTTCAAGCACGTTTACTACACGCAGACGATGATCGCCATATTCGACTTCGACTGGCGGCAGCGTTTCGCCGTATGGGCCGATTTGGATGTTGATGCGCTTGCCTGGCTGCCCAGCGCTCGCCAGCTTGTGATCCTCGGCAGCAACGGGCAGTACTTCCTGCACGAACGCGGCATTGAGCATGTGGCCAACTTCGTCCACCCCCACGTCGTTTTCGCCATCAAACCCGAGCTCGACGTTCAGCTCAGCGAGTACATCCGGCAGGAGCCATCCGAGCGGCCCGGCTCGCACGAATGCCTGCGCCCGAAGTGGTACTGGATGCTCCCCACCTGCGCCCCAGCCGCCGGTTATGAACTCCACCCATCGCAAGCGGCCGGCGGCGCGTCGCAAGTGGAGGTCGTTTTGACTTACGAGGGCTCATCTCCGGGCGTCGCATACGGCGTGTACTGGACGCTCGTTGACGGAACGCCGCAAGGCGAAACTCGGTTCAACGAACCCTACTACCTGATCGAGCGGGGAAAGATATCCGCTTGGGGCAATACTCCCGTCCCGGACAAAGACAAGTTTTTCTTGACCAAAGACCTTCCGCCCCTCTGCGACGATGTCATTCCCCGCCCCCCCGGCAGCCAAAGCCCGCAGTAGAGTGGGCCGTGCCCACCAGCCTTCGCCGCCGAGCACGGGAAACTCAGAGCCCCAAGCGCCAGCGCGAGGGGATTTCGCACGCAGCGCCACGTTTTCGGTTCAATCCCCACGCGCTTGCGCTTGGGGCTCGGATTGAGCCGGTCGCCATGCCGACGGCCGTTGCGTCGGCATGGCGCTTGTGCCGTATGGCGGGCACGGCCCACCGTACGCGCCAGCCGCCGCGATCGGGCGTGGGCGCGGCTGCGCTCGCTTGCGCTTCGCGTTCTGAATCGAGCGGTCGATGTTGGTCGATCGTGGAGCGGTTCCCGCTACTCAACGCTGACGAACTTGCGAATCCCCGCCTCGAGCTGTTCGACGCTGGCCTTGCGGCCCAGGTCGAGCGGCAGGAACACGCCGTGATTGTGGTCGCTGGCGAGGATGATCATCTTCCCGACGACCGCGTAGCCCGTGTCCTGCGGCGTGTGGCCGACGATGAAGACATCGACGCCGAGCTTGCGGGCGAAGTAATCGACGACCGTCGGCGATTGGAAGCGGCCCCACACCAGCCAGTAGGCCGAGCCGCCGGGCGCCATGTCTTCGGCGGTGGGGGTGCGCTGGAAGACGGTTTCGTCGAAGACATCCATGACCAGCGGGTCGGGCAGGCTGTGAGCGATGAAGACGCCGTTGGCGCAGCGCACCGCCAGCGGCAGCGAGCCGATGTAATCCATGACGGCGTCCATCACGTCGTCGGCCTTGCGGCCGTAGCGCTGGGCGACGCCGCGCTCGAAATCCAGCAGCACGCAGCGGCCGCCCTTGGTGATTTCGTGCCCGCGGTACTGCGAGAGCTCGTGATTGGATTGGATGAAGAAGACGTTGTCGGGGTATTCGGTCTTCCACGCCGCCGCGCGGACGAGCAGGTCGATGGACAGGTCCATGCCGCTGCCGTTCTGGGGTTCCTGGTGGATCAACTCGTGCAGGAGCACGCAGCGGGCGGGGCTGCGGTCGAGGGCGCAGAAGCGCTGCAGCTTCTCGAAGTTCTTCAGGTTGCCGTGCATGTCCCCGGTCACGACGAGCTGGCCGGCGGAACCGAATCGCAGCAGCGAGCCGTCGCGGTTGCGGTCCTCGCGATTGAGCTTCGCCGCCTCGTGCAGGCGTTCGCACGCGACCCGGCTGTCCGAGAAATCCGTCACAGCGCTTCCTGTTTCTCCGCGCCCGTCGCGGGCAGTCGCGTGGGTCGGTCGAAGACTGTTCATTTAATCCGAAGGGGGTGATTGCGTCAAAATCTGGTTTCCGCCGGAGCGACGGCGTGGCATGCGTGGTCGCCGTGAATCGCGAGGACACGGGGCATATGGCAATGAGCTCGGGATTTGCGCCATGTCGTCAGCTCCGCGTACAGGTTCGTCGGTGCGGCCGGGCGGCGAAACTCTCCACGGGCGATAGGCCGGCCGGAATGTTGAGGACCCCGTAGAATGAGCACGCGCGGCGATGTCGTGCGCGTGGCTCGATGCGCCGTCTGTGTGCACGTCACGCCTCGCCGGCGGACAGCAGTGCAGGCAGCTTCACGTGGAAGCCGGGCAGCAGGCGGGATTGAAGAGAGCCGCGCGGCCCCAGCCGCCGAATACTCCACTGATCGCCGATGCGCCGGTGAATCGTCGCCGAGCGCGTCAGCGGGTCGATGATCCAGTATTCGCGTACGCCGGCGGCGAGATACTCGGCCGGCTTAATTTCATAGTCGCGGCGGCGGCTCTCCTTTGACACGACTTCGATCGCGATATCTACGACCCACTCGTCCCAGGGTTGCTCGTTCTGCCGCGGCGGAGGCGTCAGATACACCGTGATGTCCGGGTGCCGCTCCGACTGAAGCGCCGGCATCCGGACGACGGCGTCCAGACTGCCGGCGACGTGATTAATCCGGCCGGGGTGAGAGCGCGCGTAGAACTCAAGCTCGGCGCGAAGATAGCGGATGATGCGCGAGTGCGGCATGCCGGGGACATCAACCACGACGATCACCCCTTTGTCGAGTTCGTACATGAAGCCGGGAGCTGCCTCGGCCCGCGCGAAGACAGCGAGTGGCATGCGGCGGCCGCGGTCGCGCGGGCCGATTCTGTTTCGCCGTGCGGTTGGTCGCTTTTCAGAAGCCCGTCGGTCACGGCGCGCGACCAACGCTCCCGCGATTGCGACGCGTTGCAGGATCATGCAGTTCGCTCCAACTGGAGTATTCTACGTCGCTCAGCCCTGCCGAACACGGCGCGCCCGGGTCGGCGGGATGGGTCGCCTCACGACTCTGGCTCATTGAACTTCATCTCGCGTCCTTCGAGTCGGTCCCAGACGCGGACTCCGGCCGCCGCGCAGCGCGCCCAACCCTGATGCTCTTTCTGTTTCGAGAGCAACCGGTGTTCGTCCACCGTCACCACGCACCCGACCGCCGTTCTCATGATTCTCTCATGGTCAGCCGGCCGCTGGAGTATCGCATCTCGTAGCGATTTCTTGGTGAACACGTGCTCGTGCTGCGGTTTCCAATTGGTCGCCCTGAGCGCCATGAATGAGCAGTAGCGCGTGTTGTACTTGTCGTTGGACTTCTCACCGGCCTCTGTCACCTTCCAAAGCGCCCAGTCAATCAACTGGTCGCGATGCTCCGGGCAGATGGGCAATGACAACGCCGCCCGAACGACCGTACATGCGCTTTGCACAAACTCATCGGCCTTCGGGCTGAGTTGCCAGTGGGGATCAATGGGGTTCTTTAGCACGGGGCGCGCTACCTCACATTGAAATACTTGGCCGCGGGGTGATACGCCACGATCGCGCTCGTGCTCTGCTCCGGCTCAAGCTGAAACTCCTCGGAAAGCGCCACACCGATCCGCTCCGGGGCGAGCAGTTTCATCAGGATTGCCTGGTCCTCCAGCCGCGGGCAGGCCGGGTAGCCGAAGCTGTAGCGGCTGCCCTGGTAGCCTTGCTGGAAGAGCCTGTTGATTTCGCGCGCGTCGCCGCCGGCGACGCCGAGTTCCATGCGAATCTGCTTGTGGATGTACTCGGCCAGGGCCTCGGCCGTTTCGACGCCGAGGCCGTGGAGGAACAGGTACTGTTGATAGTCATGGCGCGCGAACCACTCACGCGCGACTTCGCTGACGCGATTGCCTGCGGTGACGATGCTGAAGGCGACGACGTCCGCGACGCCCGACGAAGCCGGCCGCCAGAAATCGGAAAGGCACCGGTAAGGCGCGTGTTTCTGCCGCGGGAATGTGAAGCGCGCGAGCTCGACGCGTGGGAACGCGGGAACGTCGTACACGATGAGGTCGTCGCCGTCGCTATTGCACGGCCAATAGCCGTAGATCGCCCGCGGCGTGATGATGTCCTCGCGCTCGCAGCGCTGCACCAGCTCACGGAAGATCGGCCGCACCTCGGCGTCGATGTACTTCTTGAATTCGGCCGCCGGCCGGCCCTTCTTGCGGAAGCCCCACTGCACCTGAAAGAGCATGATCTCGTTCAGGTAGCCAAGCGCCGCTTTCAGCGGGATTTCCTCGATGATTCGCGCGCCCCAGAAGGATGGCGTCGGGACCGGATGGTCGTAGGACAAGCCCTCGCCGCGCGCCGGCGCGATGGCCCGCCCGCGGTCCGCGCCAGCAGCGGTGTCCGCCTCGCTCGGCTTGACGGCCGCCGCCTCCGCCTCCTCGCTCTCTGCGATCTGAGCCAGGCCGTAGCGCTGCTCCAGCTCGCGCGTGAGCTGGGTGGCGCCCCGCGCCTCCGCGGGTGGTGCGCCGCCGCTAGAAGCCGCAATCGCCGCCGCGCTTGCTTGCGCTGCGCGTTCTGCCGCGCCCCCCGCCGCGCCCCGCCCGTCCGCCGCGCCCGTCGGCCCACGCGCTGCGGCTTCGGTTTTCTGTTCCCTGTTCCCTGTTCCCTGTTCCCTTCGCCCGACGATCTCCCCCATCAGCCGCAACCCCTCAAACGCGTCCTTCGCGTAATCGAGCCGGCCCTTGTAGATCGCCCGCAGATCCTCCTCGACATAGCGGCGCGTGAGCGCCGCCCCGCCCAGAATCACCGGCGTCGTGATGCTCTGCTCGTTCAGGACGTGCAGATCGTCGCGCATGACGAGCGTGGATTTCACAAGCAGGCCGGAAAGGCCGATCGCGTCGGCGTTGTGCTCTTGCAGCGCCGTGATGATGTTTCCGATCGGCTGCTTGATGCCGAGGTTGTAGACCGTGTAGCCGTTGTTGGTCAGGATGATATCGACCAGGTTTTTTCCGATGTCGTGCACGTCGCCGCGCACGGTCGCCAGCACGATCTTGCCGCGCGTCTGGCCGGCGGCTTTTTCCATGTGCGGTTCGAGGTACGCCACGGCGGCTTTCATCACCTCTGCGCTCTTAAGCACAAACGGGAGCTGCATCTGGCCCGAGCCGAACAGCTCGCCGACCACTTTCATGCCGTCGAGCAGCAGGTTGTTGATGATGTCGAGCGGTTTGTATGACTTGAGCGCCAGGTCGAGGTCGGCGTCCAGCCCCGGGCGGGCGCCGTCGATAATCCGCCGCTTTAGCCGTTCTTCGATCGGCAGGTCGGCCAGCACTTTCTTCTCGGCCAGTTTCTCGCCGGCGGTGAAGAGGGCGATGAAACGCTGCAGGGCCTCCTCGTGCCGGTCGTAGATCAGTTCCAGCGCCGCGTTCCAGCGCTCGTCGCTGATCTGGTTGCGCGGCAGAATCTTGCCCGCATGGACGATGGCCGCGGTCAGGCCGCGCTTGAGCGCCTCCGACAGATAGACCGAATTCAGCACGACGCGCGCCGCCGGGTCGAGGCCGAAGCTGACGTTCGAGAGGCCGAGAATTGACTGGCAGCGCGGGAACGTCTTCATGACGCGCTCGATGCCGTCAAGCGTCTCCAGCGCCAGCCGGCGATCTTCCTTGTTGCCGGTGGTGATCGGGAATGTCAGGCAATCCCAGAAGATGTCCGCCTCATTCAGGCCGTACTTCCGGGTGAGCAGGTCGTGAATCCGCGTCGCGATCGCGAGCTTGCGCTCGGCGGTCTTGGCCATCGCCTCGACCGGGTCTTCGTCGATGGTAAGGGCGACGACGGCGGCGCCGAATTGGCGGCAGAGCCGAGCGATCTTTGCCAGCTTCTCCTCGCCTTCTTCGAGATTGACCGAGTTGATGATGCACTTGCCGCCGGCGAGCTTCAGCCCGGTTTCGAGCACGTCGAGCTGCGTGCTGTCGAGCATCAGCGGAGCGGTCACTTCGCGGGCGAAGCGGTCGACGATCTTGTGCATGTCCGGCGCGCCGTTGCGGCCGACGTAGTCCACGCACACATCGATCACGTGCGCCCCCTCCTCCTTCACCTGTTCGATGCCCATCTGTACGCAGCCGTCGATATCACCGTCGGCCAGCATGCGCTTGAACTGCCGCGAACCGTTGGTGTTGCAGCGCTCACCGACGATCAGGAAGCTGTTGTCCTGCCGGTAGGGGACGGCGCTGTAGAGGCTGGTGCAGGCAGAGTTCAGAGTAGCGAGTTCAGAGTAGCGAGTTGAAGAGGCGAGCTGTTCGGTCTTCAACTCGCTACTCGCTACTCTGAACTCGCTACTTTCTCCGTCGCTGCGCAGCGCCGCCACGACCGCCGCCAGATGCGCCGGTGTCGTTCCGCAGCACCCGCCCACGATCCGCACGCCGTCCGTCTCGACGAATTCCTTCAGCCAGCGAGCCAGCTCTTCGGCCGAGAGCGGGAAGTAGGGCTGGCCGTTGACGAGTTGCGGCAGGCCGGCGTTGGGCAGGACGCTGATCGGTCGCGAGCTGCTTCTTGCGAGGAAGCGCACGTGCTCGCTCATCTCCTGCGGACCGGTGGCGCAGTTCAGGCCGATGACGTCCACTTCCGGGTACGTCTCGATCGCGGCCAGCGCGCCGGCCATGTCGGTGCCGACCAGCATCGTGCCGGTGGTTTCCATCGTGACCTGGCAGATGAGCGGCAGCCTGCGCCCGATGCGGTCGAAGTTCCGTCGGGCGGCCTCGATGGCGATCTTGGTTTGCAGGATGTCCTGGCAGGTTTCGATGATGAGCAGGTCGACGCCGCCGTCGACGAGGCCGCGAATCTGCTCGAAGTAGCTGTCGAGCATCGCGTCGTAGTCAATCTGCCGCAGCGTGACGAGCTTGGTGCCGGGGCCGATGGAGCCGGCGACGTAGCGCGGCTGTGCCGCTGTCGAGCAGGCGTCAGCGGCGCGGCGGGCGATCTGTGCGGCCTTCAGGTTGATCTCGTGGCAGCGCTCGTGCAGACCGAACTCGGCCAGCACGTGCTTCATGCCGCCGAAGGTGTTGGTCTCAACCACGTCGCAGCCGACGTCGAAAAAGCTGCGGTGAATCTGCTCCACCGCGTCGGGACGGGTGAGGTTCAGCACCTCGGAGCAGTTTTCGAGATGGTCGAAGTCGCGCAGCGGCAAGTCGAGCGCATGGATGCTCGTGCCCATGGCGCCGTCGAAGACGAGCACCTGCCGTTTCAGCCGTTCGAGAAAACCAAGGCTCGCGTCGCTCATGCGCTCCTGCCCGGGGCGGGAAGCCCGCCGGTCCGAACCCGCCGCGCCAAGCGGCGGGGTGACGTTTGCGGCCTGTGCGTCGCCGATCGCCAACAATCGTCACCCCGCCGCTTGGCGCGGCGGGTTCGGAAAGACGCCGCCGATCGCAACCTCGATCGGGATGCCCCCTACCGGGGGGACGGCACTGCCCAGGGGGGGCGGCCCGCATCCGGCCGGTTGCCAGGGGCTGCAAAACGGTTATTATACAAGGTTCAATCGACAGTGGGTACGCCGACGCCTCCAGGAGACGATCGACCATGCCGGATACGGCGCTAGATCTCGCAGCGTTCTTCTCGATCCCGACGCTTACGCAGGAAAGCATCGACCAATACGCCGACGCCGCCTACGCGTCCTACTCGACCTACGAGCGTTTCGAGCAACTCACCAGCGACTACCGCCGCCAGGCGGAAGCAGCCGGCGGGACCGAGGTGCTACGTCTGGCCGTCGCGCTCTACGTTCTGAACCGGCACGCCGACGCCTATGCCCTCTTCTCCAAAGCCACGGACAACGCCCTGCGCCGCTTTTACGCCGGCCTGGCCGCGCTGGCCCTCGGCAAGCTGGACGACGCGGTCGATCAGCTCGAAAAGGCCGCCGATCGCGGCTGGGACGCGTTCGAAGTCGATATGGCCGTCGCCGCCGCCCACGTCCGCCGCAACGACCTGCCCGCCGCCGAGAAAATCGTCAAGAAGAACGCCTCGCGCGGCGGCGACCGCGGCGAGTGGTACTTCGTGCAGGGGCTGATCGCCGAGCGCAGCGGCGACCGCGTCCTGGCCGTCGAGCAATATGAAAAGACCCTGGCGCTCTCGCCGGACCACGCGGAAGCTGCGTTCCGCAGCGCCTGGCTTTACGACCTGGGCGGGGACGACGCCAAGGCGATCGAGCTGTATCAGCGCCTGGCGCTTCAGCCGCGGGCCTCGGTCAACGCGCTGATCAACCTGGCCGTGGTGTACGAAGACCTGGGCCGCTTCGAGGATGCGCTCGAATGCCTGCGGCGCGTGCTGCGCGCCTTTCCGAATCACACGCGGGCGCGGCTCTTCCTCAAGGACGTGGAAAGCTGTCTGAGCATGGTGATCGACGAGGTCGGCGGGGAGCGGGTCGATCCGCGCGAACGGCTGATGGCCATGCCCATCACCGAGTTCGAGCTCTCCGTCCGCGCCCGCAACTGCCTGAAGAAGATGCGCATCCAGACGCTCGGCGAGCTGATCAAGCTCAGCGAGGCCGAGCTGATGGCGTTCAAGAACTTCGGCGAGACGTCGCTGACTGAGATCAAGGCCATGCTCGCCAAGCGAAACCTGCGCCTGGGCCAGGACGTAGCCGAGATCGACGTCGCCGCCGTGCAGGAAGCCATCGCGCCCAAGCCGGTGATCCCGCCCGGCCGGGAAGCGGTGCTGTCCAAGTCCGTCTCGGAGCTGGACCTGTCGGTCCGCGCCCGGCGCTGCCTGCAGCGCCTGAACATCAATACGCTGGCGGACCTGGTGACGCATTCGGAGCAGGAGTTGCTCTCGACGCGAAACTTCGGCGTCACGTCGCTGAACGAAATCAAGGCGCGGATTCAGGACTTCGGCCTGCAGCTCCCCGCCAAGCGACCCGAATAGCATCGCGCTCCGGTCGTTTGTGCTATCGGCTTCTAGCCGGTCAGCCGGGCAGCGCGAGCGACGCCACGGACAAGCCGTCGCGGCAACGCCGGACGACAGATGCCGTTTTCTTGGCGCGACGGCTTGTCCGTGCCACCCGACGCCCCACCCAACTGTGTGCCGCTCGATCGTGTGCCCTGAATTCTCCTTCACCGTCACTCATCGCAGCAGCCGCGCCCGCCGCGGCCGCATCCAGACGCCGCATGGCCCGATCGATACACCCGCCTTCATGCCGGTCGGCACGCGCGCCACGGTCAAGAGCCTGACGCCCGAGCAGGTGGCCGCCGGAGGCGCGCAGATCATCCTCGCCAACACCTATCACCTGCTGCTGCGCCCCGGTCCCGGCGTCGTGGCTCAGCTCGGCGGTCTGCAGCGCTTCAGCGGCTGGAACGGCCCGATGCTCACCGACAGCGGCGGCTTCCAGGTCTTCTCGCTGGCGGACTTGCGGCGGCTCGACGACGACGGCGTCGAATTCCGTTCGCACATTGACGGCAGTCCGGTCCGCCTCACGCCGCAGTGCTCGATCGAAACGCAGAACGCGCTGGGGGCGGACATCATCATGGCGTTCGACGAGTGCCCGGCGCTGGGCGAACAGAACGTGGGAACGTGGGGACGTGGGAAGGGCGATGACCGTGTCTGCGACGCGGTAAGGCGGACGATCCTCTGGGCGCGGCGAAGCAAGGAGGCTCACGCCCGCCGCGATCAGGCGCTGTACGGCATCGTGCAAGGCGGCCTTGATCTCGACCTGCGGCAGCGCTGCATCGACGAGCTGATTGAAATCGGCTTCGACGGCTACGCGATCGGCGGCCTGTCGGTCGGTGAGCCGCCGCCGGCGATGTGGGCCCTGCTGGACGCCTTCGCCGACCGTTTGCCCGCCGACCGCCCGCGCTACCTGATGGGCGTCGGCCGGCCGATCGACATCGTGCGGGCGGTCGCCGCCGGAGTGGATCAGTTCGACTGCGTTCTGCCGACGCGAAACGGTCGCAAGGGCTACGCGTTCACCAGCCGGGGTGTGACGAGGCTGCGGAATGCGGCTCACAAGTTGGACAGCGGCCCGCTTGATCCGTTGTGCGGGTGTTACTGCTGCCGGAATTTCTCGCGCGGGTATCTGCGGCACCTGTTCATGTGCGAGGAGCTCCTTGGAGGGACGCTGGTTTCGCTGCATAATCTCGCCTTCTATCAATCGCTGATGCGCGCGATGCGCGAGGCGATCGAGCGCGATGTCTTCGCCGCGTGGATGGCGGCGTATGTCGATGCAGAATTTCGAATGTCGAATAGCGAATACGACTAATCCAACGTGCGCGAGTTGGCTGCCACATTTCAGAACGCGAAGCGCAAGCGAGCGCCTACCGCCGCGTACGCTCGCTTGCGCTTCGCGTTCCGACCGTGGCGCGAAATCGCTCACAGTCGTGTAGCGAACGCCGCGATTCGAGAAACAACAGTGTGTCGGGCCGCCGGCCCGCTTCGGGAATGGAAATGATCGAAATACTCACGCTCAGCCTGACGCTGGCACAGACCACGCAGCCGACCGCCACGGCCCCGACCCCGATGTCGGGAGCCGAGGTGTTCTTCCGCCAGATTCTCCCTCTACTGCTTCCGATCGCGATCATCTGGTGGTTCATGCTTCGCGGACAGAGACGTGAGAAGAAGAAGTATCAGGACATGATCAACACGTTGAAGCGAAACGACCGCGTGCAGACCATCGGCGGGATCATCGGCACGGTCGTGGACGTGCGCGATAACGAAGTCACGCTCAAGGTGGACGAATCCAGCAACGTGAAGATCCGCTTCGTGCGCGGCGCGATCAAGGAAGTCCTGCGCGAGCCGCCGCCGCCGGAGAAGAAGTAGCCGCGCGCGTGTGCCCGCTATAATCACGCCGGCGTGAGCGGACGCGATACATGACGGTCATTCTCTCCATCCTCTCCGAAACCTGGAACCTGGTCCTCGCGTCGGCCGCATACCTCGTCGCCGGCTTCCTGCTCGCCGGCCTGATTCACGTCTTCCTGCCCGCCGACCGGCTGAAGAAATGGCTCGGCGGGCGCAACTGGAAGAGCGTGTTCAACGCGGCCGCGATCGGCGTCCCGCTGCCGCTCTGTTCGTGCTCGGTCGTGCCGGTCGCATCCGAACTGCGAAAGGCCGGGGCCAGCAAGGGCGCCACAACCGCGTTCCTGATCTCAACGCCCGAATCGGGCATCGACTCGATTTCCGTCACCTGGGCCCTGCTCGACCCGATCATGACGATCGCCCGGCCGGTGGCGGCATTCTTTACTGCGTTCGTCGGCGGAATCGTCCAGAATTTTCTGGACGCGCGAGACGAGCCGGCGACCGCCGCATCTCGTACCGAAGAGCGGACGGCGGGCGCGAGCTGTTGTTCCGCCAAGCCGGCCGCGGCCACGCCGACGCTTGCCGTCGCTCCGGCGGCGAGCTGTTGCTCGACGCGCCCATCGACGGTCACGGCGCCGCCGGCGAATGAGCCGGCACGTTCATGCTGCTCGTCAGAATCGGCAGAGCGCCACCCGCGATCGCTGCCGGCGCGCGTTCTGGAAGGTCTGCGATACGGGGCGTTCGACATGTTCGACGACCTGGCCGGCTTTCTGGCGGTCGGATTCCTGCTCGCGGGCGCCCTGTCGGTCATGCTCGCGGCGTACGAGCCGATGCGCGACGTCGTGCACTCGCCCTGGGCGCCGCTGATCATGCTGGCCGCCGGCGTGCCGATGTACGTGTGCGCCTCGGCGTCGACGCCGATGGTGGCCGTGCTCATCCGCGAAGGGCTCTCGCCTGGAGCGGGGCTGGTTTTCCTGCTGGCCGGGCCGGCGACCAACGCGGCGACCATCGTCGTGCTGCAGAAGGTGATCGGGCGGCGCGGCGTCGTGGTCTACGTTGCGGCGATCGCCGGCTGCGCCCTGCTGGCCGGATTCGCGGTGAACGCGATCTACGCCTCGTTGAACATCGCTCCGAAGGCGCTGACCCACGTGCACGAGCATCAGCAGGGCGGGGGTGCGACCGCGGCCGCCAGCCTGGTCGGCGCCGTGATCCTGCTGACGCTGATCACGCGCGGATTGTGGAATCGACATTTCCGAAAGCTGCTTGCGCCGCGCCCGGCCGTCGCCGCATCATGAAGCGCAAATCTCTCGCCCCTCCGGGGCTGCTCGGCCGTACATCGTTGACATCCCCGGGCTTGCGCCCGGGGCTTTATTCTTTCGCCCCTCCAGGGCTGGAGAATCCAGGGTTGTGGTACTAGTGTATTGCCCGTGGCACGCGGTGCGCCACGCTGAATGCGCCCCGGATGGCACGGCGCCGCACCACCTTACGCACACGGCAGGAGAAGCGGCCGCGCATGACTCTCAGCCAGGTGGCCCAGTCCATCAGCGAATCCGCCACGCTCAAGCTCAACGCCCTCGCAGCGCGCCTGCGCGTGGCGGGCGAGCCGATCATCCATCTCGGCGGCGGTGAACCGGTCAGCAAGGCGCCTGAGGGCGCCATCCGCGAGGCCGTGGAGCTGATCCAGACCGGCGCCGTGCGCTACACGCCGCCCGATGGAATCCCCGCGCTCAAGAAGGAGATCATCCGCTACACCGAGCAGTTCTACGGCGGGACCTTCCGTCCGGAAAACGTGATGGCGTCGGGCGGCACCAAGCAGGCCATCATGGTCGCGCTGCAGGCCATTCTGAACCCCGGCGACGAAGCGCTCTTCGCCGCGCCCTACTGGGTCAGCTATCCGGAGATGGCAAAGCTCGCCTTGGGCGTGCCGGTCGTGGTCGACGTGCCGGAGGGGACGTTTGAGCCGCGCGTGGCGGACTTCGAGAAGAGAATCACGCCGCGCACGCGGGCGGTCATCATCAACAGCCCCAACAACCCGACCGGCGCCGTGTATTCGGAGGCGTTCATGGCGGGGCTGGTCGAGCTCTGCGAACGGCGCGGGTTGTTCCTGATCTCCGACGACATCTACCACCGGCTGGTCTTCGACGGCCATCCGCCTTGCAATCTTCTGCAATTCGCGAAAGACCGCTCCGAGTCGGCGCGGCTGCTGATCGTGAATGGCGCGTCAAAACAATACGCCATGACCGGCTTCCGCATCGGCTGGGCCGTGACGCACAACTCCCGGCTGATTGCGGCGATGAGCAGCATCCAGGGACATCAGACGTCGGGGCCGTCGGTGATCGCACAGGTGGCGGCGGTCGGCGCGATGCAGGGCGAGCAGCGCTGTGTGGATGACCTGCGCTCGTCTTTGGAGCAAAGCCGCAATGCGCTGCTGGCGAAGTTGGCCGCGTTCAAGCGGCTGCGCGTCATCCGCCCGGGCGGCACGTTCTTCGTGTTTCCCGATTTTCGCGGCTACGAGCCCAGTTCGCACCGCCTGGCGCACTTTCTGCTTGAGAAGGTCAAAGTCGTGACGGTGCCGGGCGTCGAATTCGGCGCCGAGGGGCGCCTGCGGCTGAGCTTCTGCGGCGGACTGGATGAGACGCTGGAGGGCGTCGAGCGAATCCGCTGGGCGCTGGACGAGACGACGCCGCGCGCCAGATTCGGGCAGCACGAGTTCGTGCGCGACTGGTGACCGCCGTTTTGATCCGAGCCGCGCGCGTGAGCAAGCGGTTCTTCAAACCTCCGCTCCCTCACGGTCGCGGCTCGGAAAGTGCCGCGCTCCTGGCTACTTTGAATTCCCCGCGACCGGACGGAACATCAGCCGCGTGATGTATGCGACCGACTTGCCCGCTTCGAGCGACCCGGCGCCATCGACGCTGAGCAGCACGATCGGATGACCGAGCTCCAGCTCGCCCCCGTAGTTCTGCCGCACCGAGCGGAACACCGGGGCCTTCACTCCGCCGACATCGACGTTGCCGGGGGTGGTGTCCGATAGTTCGACGACCACGCCGGCCTGCGCACGATGAGCGCCGTCGGCGAACATCCAGCGGCCGCCGATGTCGATCTTGGCTCCGATTCGCTGGCGGGAGAGCTGGTTCTGCGGCTGTCCCGCGGGCGTCACCGACGTGCCAATGATGATCGGCACATCGCCGCCGATTTCGATCTCGTTGCGTCCCTGGATTGTGATGGTCTGGTCGGCACGGTAGAGCACCCGGGCGGCGCCCAGCGCGCGAATCGCCTTGTCGAACTCGACCAGCGATCCGCCCTGCGAGGCCAGCGCCTGCGTGTCGATCGCCGCGACCTTGTCGGCCGCGATCTCAATCTGGTAGGTGATCGCTTCGAACTTCAGCGGCGGGTCATAGGTCGGATCGACCTCGCGCCGCGGCGGGCGGCGGCGCTCGGCGTCGTCGGCGGCCGGGCGCGGCGGCGGATCGTCACGCTCGGCCCGCGGCGGCGCGGGGCGATCGGGCTTGTCTTGCGCCAGCGCGTTCTGAGCCAGGGCCAGGGTCAGCATCAGGAACAGCCGTGGCGTCCAACCTGAAAAACGGGTCATGGATCGTCCTCCGAAGTGAAACGCGGACCGACGACGCATCGGCTCGGGCTTCGTCGATTCTACCCCACGCCGCGGCTGCGGTTGCAGCATTGGGCGGCGCGCCGGTAAAAGACGCGCCATGAAGCCGCTGCTGATCATTCCGCCGGCGCCGGCCCGTTGGCCGATGATCGAGCGCATCGGGCTGGAGCGGCCGGCGGAGTGGTGGGCGGACTTCAAGGCCCGAGTCAGCGAGGGCGGCGCGGGTGCGCAGGACGCCGTCGCGCTGATCGCGCCCGGCGGCGAAGCGCTGGGCCTGGCCTGCATCTGCCGCGGCGGGAGCATCGGCGTTCTGTCCGACATTTTCACACGACCCCAGCACCGCGGCCGCGGTTTTGCGCGCATGCTGGTGGGCGCGCTTCTGAACTGGTTCGATGTGACGGGCGGGAAGACTCTGCACGCGGCGGCCCCGATCGACGTCGCGCAGCGCCTGCTCGTGCCGCAGGGATTTGAGCCGACGCGCCGCGCGTCCGACGCGGCCGACGCGCGCGTGACGCTGCGGCGCGGCTCGCCCGCCGGCCAGCACGACGAGACCGGCCCGGGGGCCGCCGAGGTGCGTGCTGTGCTCCGCGGCGACTGGCCGGCCCTTTACGACCTGTTGCAGCACCGGCCGGGTCCCGACCCGCGCGTCGGGCTGGATGAATCGGCGCTGGGTGCGGAGGAGTTTCTGGCGCAGCTCAGCTTCCAGCAGCGGCGCGGCACGTGCGTGCTTCTGGTCGAGTCCCGCGCTGAGCGACCCGAAGCGCTGGCGAGCCTGGCGGTGGATCAGCTTGGCGAGCGAACCTACGCCATGATTCTGCCTCACGACGTGAATTCGCCGCCGCTGCGGCAGGCGGTCGAACGGACGGCGACGGAGCGCGGCTACGCGCGCGTCGAGTACCCGTTGCAGGCGCTGGCTGGGTAGGCGGCGCATGAACCGCCGCGCCGCCGGCCAAAGACCGGCGGCGTCGCGTTGTATGAATGGTCAGCGGCTGCGACTTGCGGCCGAACCTAGCTGGCTCTCACCGGAGAACTCTGTGAGCAAACCTATCCTGGGCCTGATCGTCGGCGGCATCCTGGGGATTTTCGACGGGCTGACGGCGCTGGTTTCAGCCGGCGATGATCCGAAAATCCGCGAGGAGATCGTGATGATCATCATCGGCTCGACGTTCAAGGGCCTGGTCGCCGGAATCGCCTGCGGCTATTTCGCCCGCCGATTCAACTCGCTGCCGCTGGGCATCTTGTTCGGCGTGATCGTCGGGTTCATCCTCGCCGCTCTCGTGGCGCTGGGACAGATGCACTATTTCCTGCATATCACGATTCCCGGCAGCATCGTCGGCGCGATCGTCGGATTCGCGACGCAGCAGTACGGCGTCCCGCCGCGCGGGCGGACCGCGTGAGACTGGCGTCGCGCGAACGCGAGCGGCTCGGACTGGAGTGCTTCAGCGCGGCTTTTTCTCACGGACCGGCGCGGTTCCGGCCAGCGTAAAGACCACCAGCTCTTCCCCGGTCCGGGTGCTGATGTCGTGGTGCATGCTGACGACCTCGATTCCGGTGATCTCGCGCACCAGCGGCTCGAGCACGGGCCGCGCGGTCTCGATCAACTGTGTCCGCACCTGCTTCAGCAGGTCGCGGCCCTTTTCCGCTGAGAGCGTGCCGACGAGCTGCTGTTCGGCCGCGGTGAGCACGCCCTGCAGGCGCACCACGAGCAGATCGCCGATCAGGAACGCGTGAATGTCCTTTGGGCCGCGGCCCATGTAGTCCTGCTCGAAACGGCTGATCGCCTGGCAGATCGCGGCCTCTATTTCTCCCTGAGTCTTCATCGCGAATCCACATTTGACGGCGGACGCCATGGGCGCAATGCCGACGGCCTTTCCGTCGGCATGCCCACACAAACCCCGTGGGCAAGGCGCCCAAACTTGACCAACACCGAATTGTAACCGCCGGTTGCGAATTCAGCCCCGTCGCATACAATCATCGGTAGAGAAGGCGGCGCCGCGTCGTGCGGAATGCCGCGTTCTGTCGGATGACTAATTGAAAGGCAGCCCGGCCCGCGCCGGGTGGCCGGTTAGCGAGTAAGCCGACGCGTCCGAAGTCCAGGTGGATTTCGGACGCGTCGGCTTTTTTTTCACCCGGTGCGCGACCTTTGCGGCGAAAGAGATCAGTCCCATGGACAGCCCCAGATCGAGCATGGCCAGGGAAATCGCCCAGGCGGCGCGCGGATTCGAGCAGCAGCGCACCGGCCACGGGCCAAAATCCGTGACGGTCGTGCTGAGCGACGACGTTCTGGTCATCACGCTCTACGGCGCACTCTCGGAAGCCGAAAAGAACCTGGCGCAGGATCCGGATGGCGCCGCGCAGCTTCAGGAATATCACCGGCAACTGTTCGCCAGTGCAGGAGGCGCGCTGCGGAGCGAGATCGAGAGGATCAGCGGCGTGAAGGTGCGCGAGGCCACCGCGGAAATCGAGCCGACCACGGGCGCCGTGGTCAAGGTCTTCACCACCGGCACCGTGGTGCAGGTGTTCCTGCTCGCCGACAGCGTCGAGTCGGACGTCTGGAAGAACAACATGGCGGCCGACGAATCGTCGCAGGATCGGCTGAACAGTTGAGAGCACGTGAACTTCTTCGGGTGGAACGGGCATCTTGCCCGTTCCTTCCGACCGGGACGGGCGAGACGCCCGTCCCACCCAAGTGTTCACAGGCCCTGAGCCGTCGCGGCGACGCCATTGACAGAGGTGAGGTTCGCGCATGCTGCCCGAGGAGAAACAACAACTGCTCGACCTGCTGAGCCAGGAGCAGAAATGGTGTCAGCACGCCGAGGCGCATGACGCCGCGGGCGACCCGGTCCAATGCGACGATCGGCAGGCTGCCGCGTGGGACCTGACGGGCGCCGTTTACCGGCTTTTCGGCTGCCGCCGGGCCGGCGCGCTCTATTTGCAGATCGACCGGCATCTGCACGGAAAGCGCCGCAGCGTCGGCTGGCCGCCCCCCGACCTGGAGTTGCTCGCGATGACGTCGCTTCAGGCGTTCAACGACCGCGCGGAAACAACGTTCGCCTTGCTGCGCGCGCGGCTCGAGGACATGCCCGTGTGGGCCGGCGAGCGGCGCAGCAGCGGCGAAATCCCGCCCGAGACCGCCGGGTGAAACCGGCCGCCGGACGCGGCCTTTTCAGATGGAGTTCAGATGGCCAGGAAGCGACCTTCGGTCCAGAAACGGCAGCGCGAACGCGAGAAGCGTGAGCGCCAGTTCAGAAAAGAGGAAAAAGCGGCCCAGACTCGCGCCGCGCGGCAATTGACCGCCGACGCTCCGCCGCCCGCCTCCGGACCGACCTCGCAAGAGGACCAAAAGCCATGCTTACCGTGACCAACGCAGCCCTCGAACGGCTCCTGGGGAAGCTCTCGCGCCGAAAAGCGGCCGAAAACGTCGTCCTGCGGCTGAAACAGGCCGCCGGCCGATGGCGGCTGCGCTTCGACCGCGTGCTGCCCGACGACGCCGCCTTCGCCATCGACGGCCGCAAGGTGCTCGTGCTTGACGGTGCGGCGGTCGAGGCCACGTCGAGCATGACGCTCGGCGTGCGGACGACCAAAACCGGCCCACGGCTGAAGCTGCGCCGAGCCGGCAAGACCGGAGGCTGAGGCCATGGAACTTCCGCGTCGCCCGAAGAACGACGTGCACCTGCCGGATGGGGCGCTGCGCCAGCGCGTCCACGACCTGCGCCAGTTGCGCGGCGTGCACGACCTGGCGATCGGGATAATGTACGCCTTCGACTACCGGACACACATGCTGCCGTTCTGGTACGCCGACAACCGCATGGCCCCCTGCGCGGTGCGGCTGCTGGCCGACGTGCTGCACGACGCGGGCTTCACCAACATGCGCGTCGTCCTGCAGCAGTGGTCGCCCAACGTCTTGCCCAGCCGCATGCGCCTGGCCGGCCGGCCGCTGGACCTGCTGCTGGTTTCGTCGATGCAGGTGCACGCCGAGCGGGCCTACGCGTTGGTTCGCGACGCGCACCGCATGGGCGCAGACCGTCCGCTGATCCTGGCCGGCGGCCCGAAGGCCATCTACGAACCGACCGATTTCTTCGAGCTCGGCCCGCAGCCCGGAATCGGCGCCGACTGCGCCGTTACCGGCGAAGCTTTCGTGCTGCTTGACTTGCTTCACACGGTTTTTTCGCAGCGCGAGCGCGCCGAAACGCCCCTCGCCGCCTTTGAACGGGCCCGACGCAGCGGCGCCCTCGACCGCGTGCCGGGACTGGTCTACCTGTCGCCGGACGCCCCCGTGAATAAGCCCGTGGCCATCAACACTGGGATGCAGCGGCTGCTGCGCGACCTGGACGAATTGCCGCTGCCGGACGCCGGCTACCGCCTCCTCGAACCGCCGCACCGCCGCAAAACGCTGGCGGCCAAGCCCTGCTCGCCGCAGCGCGTCGGCAAATTGTCGACCATCGCCTCCGTGATCTCGACGCAGGGCTGCAAGTTCAACTGCTCCTACTGCCCGATTCCCGCGGTCAACCAGCGCACCTGGCGGCACAAGAGCCCGCAGCGGCTGGTCGACGAAATCGTGCACATCCATGAGAACTTCGGCATCACCAACTTCTTCAGCACCGACGACAACTTCTTCAACGACCGCCAGACCGTGATCGACCTGATGACCGGCCTGTCGCAGGCCACCGTCGGCGGCGAAAAGCTGTCCAGCCGCATCCGCTTCTTCACCGAGGCGACCGAGTTCGACGTCCATAAGAACAGCGACCTGCTGCCGCTGTGCCGCTCGGGCGGACTCGCGGCGATCTGGTTCGGCATCGAGGACATCACCGCCGGCCTCATCAACAAGGGCCAGACCGCCGGCAAGACGGCCGAGATGTTCGCCCTGCTGCACCGGGCCGACATCGAGCCGATGGTCATGATGATGCACAACGACGCCCAGCCGCTACGCTCGAAGCCGGGCGATCTGTCCGGCCTGCTCAACCAGGTCCGCTACCTGTTCGAGCACGGCGCCATCACCTATCAGTGCACCTACCTCGGTCCGGCCATTGGCACGCGCGACCTGGAGCCGGCGGTCCGCGGCGGCTGGCTCTACCGCCGCGTCGGCGGCCGCGCCGTCCCGGCTGCATTTCACGACGGCAACCACGTGGTCGCGTCGAAGCACGCCCGCCCCTGGCGCCAGCAACTCAACGTACTGCGGGCCTACGCCGCCTTCTACAACCCGCTGAATCTCCTCAAGTCTCTCATGAACATGCGGAAGACATCGCTGGGGTCCAAGCGTGTCGCGTTCCAGTTGATCGGGCAGATCGGCCTGCTGCTCACCGCGCCCAAGATGCTGGCCTGGGCCTGGCGGCTCAGGCGCGGCCCGATCGACATGTACCGCGGGCTCGAAGCTGCACGCATTCCCATGCTCGACGTGCACAGCGGCGAAGAGATCAATTGGGCCATCGAACATCTGCCGACGTTTACGCACGAATCGGCTTCGCGGCGCGGCGCGGCGCCAAGCCGCGCGCCCCGCGCACCGGCGGCGACGGTTCGCTGATGGGGAGCATCGGCGTCGCGCGGCTACCCGCCGGTCGCGCTCACGCGCGACAACAGGAACTCGCGGCAGGCTTCGCGTCCGAACCCGATATTCTGCCGAAAAGAGAGATTGGCCATCAGCGCAAACAGCGGCTGGCGCCAGCCCCAGACGCTGCGCCACACACGGCGAAGGACCTGCGACAATGAGTAAAAGGTTCCGTCGCAGGCCGCCATCTCGCGCGCGAGCTGCGCCCCCGAGAAATTCCGGTAGCCCGCTACGGGGAATGTCAGCGTGTAGTACTTCCAGTCTTCCGGGAACGAACCTGCCGCAATGCGGCCGGCATGTTCCAGTTGGTCCCACAGCCGCGTGCCTGGCAACGGCGTGAGAAAGAGCGCGTTCATGACATCGACGCCATACGCCGCGGCGGCGGCGGCGATCCGCCGGCCGATGCCCGGCTGGTCGCTGTCCAGGCCCATGATGAACGAGCCCGCCACCAGAATTCTGTGCCGCTGGATGCGCCGGACGGAGGCGGCGAAATCTCGGCCGCAGAGCATGTTGAACTTCTTGCCAAGCTCCTGCAGCCCCTCGGCCATCGGCGATTCGAAGCCGACGAAGACGCCGGTACAACCGGCCCGTGCGGCCAGCGCCAGCAGTTCCTCGTCGTCGGCCATGTTGATGGTCACCTGGGCGATCCACTGCTTGCGCAGGTCCGCGTGGATCATCGCCCGAAACAACTCCTTGGCCCGCGCCAGATGCTCCCGACTGGTTCCGATCAGGTTGTCATCGACGATCAAGACGTGCTTTTCCCGAATGGCGGCGAATTCGCGGATGACGTCGGCAATCGGCCGCTGCCGGTAGCCAAAACCGTTGAACGCGGTCACGCTGCAAAAGCTGCAATTGAGCGGGCAGCCGCGCGTCGTTTGAATCGCCCCGAACGCGTAGTCTCCGCGGAGCAGTTCGTGCCGGGCGAGTGGAATCGCGGCCATGTCCGCATGGGCGCCGGCGTACCGGCGTTTCACGCCGCCGCGCCGCACGTCAGCGAGGACTTCCGACCAGCTCCCTTCCGCTTCGCCCGTGACCACCGCATCCACGCGCGCCAGGGCCTCGTCCGGGCGCATGGTGGCGTGAATGCCGCCCATGACGACCGGTACGCCGCGATTGCGAAAGCCGGCCGCGACGTCATACGCGCGATTCGCCTGCGAGGTGAACGCCGTGACGCCCACGACATCCGGACGCGGCAAGGCCTCGTAGTCCGGGACGCGGACGTTCTCGTCAAAGACGGCGACCTCCCAGTCGCTGGGCGTCAGCGCCGCGACCGTCAGCAGACCGAGCGGTTTCCAGACCCGGTATCGATTCCAGCGGTTTCCTGCTCGACCGGTGAGGCCGACCAGCGGGTTGCGCGGATTGATCAGGTAAAGGCGCATGGGGGCACGCCCGTTATTTTCGCGGTTGGCGAAACGCGCTGCAATGAGCACCTGGGGCTGACGTGACGCTCCGCGCGTAATTGGGGGCGTTGGGAAAGAAGCAGGCGCATTCCTCACGAGGATTGACGGTTCCTGGCAACGCGCCTCTTCCACACTCCGAAGAACAATGTATGATGAGTTGTTGAGGATCTCGCGGGCGTAATTCAGTGGTAGAATGCCAGCCTTCCAAGCTGGACGTCGTGGGTTCGAATCCCATCGCCCGCTTTGAGATATAATTCCGTGGCTGATCGCAAGTTAGCGAGCCTTTCCGCGTCGGAAAGTGCGGCCCGAAGGTTCGAGCCAAAAACGGTAATTACCGTTTTTAGCTCCGCCCGAAGGAGCTGCACATGTCCAGAATCACCCGCAAACCACCGTCGTATCGTCGCCACAAGGCCACCGGCAACGCCGTCGTCACCATCGCCGGCCGCGAACATTATCTCGGCCTGCACGGCTCGTCTGAGAGCTTCGATGCTTACAAACGTCTGATTTCCGAATGGAGCGCCGCCGGCCCGGCAGCCGTCGCGGCGACTGCCGCGGCCACGAAGTCCGGCGCCGACTTCCGAATCTGCGAACTGCTCGCCGCGTACTACGAGCACGCCGACCGCTACTACGTCAAGGACGGCCAGCCGACCGGCGAAGCCAAGAACATAAAGGACGCGACGCGCCTGTTGCAGGCGCTCTATGGCATGACGCCGGTCGCCGAGTTCGGGCCGATGGCGCTGAAGGCCGTTCGACAGAAGTCCATCGAGGCCAAACTCTCGCGCCGTGTCATCAATTACCGCGTCAATCGCATCCGCCGCGTTTTCAAATGGGGCGTCGAGAATCAGCTTGTCGCTCCGCAGGTCCTCCATGCACTACAGGCCGTAGCGGCGCTACGCGCCGGCCGCACCGAGGCACGCGAGACCGGGCCGGTTCGACCTGTTTCCGAGGAGAGCGTGAGCGTCATCCTGCCGTTCGTGACGCCGCAGGTGCAGGCGATGATCGAGCTTCAGCAGTTGACCGGCATGCGGCCCAACGAAGTGACGGCCATGCGGCCGATGGACATCGACCGCAGCCAGGCGACGTGGATCTATCGACCCGCCCGCCACAAGACCGAGCATCACGGCATCGAGCGCCTGATCTATCTCGGCCCCAGGGCGCAGGCGATCATCACGCCGTATCTGCTTCGGCCGGCCGAGGCGTACCTGTTCAGCCCGAAGGATGCCGTGAGGCAGACCCGCGAACGCCTGCGAAGGGGCAACAACCCGCCGAAGAAGCGCCGGCCGTCGCCGAAGCGCATCCCCGGCAACCGTTACACCCGCCGCAGCTATTACAGCGCCATCAAGCGCGGTTGCGAAAAGGCCGGCATCGACGTGTGGGGACCGAACCGCCTGCGGCATTCGGCGGCGACTTATCTCCGGAAGCGCTTCGGCATCGAAGCGGCCCGCGTTGTGCTCGGGCACCGTTCCAGTGCCGTCACGGAGGTGTACGCGGAACTGGATCGCACTAAGGCCGCCGACATCATGGCGGAGGTCGGGTAGGCTGATCGGCACACGATACCGGCGGGCAACTGCCGTGCAGGCTCCGGCCGTCCTTACGGGCTGTCGGAGCCTGAATCGTTTATTGACGGAGCGCAGTGCTATCGCGCGGTTGCATCATGAGGGAGCCGCTCAAGGTTGAGTGCTCTTGCGACCACTGCACTTGCTTGTTCAAGCTGCCGCTGCCGATTGCGGCTGACAGGATTAACGAGTTGCGTGGCCGGCTCAGCTCCGGAAAGTTGTTCGGAAAATCGCTGAATTGCTTCCCGGCTTGTGTAAGTTGTGCCGCCGATTCTGATCGTTTCGAGCCGGACGCCCTTTACGCCGCGCAGCGTCCAGCGATAGACGGCGCTGATATGCAGGCGCTTACCGTTCGGCCGCGGCGGGAGGCACCGCGGCACGTCACGCAGGGCAACCAGGTTTTCTGTCGCCGTGTCAATCATGGTCCGTTCGCTGCAGATGTTGAACCGCCATGCGCGGTGGGGCGCACACTTCAGCCAGATGTTCCGTGACCGCGTCGCGGTGATCAGTTCGTAGCCGTCTTACGAAGAAGCACGTGATCGCGCCGATCATCCGAAGCACGAAACGAATCGCCGGATAGAGGCCATGACGGACGAAGCAGTAGAGCATCCAACACGTCATTACGAACGCGAGGCAATCAACGACCGAGTTCATATGCGTCAAGACGCTCACTCCTTCTCCGGTTCCCGCGGTTCCGGCTCGCGTACTACCGCTTCGCGCTCCGCCTGCTTGAGTCGCTCGTTCAGAATAGACGGCCGCTCATCAGGATCGCGGTTTTCTCCTTTCCGATCTTCCATGACTTCGCCGGGTGTCTTTGTTCCGACGATTCCGTAAACCGTAGGCTGCGGAACGTTGGCCTCCGGGAGGGTGCATGCGGCCCGCAATTCAGCCAAGCCCTGCCTGAACATCGCACCAGCATGTCCGCTTCCAATCTTCACTGGTCCATTCTTTTTTTCAGCCATGACTCACCCTTGCTTTCGTCGATTACTCCCCGCGCATGTCGCGGAACCGTTCCGCGACGCCGCGCTGTTCGAGGTAGGCGTCGTGCATGTCGGAGACACGCCGCCGCTCGTACTCGGCAACCTGCCCGTTCGATATCAGCAGCCCGGCGCTGGCGATCATCAGGTAGCCGCCCAGGGGCGGACTGAAGTTCAGCATCACGGCTCCGATCGCAAATGTGAGGAACGGCTCGACGGTCTGCTTGACCTTCACTTCATCCAGGCGTTTGAAACGGTGAAGCAATTCGGGAGTCCCGCTGTACCGGGCGTGCGGTTGTGGACCGCCTCGCCGGCGTCGTACGAAGACACGAATCCGAACCAACATGCACGACAGGACAAACAGCCCGGCGAAATAGATCATCGGCGTTGCGTCGTGATGCGGCTCGCAGAAGACGGGCCAGAAGAAGATCAGCAGCAGTGCGGCCCCGGCTTGCAGGCCGAGGTATCGCTCACCGAATGAATCTGCCCGATGCAGGAATACTTCCACGGACACTGCAAACGCTCGCGCGACGAACGAGATCAGGCCGATGAAGTTTCGATATCCCTCCAGCGGTCCGGCCGATTGGTTGTCATTCATGGCAATTCTCCACTTCAAGTCCGCTGTCTGAATGCCGTCTTGAGCCAGGTGCGGCCCGATGCGGCGAACGTGCGGCCGTTCTGAAAGACGATCCCGTCCACGATCCAGCCGTTTGCGGGGCCGCCCGTGCGAAGCCGCGTGAACTCCCGTGGCTGCACCTCGTACTCGAATGTCTCGCTGAAACCGGCCGACGTGGAGCCGCCGCCGTCCAGCCAGTCGAGGCCGACAGCCGCCGCCCAGCGGTGATCGTTGTCATACGAACTGTTGCCGCTGGCGAGGAACTGGCGCGAGCGGCCGATGAGCGAGGCGGCCCATTCGTTCGTAACCGGGTCGCCGTTGGCGTGAAAGACCTTCGTATTGAGATTGGCGAACAGCGAATCCGTTTCCGCGCGGCCTTTGTCCCCGCCGCCCAGCGCGGCGTACACGTTGCTGACGTTTTGCGTCAGATAGACCGTTGCGACGCGCGCGGCGCGACACGTGGTCTGGAACTGCATGTCGTACGACGTGATGAAATGCTGCGCTTCGTCGGCCCACAAGAAGACGGGGCGCGGACTTGCCCCGACATTTCGCCGCTCGATCTGGCGCTGCCACACATGCTTGAACAGAACTTGAGCGAATACGCCCAGCTCGCCGAATTCCTTCACCGGCAGGTCGATGAGGATGATCCTTCCGTCCTCGACAACTTCCGGGGTGATCGTCGTCTCGGTGCAGAACAACTCACGGAGCAGACCGCGGTTGAGCATGTCCGCCCAGCCCATGAACGTCGCCTGAATCACCGAGCGAGTGCGCTCAGCCAGGCCGGGCCATTCCAGCAAGAAGAAGTCGCAGACGACGCCGAAGTCGTGCTGCTGCCGCGCGGTCTTCGGCTTTTGATCCGCCGCTTTCAGGCACTCGAAGCAGAACGAACCGTCCTGAAAGCCACGATCGGAGATTTGTGCCGGCGATTGCGCCGCAGAGAGAATGACGCGAACCAAGTCGGGTACGGAAACGGACTCGGTAGCAAGCGAGACGAGGTCGGTCGCATTTCGCATGAGCTTGGTCGCTCCCTGCTTCCAGAAAGCGCCGTCCTCGCGCCCACCGCCGGAACCGGCGTTCCGCTCCCTGATTTCCATGATTGTGGAAAACAGGTTGCAGAGGTTCTCCGTATGACCGGCGCCTAGACCTTCTCGCGTCAGTTCGTACGCAAGAAAGTTCAGCCGCAGGGCCGCATTTGCGTCCACGATGTACAAGTCGCTAAGCCGGTTCGCCGCGCGGCAGTAGGACTCCCAGAGCGCCCGCTCGTCGGACTTGGCCGTGAGCACGAGACCGCCGAATCCGGCATTGAGCATCGACATCGCAATCGTGCGGCCACTGCCGGAGGTCTTGCCTGAGCCGGTCGTGCCGAGGATCAGCGTGCCTTCGACTGCATCGCGCAGAGTCCAGGCGTTGTGGCGCGACCAGCGCAGCAATTCGTCAGGCAGGTCCCAACGGAGCCGCCGGGCGCAGGTGAGTTTCTTTCGCCGAAAGAGTCGCTCGAACACTACGCCGCCTCCCGCTTGTCGTCGTCGTCAGGCGCCGCCGACTCGCCGCGCTCCTGGGCGACCGCCTGCTCGAACTCGATCTGACCGAACACCTTGCGGCGTTTGCGCTCTTCGAGCGCAGAACCGACCGCACACAACGCGCCGAAGAGGTAACCGATGTCGTCGAGCCAGCCGATGCCGGGCACTAGGTCGGGCAGCACGTCCACGGGCGAGGGGACCAGCAGGAACAGGCCGACCGCGAGCGCCCACGTCGTCATTTCCATGCCGACCGACCGCAATTTCGATTGCGGCATCGCCAGCAACGCTATGACTGTGACAAAGAACACCGTGCCGCAGATCGCGAACACCTTCAGGAAACTGAAAAACTCCGCCATGCGATATCCTCCGTCGGTAAGGCGGCGCTTCCCGAGTGAAGCGCCGCAGGTCCACGTTCATCAGCAATCGCTGCTCGACGAGCCTCCGCTCGTACCGCTGAGAATCGCGAGCAACACTGCCAGTACGATCTTGAACAACTTCATGACACAACTCCCTTGCATGAGGCGTCGGCGGAAAGCGCCTTGGCGGCGTCCGCAAGCGCCATGTCCTGTGGCTCCAAGGTGCTGATACGCGTCAGCAGCGCTTGCAGCCACGCAGTCAACGATGTGAGCGTGAGATTCGGTCCGGAGACCGTGAGCGAACGGCCGGGACCCAGGCGGACCGTAAACCGTTCGCGCGCCGGGCGTTTCACTCGGCGCGGCAGCGTTGCGCGG
Source organism: Phycisphaerae bacterium RAS1 (assembly GCA_007859745.1). Classification (NCBI taxonomy): domain Bacteria; kingdom Pseudomonadati; phylum Planctomycetota; class Phycisphaerae; species Phycisphaerae bacterium RAS1. Next base: position 2,130,903 of record SMLU01000001.1, on the reverse strand, counting down.
CGTGACCGGCGGGATCTCTCAACGACGCGATCGCGCGACAGTTTTCCGTTCGCCGCTTCGCTGGCAAGCTTCGCTTGAGTCTGACCGTCGCCCGCAATCGCAATCTGATATGCCGTGCTCGCCGGGATCTCGCCGGCCTCGATGCGCTTGACGACTTCGTCCGGCAGCGTGAGCAGCGCCGTGAGCCGCGAGATTGTCGCTTCCGAGAAGCCCGTGCGGCGTGCAACCTCTGCCGCGGTCCAACCCGATTCCTGAATTAGCTTTGAGAATGCCCTGGCGCGCTCGATCGGCGTCAGCTCCTGCCGCTGGGAATTGAGCACAGTCTGCCGGAGCGTCACATCGGCGGGGCTGAGTTCCCGGTCCTCGACGATGACAGGCACGGCCGTGAGGCCCGCCCGCTTGGCCGCCCGTAGCCGTCGCTCGCCATCCACGCACACGAACGAGCTTCCTTCCCGACGGACCAGTACGGGTTGCAGAACTCCGCTTTCTGCGATGCTCTGCGCGAGGCCGACGAGTGGCTCTTCATCAAACCGCTTGCGCTCCTGAGTTTCACAAACCACACGGTCCAACGGCATGTTTTGAACGGCCTTGACGTCCATTACAATCCTCACTTCAGGCAACGCGGGACCGAGTCCAGCCGCTTGTGATCGGGGATGCACCCCGAGCCGGCTGTCATGGCTGCTGCCACCACGCTTTCACACTGCCGCGTGGAGCCGCTGCCCGTCGTTTGTTCAAGTGCACGAAATGACCGCGCGCTCTCGGTTGTTGCCGTTTTTATTGAGGTTCGACTACAATGGCAGGCCGCGACGTGGGAAATGAAGACTTGATCCGCCACGCGACGAAGGGTGATGCCCAAGCCGTGGAGAGGCTCTTGCGCCGGTATCAACCCTTGATGCGCCACGTAGTGCTTGAGGCGGCGGCGCCGCAGCTGCTCCGCTACGCCGAAGCCGACGAAATCGTTCAACACGCCATGATGACGTGCTTTCGCAACATCGCCCGCCTGGCCTTCGACGAACAACCGCAGCGGCAATTCGAGGCATGGCTGGCCAAGGTCGTTCGCACTGCCGTTCGCTACTTCGGCCGCAAGCGCAGGCGGGCGTTGCTTGAACTCTCCAGCGACGCGCGGGACGCCGTGCCCGATAAAGGCCCGACGGCAAGCAGACTGCAACGGCGGAAAGAGCGGTCCCAGCGTCTAAACGCGGCGATCTCCACTCTCCCTGACGACACTCAAAAAATGTTCGAATTACGGCTGAAAGGACTATCGCTATCTGAAATCGCCGCCGCGCTTGGCATGAAGCGAGCATTGGTCAACGCGCGCATCGAGCGTGCTCTTGAACGATTGAAGAAAGTGCTTGGCACCACGTCGCTTAACCTGTCGTCAGAGTAGCCACGCGTCATGGCGGGCCGAGAACAGAATGCGGCCGTTTCCGAGTTGGTTGACGCCTTTCTGGCCAAGCAGTCCCACGCGCCTACGGATATCGAAGCCTTCTGCTCCAACTATCCGGCAATTCCCAATCTTCGCGAGGAAATCGCCAACGCGATTCTTGTCCGCCAGGCGCGCATCCGTGCGATGAATCCTCTCAGCGACAAGGACTTTGGGAAGTCGTCGGCTTCGCGCGAGTCCGAAAGTTCGCCGGCTCCGGTGAGGTCATTCGGAAACTACATCCTTCACGCCCGTATCGGCGGCGGCGGCTTTGGCGACGTGTATGACGCCAGCCGCAAGGACTCGCCCCAACCAATCGCTGTCAAGATTCTGCGCGACGAGCATGCCGGTCAGCCGGACGTGCTGCGTCGGTTTCGCAAGGAAGCGCAAATCGTCACTCGGTTGCGCCATCATGGCATCGTGCCGGTATTCGAAGTCGGCGAAGTGGAAGGACGACCGTTCATTGCCATGAAACGGATCAGAGGTGTTGACCTTCACCGGTTCACGCGTGGCGAGCCGATCGAACCCAAGCTCGCAGCTCGCATCGTTGCGGACGCCGCCGATGCTTGTCACTCTGCCAATCAGGCGGGTGTCGTGCACCGGGACATCAAGCCGGAAAATATCCTCATCGAGGACGATGGTCGCGTGATGGTCGCCGATTTCGGCCTGGCCAAGCAGCTTGACGCGGAGACAGCGCTAACCAAATCGCTGCAACGCCTCGGGACACCGCACTACATGTCGCCCGAGCAGGCCGACCCCAGGCTCGGACCGATTACGCCGTCATGCGACGTGTACGGCTTGGGCGCAACGCTCTATTTCCTGTTGACCGGCCGCCCGCCATTTCCTACGACGGCAGGCGTCGGCCGTGATGCAGTCCTTCACCAGGTTGCGTGGGACTGGCCCGTTCTTCCCTCCAAGCTGAATCCCGCCGTGCCGGAGGCAATCGCGCGCGTCTGTCTGCAATGTCTTGAAAAATCGCCGATGGATCGCTACGGCTCGGCGGCGGCGCTTGCTGCCGACCTTCGCAAATTCGCAGCCGGTGAGCAGGTTGCCGCGAGGTTGCCAGGCCGGATACGCAGAACACGGCGATGGTGCGCCCGGAGGCCCGTTGCGACCGCTGTGCTGGCGATTGCTGGCCTTGCCATGCTGGGAGGCTCCGCCGCCTCACTTCACTTCGCCACGCGCGCCCAATTGGCGGAAAGCCGCGAACACGCGGCGACCAGCGACCGGCTGCGCCGCGAATACGTCGCCGACATGCGAGACGCCCAGGCAGCGCTGACCAGGGGGGAGACGCCGCTCGCGATTGGCTTGCTCGCCAAGTACGACGCGCCCACCGGGTACGATCCGCGAGAATTTGAATGGCACTACCTGCACAACATTGCCTCCGCGCCGTCACCGGTGCACATCACGCGGGAAGGCGTTGTATGGAACCGGCTGGCCCTCAACCACACAGGCAGCCGCATCGCTTGCGCTGACCGCCAGGGTCGGCTGACCGTATTCCGGCTGCCCGAGGCGACGGAGGTGTTTCACAACGGCGAGTCGCTTTCCGAGGTCGCTTTTTCGCGCGACGGCACATACATCATTGCGCTCGCCGCTTCGGGCACGGATCGCGTCATCGAAATCGACGCCGCGACCGGCGCTATCGCAAGGGAGCTTCCGACCGGACACCTGACAAGCTGCATGGCGCTGAAGCCCGACGGCGACACTTATTTTACCGGCAGCCCCGGCAACGACTTGTTCCTGTGGTCGCTTTCTAGGAGTGAAAAAACAGACCTTGCTCGCGCGTACAAGCGCGGGCAGTTTGAGCGGAGCACGGACGTTAATAAGGGAGCCGTCACTGCGGCGGCGTTTGCCCCGCAAGGCCCCGCTCTCGCCGTCGGGTATGAAAACGGTGAGACGCAGATCTGGGATACCGAAAAGGGCATGATCACCGCGCGAGGTCCCGTCCATGCCGGCCCCGTGACCGGGCTATCGTTCAATCACGATGGATCGCGCGTCACTAGCCAGAGTTTTGGCCAATACGATCTACGCGTGAGATCGAAACTTCATGGGTATGTCTTGGTTTGGAATGCCGCGACCGGTGAGAATACTTTCACTGTCTCCCCTCACCGGCGAATGATCGCTGATTCTCCCGTCGTTTCGTCCGAACCCTTCGTGCCGTTCGGTCAACTGAGACCCTTCTTTACGCTCGACGCTTCCGAAATCGTCACCACTGGCCCCATCGGCGTTCAACGCTGGAATGTCAAGAACGGAAGGCTCAGCGAGACGTATCCCGGAAGCGGATCGCTTGTTCACGTGCTCACCATGAGTGCCGACGGGCGCTTCATCGCCGCTGCCGACGTGACCGGCCATCTCCGAGTCTGGCCGACAACCGATAGGAGCGGCGGTCGGGTCGTTTTCGCCCATAGCGACGGCATCCGTGCGCTTGCCGGCGACGGATTGCGGCTCGCCGCCGTCTGCGAAGACGGTTCCCTAATGCTCGATGGCGACTTCGGTCCGGTCTACTCCCGAACCGAGCGCCGGATGCTCTTGACGTGGAGTCCCCGCAACGGTTCCGTGACGTGCCGCACAGGCTTGGAATCTGACACCGAGACGGTCGTAATGCTGCCGAACGCCGTTCTTTGTGGATCCTCCGTCATTGGCCACGCCGAGACTCCACTCATCGATACGATTCGCGGCCTAGAATCCCACTCCGCCCTTGCCGTCAGCCGTGACGGCAACTGGCTCGCTGTAGGACGGTCTGACGGTGCCATTGACCTGTTTCACACGGCCAACAACGTCGCCACTTGGACCGTTGCGCCGCATCGAAGTGAGGTGACTGCCCTCGCGTTCTCTCAAGATGGATCGTTGCTCGCAACCGACAGCATCGACCGCCGAGTCTGCGTCCTGAATGCAACAACAGGGGAGACAACCGCAACGCTACAAGGCCATCGCCGCGAAATCAGCGGGCTTGCCTTTTCTCCCGATGCGACGCGCCTGGCCAGCAGCAGCGGACTCCTGCATATCGGCGATATGCAACCGGGCGAAGTCCGCCTGTGGGACATCCTCACGCAACAGCTATGCCTGGAACTCACCCCAGACGCCGCGTCCATTTATCCTGGCGTCGCGTGGAATAACGACGGCACGACGCTCTTCGCCGCCGGCAATGCGCTAACCGGATTGCAGGACACCGTAGAACCCGGCCGGGTCATTGCTTGGAGTGTTGGGGACGATCCGACGCTACTCGCACCCGAGCAGTAGTTGGTTCCAGCGCCCACTCGACGCGTATCACAAGAGCAGCACTGCCACGCCACACGTTAGAGTGTGGCACCGCGGAAGTCCGCGACTGCACCCGACCAAGACTGGGAACGCCGTAATGCACTGGTTACATACGACGTTGGTGTTCGCAAGAACAAATCAGGAGCGCACGGTCACTAGTATCAGTACATGACATTGAAGCTCCGTTCTTCAACGCTCTCACAGCGCGCCCAAGTAGGCTATTCTTCACAAAGCACTCATGGCGACAAATCCACGAAAAAGAATTCAAACGCACAACTTAGCAGTGCCGGCGGATGACTCATAATAGCTGCTATTCGCGGAACCGTGAGCGCCCTTCGCGTCTGACGGGATCCTCGACAAGCCGTATTCGTGGCACCCAACCGATCGAGGACGATTGGACCTTCCGGCCTTCGGCATCGCGTGCCTCAACGCGAAAGCGGCTCGATTCTTCGCGGTCGCCTCGCCCCGGCATTGCCACGAGAATCCCGGGAAGCCCCGAGGGCTCGCAGCGTATCGCCAAACCCAATCGACGTAGTTCATAGTTGACCCAGCTGGCGAGCGCCCGCTTTTCATCAAGCGTATTCTGGGGCATCGAATCGGCTTCCGCGTTCAGCGCCGGTTCAAGGCGAGCCGCGATTTCGGCAGCGACCACTGACTTGACCATTCGCGCACGTGCAGCGTGACTCTCGAATCTCGCCGGACCGGCTTCGATGATTCTTCGGATGATCCTCCGCAGATCGTCCACGTCGCTATCGCCTTGCCCCGTTGTCACAGTCTCTTGACGACACTTATAGATGATTCACTTTGACTTGATTCTGGTGTGTGCTTATAGAATGGGTGTAAGTGCTTGTCACGCGGAATCCTGACCAGCACCGCCATACCCGACCACGCTGCCTTGTCGGCGCTTTCTGCCGCGCCTGCGCGAGCTCGCACTCTCAGTGCGGATCGACGCCGGCAAGTAGCGTGATGCGCTCATGGACTGCTTTGCCGCGTTCAAAGAGGGTTCGGTCGGCGGTGATGAGGCCCGCTCCGATATCACCGGCTGCGGCGAGGTACAGGCAGTCCGGCAGTCCGTGCTTGAGCTGAAACGCCAGGGCCATAGCCCTGTCGAACAATGCCTCGACGGGGAACAATTGCAGCCGGCTGTCGATGAGGCTCTGCCAAAACGCGCAGCGGGAACGGGCGTCCGTTTCTTCCAGCTTTCCGCTGCGATACCGCTTAATGACCGCGCCCGCCACTTCGATGCGGATGGACTCCGGCGCGGCCAGCCGTTCCTCGCTGTCGAGCAGCGCCTGCGCCTCCTGCTCGCCCGCCTCCGGCAACAGCCACTTCGCGGCGACGCTTGCGTCCACGACGATCATCCGAGCCGGTCCCGCGCTTCACGGATGTCAGGCGTCGAGTCGGGAAACGCTCCATACTTGGCGCGCAGCTCATCCCGGAATTCCTGCGCCCGCAAGGCCAGCTCGTGGCGAAGCCTGAACGCTTCGGCAGTGAGAACCTCCCGAAGCTCCGCCTCCAGGCTGCGGCTGTGGCGCTTGGCGCGATCCTTGAACTCCGCGACGACGTTGTCATCGAGATTGCGTACACGAACGTCCCCCATGTCGATTCCCCCTGATTGTGATTACCTCATTCAATGATGCCACAATGGAGAGATGATCGCAAGGGAAAACAGTGTATCGCATGCACGCTTTGTGCCCATACCGCCTGATTGTCATACTGCTTGCGCGACGGCCGATGTTGTGGTACACAAAGGACGTTATACACCCGTAGTAACCGCCCGTATCACCGGTTAACGCTTCGTCAACGATTCACGCCGCGGAGGTCCTCTGAGTGAAACGTCCATGCTACTTCAACCATCACGCGAGTCGACGCCGCTCGACTCCGTCCGACCGCCGGCGATCATCGACCAGGCCGGCGGAAACGCCCGCTACGCCTACGCCGAATTCTTCGGCGACCAGATCACGAGCGATTATACCCGCCGGGCCTACCGCCACGCCGTCCACCGTTTTCTGAAATGGTGCGAGGCGGAGCGGCTGGAGCTTGCCCGCATCCCGCCGGGCGGCGTCGGCCACTACATCCGCACGCTCACGACCTCCGTCGGAAAGCCGGCGTCGAAGCCGACGCAGAAGCTTCACCTGGCAGCGATCCGACGGTTTTTTGACACGCTTGTGCAGAGGCACGCCGTCGCGTTGAATCCTGCGTCTTCCGTCCGCGGCCCTGTCGTTCGCAGCGTCACCGGCAAAACGCCGGCGACCGACCCCGCCCAGGCCCGCGCCTTGCTTCAGTCGATTGATACGTCCGAACTGATCGGCCTGCGCGATCGCGCGATTCTCGCCACCATGATGTACACGGCCTGCCGGGTCGGCGCGGTCTCCAAGCTCCGGCTTCGCGACTTCTACTCCGACGGCCGTCAATACTATCTGCGATTCGACGAGAAGGGCGGCGCGGATCGGCAGATTCCGTGCCGGCACGACTTGCAGGGCTACATCGAGGAGTACATCGCTGCCGCCTCCTGCGTCCCTGACGCACCGCTCTTTCGCGCCGCACTCGGCCGGACGCTGCAACTCTCCGAGCGTCCGTTTGAGGCCAAGGACATCCACCGCATGGTCAAGCGGCGGCTGGCAGCCGCGGGGCTTCCCTCAATCCTGACTTGCCATTCGTTTCGGGCGACGACCGCCACCGACCTGCTGGAGCAGGGCGTCCCGCTGGAGGACGTACAGGAACTGCTTGGTCACGCCGACCCGCGCACGACGCGGCTTTACGATAGGCGGGGCCGAGCCGTCACGCGGAATGTCGTCGAGAGGATATCAATATGATGGAGCCTTCCCGCTCACCTAACAAGCATGTGACGACCGTGCGCCAAAGCGTTCATATTCAGTCGCTTATCCTCGTGCGATGCACAAACGCGCTACTCGTCATAATACTGTCACATGTTTCGTGTATACTCACTTGACAACCTAACCAACCCAGAGAGGAATAGAGACATCGTATGACCACTCCCAATCCGCTGCACCTTGCCAACTCGGCGCAGAACATGGCTCGCAACGCTCCGCAAGGAGACGCCAATGCCTTTCACAAGATAGCCATGGTCTGTATGGGCGTCATGGCCGCGTCTTCCGTCGTGCAGATGCTTCATCCGCTCCTGCGCGACCTGATAAAGAAGAACTCGGAGCGAGATTCGCAGCGCGGCCGGCACCGCTGACGTACACTGCAACTGCTTACTTCTCGTCCTTGCACTCGGCTCTGACCGTCCGACGAGGCGCTTCATGTGCTGACGTGCGCGGGCGGCCGCAATACTTCTTGCACCACGCGTGTTGCGCAGCTATAGTCAAGCACACCCGCAGGCATCTCAGGACGATATGCGCTTACGTTACTTTGTTGTCGGACTCGCCATATTTGTTGTGGCCGAGCTGCTCCTACTTTATTCCCACATCGGCGTATTGTACCCTCATTGAAACGACCGCGTGTCTTGACTGGCGGTGTCGCGTCATTAGTCTCGTGCTAGTGCGTCCTATTCATGGGTATTGAAAGTCCGCCTAACCGCTCAACTTTGTGGAAGAGCGGGCCGTGGAGTTCGGGCGCGGCTTCTTCGCGTGGGTGATCAGCTCGTTGAACGTCAATCGCGCGTCCGACTTGCTGTCCGTCACGTCGCGTGAAAGAAACCACCTCAGTTTCGCGCCGCAGCGCCGGCTAATCTCACGGCGCGCTGGGCCGACTCTCGGCCGACGCCGGCACCAGGAACACATTGTCGCCCAATTGGGGGTTCAAGTCGATTCGCGTGTACGTGAAGCTGAAATCGCCGCGGCGCTTGCCGTCGAAGGTGCTTGCTTTGGTGAACGGCAGCGCCAAGCCTCCCGCGTCGCGGAAGTCGGAGAACTCCTCGATCACCTCGCCGTAGCCGGACCAGATGCCAATATCCGGATAGGACATCCGCAGCACACGACCGGATTGTCGATCGATCGAGAGGGTGACAGCGTCGCCGTAGAGGCGAACGCGGACGAGGTCCGCTTCGGCGTCGTTGACCCGCCCATCGCCCAGGTGCTCGACGGCGGTCTCCGGCCGGTTGGCGACCTTCAGAACCGTCAGCACATGATGGGCCATCATGAGCCGCGCCGCGACTCGGCCCGCGGAGTAGAGCGGACGCGAGTAGCGGCCCTGAATCTGTCCTTGATCGCCGTTTAGGACGATCGACTCGCGTTCGCCGCTCGGCAGATTCAACTCAAATCGCAAACGGTCATCGGGGGCGTAACTCCAGCTGCGCACGCGGTTCCCGGTTGAGCCGTTCACTTCGACTGTTTCTTCGACGACCGCCCGCCAGGACTTGACCGTCGCCAGCCGGTCGGCGCCGCCGATCGCATCGATAGCGCGGCGAACGAGCTCCTTGCCGCGCTCGCACTCCGACGCGGACTTGACCTCTGGGAGCTTCGCGGACAGGAATCGAGCGGGATCCTTTCTGAACGTGTCTCGGCAGTCCGGCGAGCGGAAGAAGTACAGCTTGCCGTCGTGAACCAGCCAGATGTTCGGATCGCCGAGATCGCCAAGCGGTCCCATCCGAGCGCAGGCGCCGTCCATATGCACGGCGTAGCGGGCGGGGGCTTGCCCAAACAGCGCGAGATTGTCCGGCGATGAGAAGCAGTAGCGAACGCCTTCGTGCTCGACGCCGAGGGCACGGTCGCCCACTACACGTCGGCCGGCTGCCGCCTCGATGGCGTCGAACTGAAACAGAACTCCGTCCGCGCCGAGCGCTGCCTGAACGACCAGCGACAGCAACCCGAAACCGATCGCTCTCCGTGATCTCATGCCGTTCGCCACAGAGTGATATCGCTGTTGAGGTCGCCGGACGGGCAGACTTCGACCAGCCGATTCTCCGCGTCCCAGACCAGCCGCCGCCAGCAGTAGATCGACGAACGGGTTGATGTCCAGCACGTCCACGTCGCCGTCGTTGTTCGCGTCGGCGGTGACCAGCGTGCAGCCGGGATAAGTCGTCTCGTATTCCGCCGGATCGCTCAGCGCCAGGTTGAACGCGCCGATGTCAGTGATATTCACCTGCCCGTCGCAGTTGCAATCGCCGTCGAGCCATTCGCCCGTCAGGTTGCCGTCATCGTCGTAAGTCAGATTGGTCGAAAACACGGCCTCGTCCGAGCGGACTTGATCGTACTGGTTCGGGTCATTGCGGCCGTCAATTGCCTTAACCCGTTGAATCACAGTGGAGAACCCTCATGCGAACCGATAATGATGATCGCTGCTAGCTCCTTCTTGAAAAAGTATAGGTAGAGTCGCCGATTATCGTGGCGCCATACAGAGTGAAACTCACCAACAACTTCCCAGGCCGTGTCGGAAAGCCTGAGTCGTTCAGCGCAGATCGCACGCACCAACCCCTCGGGCATTCCTACGCTGATCGCTCCCGACTTCGCCGACTCGATCTCTAGCCAATCATCTGTCGGGAGCGTGCGGTAGTACGCATCAATCGACGTTTTTGCACCGCCGGATTTCAACGTATAGTGGCGCACGTACCCATTCTGATACGCACACCCGACGGACATCAGGGTAGTGAACATGAACGCCATCGCGGCGCTGCGCCTGATTATCATGGGCTATCCTCTGTGGCGACGACGTTCACGGGCGACGTGCTTGTCCCACGCATCGTTGATTTGGTCGCAATCGCGGTCCCATCCCGGCAAGAATCTCGGATCCGGATATATCTCCAACAAGCGATCTTCCTGTCCTGCCTCTCGGAGGCACCTGGCAAGGATGCACTTTGCTGCCGTGTTGCTGTTGTCGCCGAGTACAAAGTAAATACCAAGATCATCTGGTGCACTGGCGATGCAATCACAGACGCTTGGTGGCAAATTCCGGATCGTGCCCTCTCGACGTGACACAGGGCGATCCGGACCATACTCCTGACGGCAGTTTCCAAAGACCCGCGGGCCATACTCCACGAGTATTGGCTTGTACCACCAATCTGGCGTCACGCGAAGCGCGCCGTGCCGGAACTTGCCGCCGCCGGGTGCACTGCCCTCCCCCCAACTGCTATTAAAGCTGTCCAACGATACAGAACACGTGGTAGGAGCCATTGACATCAGCCCAATGGCATCAATCAGATTGACGTTAGCATTGCTCATTGCCTTGTATTGATGCGCCGCAAGCGCAATGTAGCCCGGCTCATCGTTTGGCAACCTGTCCGCCGCCGGATCCCGACTGATCCACCTCCCCAGCCACGGATCGTAGTACCTGTATCCCCAATACCCCAGTCCCGTCTCATCATCCCACGGCTTGGTGCTAAAGCGATAAGTGTTGGTATCGGCGTAGGTGCCGGAGGACGCGACAAGGCCGCCGTACGGGTCGTATTCGTAATGCGCCTTGATCGAAGACGACGCGCTGCCGACGGCGACGTCTACAAGCTGCCCGACGTTGCCGTTGGCGTCGTACGTGTACACGTATTTGAGATCGTCGGCTTCAGGCGTCTCGCCTGTCGTCGTGCCGTTCGTGTCGTAGACCGCCAGCAACCCGCCGATGCCGCCGGCGGAGTCAATTGCGGGCGGGACGCCCGCACCACCCAACCCGGCGAGGTCCAAGCCCCAGGTGTACTTGCGAAGCACGGCGTTATCGTCCAAGCCGTCCAGCTCCAGCACAACCCGCCAGCCGTCATAGACGTAGCGGCGATCAAGCACGAGCACCCATTCCTCCTCGCCCTCGTCCCAGTCATACACGCGCTTCATCACCCGGCGATTCAGATAATCATACGCAAACTCGCTCCGAACCGCCTCGTCCGGCAAGTCCTCATCCTCAACCGCCGGCCGCACGCCGATCAGCCGGTTCTCCGCGTCCCACACCAGCCGCCGCCCGCCCGAGCCGCCGCCCAGCAGCAGATCGACGAACGGATTGATGTCCAGCACGTCCACGGCGCCGTCGTTGTTCGCGTCGGCGGTGACCAGCGTACACTCGGGATACGTGGCCGCATATTCCTCAGGATCGCTCAGCGCCAGGTTGAACGCGTTGATGTCGCCGACGTCCACGTTGCCGTCGCAGTTGCAGTCGCCGTCCAGCCATTCGCCGGACAGGTTGCCGTCATCGTCGTACGTCAGGTTGGTCGAAAACACGGCCTCGTCCGAGCGCGTCTGGTCGTACTGATTCAGCCGGTTGCCGTCGTAGAGCACCTCGACCGGCTTCTCCTGCCCGCGCGAGGCACCCGTGCGGTTGCCGATCGGGTCGTAACCGTACGTGAAGTGCTCGTTGTCCACGGGGTCGCTGGTTTCCCATTCGCCCGGGTCTTCGCCGAAATAACGCCGGGCCGCGGTCAGTTCGCTTCGGTCATTGTAGCCGTAACGATTATACGCCGACGCGGCGAACGCGATGCCGGTGTTTACGACGTCCGACCGGCGGCCGAGCGCGTCGTTGGTGTAGTCGTACTTCGCGATCACGACCGGCGTGCCGCCGGGGTCCCAGGTGTTTTCGATGGAGTCGATCAACTCGCGGTCGGCGTCATACGCCCGCGTCGTCAGCAGCTTCACGCCGCCGCCATCAGCCCGCACCTCGATCGTGCCGGCCAGGTCGGTATCGCTCGCGTAGCCGTAGAACACGCCATGCGTGCTGCCGCCGCCGGTCGGCAGGCCGGGGCCGGTGACGCGCGTCAGGCGCGCCGTGTCCGTTTCCGTGTCATAGGCATATGCGGCGGCGTAGATCGGGCTGCTGTCGGCTTCGACTTCGACCGCCGAGACCGGCCCGCCGACGAGCGGGTCCATCGTGCGCGTCAGCGCGTAGTCCAGAATGTCGCCGGAGACGGCTTCAGACTCGGTGCTGGCGGCGCCGTCGTGGTCCAAGTCGTGAATCAGCCAGTCGTCGCCCTGCGTGACGGTGTCGATTCGCCCGCGGCGATCATACGTGTACGCCACGTCCGGCGTGCCATCGCTGTAATCGACGGTTTCAAGGTCGCCGGTCGTCTCGTGATAACCGTACGTCGTGGTCACGCGGGTTGAACTGACCTCGCGCGCCCAGATCCGCTTCCAGAGCCGGCCGTCGGGCTTGTATTCGTAATCGGTCGATTTCTCGTCCGCGTAGACCTTGCTGTTCAGCAGGCCGGTCGGGCCGTGATATCGCCGTTGTCCACCTGCCCGGCGCACTTCCTGGCGTCGCAGCTCGGCACAACCTGCGCGGCTAACGTCGACGTCGTGAACGAACCAACAGGACTTGTTCTATGAACGTCCAGAACGATAGTAGGACTAACACGCATCCGCTGCATGTCCAAGCGATCCAATACGTCGTAACATTCAGAAGTGGTACACGAAACCACAGGAATCCCGCGAGCGTCAGTTGCCAAGCAACGGCAACGACAAAGAGCCGCCAACTAAGCACCGGTCGATTCACAGAAGAACCTCTACTTCTTGGAGTTCGCTGGGCGCGATATGCATCGCTTGTACGCGGCGTGGGCAGACTGTGACGTATCCTGCACTATTTGAATACACTGGGCTGTAAGGACTATATTTAGTAGCGTATCAGCGCCAACGCAGCCGGCCATACAGATTTTCCAGCCCGGAAAGCCGTACTTGAATGCAGGGGCACACGCGATGGTGCACTTGATAAATGCCGTCCCGAAGGACTTGCCTGCGTCTGCAAGACACGCCAATGCATCTCCTTGATCTAGCAATCTGCAGTCCCGAATGCAAGCGCACCAGGAGTCATGCTCGCCAGTTGGGTTATTGCACGGCTCATCCCCACATCTACTTGTACAAGGTGTTAGGCCGACTGGGTCAATCCCGCTATTTGGGCGATTATGCATGTACGAATAGAGCGCCACACCGCCTTCTTCGCTGATCGGATCCCGACTGATCCACCTCCCCAACCGCGGATCGTAGTACCTGTACCCCCAATACCCCAGCCCTGTCTCATCATCCCACGGCTTTGTGCTGAATCGATACGTATTCGTCGCGGCGTACGTACCAGACGACGCGACAACTCCGCCGTAGGGGTCGTACTCGTAATGCGCCTTGATCGATGACGCAGCGCTGCCGACATCCGGGTCGATGAGTTGACCGACGTTGCCGTTGGCGTCGTACGTGTACACGTACTTCAGATCATCGGCTTCAGGATTCTCGCCCGTCGTCGTGCCGTTCGTGTCATGCACGGCCAGCAGGCCACCGATGCCGCCGGCACCGTCCAGGTTGGCGGGCGGGACGCCCGCACCACCCAACCCCGCCAGGTCCAGCCCCCACGTGTACTTGCGGAGAATGGCGTTCGAGTTCAAGCCGTCCAGCTCCAGCACAACCCGCCAGCCGTCATAGACGTAGCGGCGATCAAGCACGAGCGTCCATTCCTCTTCGCCTTCGTTGTCATCTATCACTTGAAATGCCGCCACCGGTTATCGAATCAAAACCGGCCAGGGTTGTTGTGCGTGGTATACCTCATTTCTTCTCGTTCTCGCAAGCCGCGGCGTTTGCGGCGGGCTGATCTTTGGATCCGCGGTTTTGCAGGCGGTAGCTTTTGCCGCTGATGGCGATGACCTCGGCGTTGTGCAGGAAGCGGTCGAGGATGGCGGTGGCGCTGGGGACGTCGCCGATCAGTTTGCCCCAGTCTTCCAGCGGCCGGTTGCTGGTCATCAGGGTCGAGCGGACCTGGTAGCGGCGCATGATGATCTCGAACAGGTATTCGCCGGAGCGTTTGGGGAGCTGCTTCATGCCCATGTCGTCGATGATGACCAGGTCGGGTCGCAGGTAGCGGTCGAGCGTCTTGTCCTGACCGGCGAGCGCTTCATCGTGCAGGAAGTCGCGGACCAGATCGAAGATCGAGCGGTAGAGCACGACGAAGCCGCTCTTGATCGCCTGCTGACCGAGCGCCTGGGCCAGATGACTCTTGCCCGTGCCTGGCGGTCCGATCAGGAGCAAGTCGCGGGCTTCGCGGATGAAGCGACCCGTGGCCAGATCGAAGATTGGCTTGCGTTTGATGGACGGGTTGAACTGCCAGTCGAAGTCTTCGAGCGTTTTCTGCTCGCGAAAGCCGGCGGCTTTGGTGCGACGGGCGATGAGTCGTTCGTTGCGGATGGCCAGTTCGTCCTGAAGCACCAGTTCCAGGAACTCGGCGTGCCCGAGCTGGTGGCCGACGGCTTCCTGGAGGCGCACATCCAGCGACGTGGCCAGTCCCGAGAGTCGTAAGCGCATCAGGGCGGTGCGCAGGGCATCATTCATCGGAAGACCTCCCTGGTGCTCTCCGGAGGGGAATGAAGCTTTTTATTGTTCTCGTTCATGCGTGAACCTCCTCGAAGGCGGAATGCACCAGCTGGCCGTAGTCCGACAGGGAGCGGATCAGCGGATGTTCCTGGGTGAACTCAAATCGTTCCTGCTCGGGCGCGTTCTGACGCTTGAGCAGGTTGCGAATGTCACGCAGCCGCCAGGCGGCGTGGGAATGGGCGATGCGGCAGGACTGTTCGATCTGGGCGTCACGGTGGCGCTGGGTGAGACTGACCAGGCCCATGATGACGCGCACGGCGTGAATGCCGCGTTGGGTCAAGACGGCCTGGGCCCAGCGGCCGGTCTCGGCGCCGATGGTGTGTGCCTTGCGCAGCCACCAGGCCGTGCCGCGTTCGATGCCGCCGCGCTTGGCGGCGACGATGTGCCGGTCGGCGGTGGCGAAGCGCCCGGGTTCGAGTTGGGCGTGAATCGCGATCTGCTTGAGCCGCTCATCGAAGAGCCGCACCACGCGGCCGTCCCAGCGGGCCCAGACGGTTCGACCGACGTACTCGGGCGGAGACGAGTAATAGGCCTTTGCGACTTCCACGTGCCCGTCGCGATTGACGATGCGCTGGGCCTCGTGGAAGAACGGGAAGCGTTCGAGCGGCAGAGGCAGCAGGGCCGGCTTCTCGACCGCTTCAAAGTACGGACCGACCTGTTTACGTGTCGTGCCGTGGATGCGGGTGTCGGCGACGGTCGCTTCCCAGTCGGCCAGGAAGGCGTTCTGCTCGGTGAGGCTGGTGAACGTGCGGCCTTTGAGTGCGTTGGACTGCGCGTAACCGACGCCGCGTTCGACCTTGCCCTTGTGTCGCGGCGTCCGCGGCTTGGTCGGCAGGCAGACCGTGCCGTAATGCTGACAGAAGGCCAGGATCTTGGGATTGAGTTCCGGGTCGTACCAGTCGGCGTGGAGAACGGCCGCCTTGAGGTTGTCGGGCACGAGTGTCCTGGGCACGCCGCCGAAGTGCCGGAAGGCGTTCTCCAGGCAGCGCAGGAACTCCTCGGTGGTCTGGCGGTAGACGACCTCGCTGTAGGCCTTGCGCGAGCAGCTCAGCACGATGCGGAACAGGTGAGTTGTGCGGCGTTTGGGCTTGCCGCCAGGCTGACTCGGCTCGGCCGGGACGATGAGCGGCGCCCCGCGGCCGAAATCGATCTGGGCCTCGTCGCCGGGCTGGCACTCCATTCGCCGGAACGGCAACGGTGTGGCCGATCGCAGCGTGCGGGCGAACCGCTGCACCGATTGATAGGAATCGGTGAAGCCGTGCTCGCTGGTCAGATCCTGCCAGATGCGCTGGGCCGTAAGTCCTTGCTCCAGCTTGGCCAGGATCACCGCCCGCAATGGTTCACAGCGGCTGCGGCGGCCGGACGAGCCGGTAATCGAAATGGCGGCATTTGCCTCCGCCGGCTCAGGCGTCAGCGCCTCGGACCCGGCAATCGAAATGGCGGCATTTGAGCCGGGCGGGTCACCTCGCGCCGCTCTGACGTGGCGCGAGACCGTCTCGCGATCGACGCCAACTTCCGCGGCGATCCGACGATACGACCAGCCCAACCGGGCCAACGCAATGATTGACTGATGCTCCGCCATCTTGAGGCGATTCGCCATGCAGGTCCTCCAGCCGAATGGCCGGCAAACCTATGCGGCGAACCGCTGCCTCCTCAAAATGGCCGACTTTGAAGTGATAATCAGTGGCGGGGTTTAAGTGATAGCTGACAGCCTTCGTCCCACTCATACACGCGCTTCATCACCCGGCGATTCAGATAATCATACGCAAACTCGCTCCGCAGCGCCTCGTCCGGCAAATCCTCATCCTCGACCGCCGGGCGCACGCCGATCAGCCGGTTCTCCGCATCCCACACCAGCCGCCGCCCGCCCGAGCCGCCGCCCAGCAGCAGATCGACGAACGGGTTGATGTCCAGCACGTCCACGCTGCCATCGTTGTTCGCGTCGGCGGTGACCAACGTGCAGCCGGGATAGGTCGTCTCGTACTCCGCCGGATCGCTCAGCGCCAGGTTGAACGCGCCGATGTCAGTGATATTCACCTGCCCGTCGCAGTTGCAGTCGCCGTCGAGCCATTCGCCGGACAGGTTGCCGTCATCGTCGTACGTCAGGTTGGTCGAAAACGCAGCCACTTCTGAGCGGACCTACCTGCCCAACAGCAGTGCTACGTTAGTGTCGAGACGCCAACTCGATATCCTCCCAACCCGGAGTTCCCGGTCGTTCTAGTATCGGGCAAATTCCCGTGGGCATATTCCAGTTGACAAGAACACCCCCCTCGAGAACAGACCAAAGGCCAGCTTCTTGGGAGTGAGGTTCTATTATGCGCTCAACAACTCCCATCCACCCCGTCGCGAGATTGGTGAGTTTATCTCCGACTTGTGCTGATCCACCATTTATGTAAGTAAAGTCATTCATCGTTATTACCCGTTTTATGGAATTACGCCACCCCCCGAAGCCGGTGCGATCGGCACAGTTCCGGGAGCTGGCGCAGTACCCGGATCCACTCTTCCGGTTGGAACCCAGAAGCACTTGCATCCTGCCGCCGGCGGGCTTTGGTGCATGATGTAATACTGTAGATGGGGAGTCGGAATGCCCGCGTGTGGAGGTCCGGCTAGGTCTAATCTATACGCAACTGTGCCAACTGGTGGAACGCATGGCAGACAGGATGGCTTTCGAGGGGGGGGAGGAGGAGGAGGGGGGGGAGGAGGAGGGGGTGGGTTTGGTGGCGGCTGTGGATCAGGCGTGTCCTTGAGCTCCATGCAGGTTAGTACACATGTAATTACGAACGCCCCGCACTTGAGACCGTACGTGCATACTCTGACAACTGTCCCCGTGGAGACTTCACGCGCTGCCGTCGCACACTTCTGGCCGGTCGTAATTACAAATGTGCCCAGTGCGACGAACGGATCATCGCATGTTGGCGGGCAATCATTTTCCCAGCAAGGTGGTCGGGGTTGTGGAAGCCGTGGCTGTGTACAAATATCGTGTAGGCCAAGTGAATCGATAGACCGCGACGGACTATTTCTGACAAATACGACGAGACCGGCGCCGCCAGCCTCTCCGATAGGATCCCGACTGATCCACCTCCCCAACCGCGGATCGTAGTACCGATATCCCCAATACCCCAAGCCCGTCTCATCATCCCACGGCTTGGTACTGAACCGGTACGTATTCGTCTCGGCGTAGGTACCGGATGAAGCGAGAACGCCGCCGTAGGGATCATATTCGTAGTGCGCCTTGATCGACGCCGATGCGGTCGATTCTGCCACGTCAATCAGTTGTCCGACGTTGCCGTTGGCGTCGTACGTGTACACGTACTTCAAGTCGTCGGCTTCGGGCGTCTCGCCGGTCGTGGTGCCGTTTGTGTCGTACACGGCCAGAAGGCCGCCGATGCCGCCGGCGGATTCACGGTCGTTGACCGCGCCGCTCAAGCCCGCCAGGTCCAGCCCCCACGTGTATTTGCGAAGAATGGCGTTCGAGTTCAAGCCGTCCAACTCCAGTAGCACGCGCCAGCCGTCGTAGACGTAGCGGCGGTCGAGGACGAGCGACCATTCCTCTTCGCCCTCGTCCCACTCGTACACGCGCTTCATCACCCGACGATTCAGATAATCGTACGCATATTCGCTGCGCAGTACTTCATCCGGCAGATCCTCCTCATCTGCCGCCGGGCGGACGTCGATCAGCCGGTTTTCGGCGTCCCCCACCAGCCGCCGTCCGCCCGAGCCACCGCCCAGCCCGGCAACCCAACTTCGTAACTGAACGCCGAGTCGCGTCCACTCGCGCCATTTCGTCCTGCCCACGCACGCTCACTCAGTTCTGAAAGCGCGGCTTATGTACGTCAGACAATTCGTAGTTGACCAGCAAGCTGTTCTCGTCAAAAGTGACGCGTAGGTGCCAGCCAGCCACGATTGCGGACATCATCGGCTTCGGCGGTGGAATTGGCGGCCTAAAGAAGATAACGCCGCGCGTTGCTCCATCGTCGCTGCGATCATAGAGAACGAGTGCGTCGCCGAACAAGCGCCGCAAGTCTGCCGACGATCGGTTTAGCATGATTATTTCCTTGTCGATGGCATCCAAGACAATTGCGCGCCTTGCCCGATCAGTCGAAGCAGCCTCGTACTCTTTGCGAAACTGCGTTACTAGCTTCTCCGACAATTGGACACTCCTATGTGCAGACTCTTGGTCTGTCAGCCGTTCCGTCTGCGGGGACTGACAGTTGACGAGTAGACAGCATAGTATTATCGCGTGCCATATCACAATACGACTCCTAATGCGCCGGTGTAGATGTGGGCTGTGAAGATGTCGCGCCAGGAAGACACGTTGTGCAGAACATCGCATGCGGATAGTCGCGTGAAGTGCTAGCGGGCTGCGCGCCGATCCGCACCGTCATCGGGTTCCATTCCGGGTGGCGTGGATCAATACCGTTGCTAGCACAAATCCACACTCGCTGACGCCAGAGGGTATGACATGTATCATAGTTGAAGCCACCCCAATCATTTGGCTCAATTGAATCCTCCGGAATCGTGCCATCGTCACGAGGTTGTGGCTCTTTGCCACCTCTCCACCTTCCTTGCTTTTGCCAGACGAGCGGTCGTTCACACGCTCCGCATTGTCTACCCTCAGCCTGTTCGGGCCTCAGGTAACACTTTGTGTTTGGGTACTTCTCTGGTGGTCTTAGGCTGTCGGGGTCTCGTTGTCCCTGTGCCCACATGCATATGCCAATGCAACCGTAGTCCAGGATTCTCTTACGCGCGTCAGTCATCTCTTCGCCACACTTGCGCATGAACTCGTCATAGTCCTCGCGGGTGTAGTCCTTGCAGATATTAGGCGGAGGGAAGCGGAGCGACCATAGACCATTCAAGTCCACGCAATCGATTGGTGCATTCGTCGCGAAACGTCCCAAGTGACGATCATATCGCTCATGCGCAGGATCTCGACTAACCCACCTCCCCAGCCTCGCATCGTAGTACCTATATCCCCAATAACCCAGCCCCGTTTCATCATCCCACGGCTTCGTGCTGAAGCGGTACGTGTTCGTATCGGCGTATGTGCCGGATGACGTGACAACGCCGCCGTAGGGGTCGTATTCGTAATGAGCTTTGATCGACGCCGATGCAGTCGATTCTGTCACGTCGATCAATTGCCCGACGTTGCCATTCGCATCGTACGTGTAGACATACTTCAGGTCGT
This sequence comes from Phycisphaerae bacterium RAS1, assembly GCA_007859745.1. NCBI lineage: Bacteria > Pseudomonadati > Planctomycetota > Phycisphaerae > Phycisphaerae bacterium RAS1. The sequence continues at coordinate 2,110,817 of SMLU01000001.1, read as the reverse complement.
CGGCTTCGGGCGTTTCGCCAGTCGTCGTGCCGTTCGTGTCGTAGACGGCCAGCAGGCCGCCGATGCCGCCGGCGGAGTCCAGATTGGCGGGCGGGACGCCCGCCCCACCCAAGCCGGCCAGGTCCAGGCCCCAGGTGTACTTGCGGAGAATGGCGTTCGAGTTCAAGCCGTCCAGCTCCAGCACCACCCGCCAGCCGTCATAAACATAGCGCCGGTCCAGCACGAGCGTCCATTCATCCTCACCGTTGTCCCATTCATACACGCGCTTCATCACGCGGCGATTCAGATAATCATACGCAAACTCGCTTCGCAGCGCTTCGTCCGGCAAGTCCTCATCTTCAACCGCCGGCCGCACGCCGATCAGCCGGTTCTCGGCGTCCCACACCAGCCGCCGCCCGCCGCTGCCGCCGCCCAGCAGCAGCGCAACGAACGGGTTGATGTCCAGCACGTCCACGTTGCCGTCGTTGTTCGCGTCGGCGGTCACGAGCGTGCAGCCGGGATAGGTCATCTCATACTCAGAAGCGTCGGAAAGCGCCAGGTTGAAGGCGTTGATGTCGCCGGCGTTCACCTGCCCGTCGCAGTTGCAGTCGCCGTCCAGCCACTCGCCCGTCAGGTTTCCATCCTCGTCGTAGGTCAAGTTGGTCGAGAATACCGCCTCGTCCGAGCGCGTCTGGTCGTACTGATTCAGCCGGTTGCCGTCGTAGATCACCTCGACCGGCTTCTCCTGCCCGCGCGAGGCCTCCGTTCGGTTGCCGATCGGGTCGTAATCGTACAAGAAGTGCTGCGCGTGCATCGGATCGCCCAACCTTCGGCAGGTCGCAAATGGCCGCGACCCGTCCTACGTTACTATCTGAATGTGATGCGCTCCACGCGCGCAGCTGATACGCTCTCGCTTCCCTTCCATACGTCCAACAGTGCGCCATCGTGCATCGCCGTTAGTATCTGCAACGCCGCTTCTGCCAGTACATTGCCGTCAGCCCCCACACCGCACTTGTTGGTCCATTGGTGAAGTGCTTCCAGAGTAATGGCAGTGGGAGCGGTGCTCTCATCATACATCATGCGCATATCTGACACATGTGCAACGACTGTTACGCGTGGGCACGTTGAACTACGAAGCGTCACTTCTGGAACGCGCGTACCACCTCTTAGTGTTACTTGCATCGTAATAGTCTCGGCGGTAGCCGTGCCGTGCAGGCGCACCGCGAGACCATCAAGGGATGTCGCACGGCCCAGTCGTCCTAGTATGAATAATACCACAAGACCAACGATCGCCGCGACAGAGAGCAAGAACAGCCGACTGTACAACGACATGTTGTGCTTACTCCGCCGGACAACCGGGCGTTGCACTCGTGGCGTTCGGCACACTGACCCAACCGCCACTACACCACCACCACCAAATCAGGCCACCGGGCCCCGTTGTCACGATTCCGGTGCACGCCGTTGCGCTCTTGATCTTCGGGCATGCGCTAATCAAGTCCGCAACGTGTGTTGTGTTGCCCCCCGTGCTGCAAGTCCAAAATGTAATTGTAGCACCCCAGCACAACTTCGGGCAGATCACCTTGGCTATGTATTCCTTGTCAACCGTGTCGCCTCCATCAGTCACCGGGTCAAGCCCACATGCACCGTGCCCGACAATGTCATAGTGCGAGATGCAACCCGGTCCGCCTCCACCCAGGTTCGGCGAGCCGGAGCGACACCCCGCCTCGCATGCTTCAGATTCAGCGGATGCGGCACCTCTGAAATGTCGCAGATGCCAGCAAGCATCCCGGCAGTGCTTATAGAGGTCCCACTTGCCGGTGTGCACCCGCCAACCCGCTTCGCAACCGCTCTGGCAGGCCAACATCAGCCCCGAATCGTACGAGTATTTCTTGCAATACTCTCGGCAAGCGGCTCCCGCGTCAGGATGGTTGCCGATGGCATCAGAGTTGTTGGGCGGACCATTCCTTACGAATTCAGTAAGATTGGCCCCACCTGCTTCTCCAATCGGATCCCGGCTGATCCAACGTCCCAACCGCGGATCGTAGTACCGATATCCCCAATACCCCAAACCCGTCTCCTCATCCCACGGCTTGGTGCTGAAGCGATACGTATTCGTCTCGGCGTACGTGCCGGACGACGCTACGACGCTACCGTAGGGGTCGTATTCGTAATGCGCCTTGATGGAAGACGCCGCACTGCCTGCGGCGACGTCGATAAGCTGCCCGACGTTACCGTTGGCGTCGTATGTGTAGACATACTTTAGGTCGTCGGATTCAGGCGTCTCGCCGGTCGTCGTGCCGTTTGTGTCGTACACGGCCAGCAGCCCGCCGATGCCGCCGGCACCGTCGCGGCCGGGAAGAACCGCTCCCTCACCGTCGCGGCCGGGAAGAACCGCTCCCTCACGGTCGCGGCTCGGAAAAGCGCCGCCGCCCGCGCCGGCACCGTTCAGGCCGGCCAGGTCCAGCCCCCACGTGTATTTTCGGAGAATGGCGTTCGAGTTCAAGCCGTCCAGCTCCAGCAGCACGCGCCAGCCGTCATAAACATAGCGCCGGTCCAGCACGAGCGTCCATTCATCCTCACCGTTGTCCCATTCATACACGCGCTTCATCACCCGGCGATTCCGATAATCATACGCAAACTCGCTCCGCAGCGCCTCGTCCGGCAAATCCTCATCATCGACCGCCGGGCGGACGCCGACCAGCCGGTTCTCGGCGTCCCACACCAGCCGCCGCCCGCCCGAGCCGCCGCCCAGCAGCAGATCGACGAACGGGTTGATGTCCAGCACGTCCACGTTGCCGTCGTTGTTCGCGTCGGCGGTGACCAACGTGCAGCCGGGATAAGTCGTCTCGTACTCCGCCGGATCGCTCAGCGCCAGGTTGAACGCGCCGATGTCGAGGACGTTCACTTGCCCGTCGCAGTTGCAGTCGCCGTCGAGCCACTCGCCCGTCAGGTTTCCATCCTCGTCGTAGGTCAAGTTGGTCGAGAATACCGCCTCGTCCGAGCGCGTCTGGTCGTACTGATTCAGCCGGTTGCCGTCGTAGATCACCTCGACCGGCTTCTCCTGCCCGCGCGAGGCCTCCGTGCGGTTGCCGATCGGGTCGTAATCGTACGTGAAGTGCTCCTGGTCCACGGGATCGTCCAATTCCCAGCCGCCCGGGGGTTCGCCGAAATAGCGCCGGCCCACGCCGTCGTTGGTGTAGTCGTATTCTGAGATCACGGCCGGCGTGCCGTCGGGCTCACGGTATCGTGTTCACCCGCCAGGTCAGCAACCAGGCGATTCCACGACAGCCCACATTCGGGGCACCGGAGCTCACCACCGCGCATGCTGTAGCCGCAATCGCCACACATCCCACTTGCCATGCGCAGCTTGCCGCGCCACGTGTGACACACTCCACAGACTGTTACATAGATCGACGAGCACATAAATACAGAAGTACCACCCATAGGCCACACTACCAGAAACAGCACCCAGAACGGGATAATGCCCCGCGATCGCATACCGAGCGTATCCCAATCAAACGAGGCGACGCCAATACCGGTCGGCCCCACAACAAGCATTGGGTAGTTCATCGGGCCGCGCACCAATGTCGGATGCCATACGGATTGGTACGGTTGTCCCTGCTCAAGAATCGCCCCTGCGTGCCTTAGGCACTCCCACGTTTCTCGATGAACCGCGCCAATACCGTTCCATGCTGGATTCTCACGTCGCCCTGTCAACAATGTGGCACCCTGTGTACCGATCACCCATGCAATTACTGTCAACAACAGTGCGGCACAACCGCCGACAATGGTGCAGTTTCGCAACCGCGACGAGATGCTGCCGCACGCTCTGCTCACTTGCGCGACTCACAATCGGCTGGTCCCTCTCGGCAGAGCCTTGGGCAATCATTCGGATTGCATTGGGAAGCACCACAATTCCGTCTGCAATGTGCCGACTTCGCATACTCCCGACACGCCTGTTCACACGTAGCGGAAGCGCAGATTGACTTGTCTTTGCAGGCTTTTGTCGGTTCAAATCCGCAGATGTTCAGAAATCGACCAGCGGGTGTGTCGCACAAGGAGAACAGCGGCAAGAAACAGCTCTCTGGACGATCACAATCTTTCGCAAACGTGAAGTGCCAACACCAGCGATTTATTTCATTGCCCTCATGGCAGGGATTATCTTCTAGGCTGTCCATGCAGCGATTGAGTATCTGGGAACACTCCGTTGCGGCAGCTCCGCCGCGCGCTACGCAGCTTCCGAAGGCTGCGGCACAGCATGCTGGCCAAGAAATGCCCCGCTTCTTCGCAAATCCTCCTAATGGCGTATACTTGTAACCTCCACATATGCAAACAACACGGCCCTTTTTTGTTGTAAACAGACGCCACCCACCGGCCGCTATGGTGGAGCAGTCACCGTATCGCTTGCTACAGTACTGATTGGCCTTGGGATCACGTGGTGGAGGGTCAACTGCCCAGATGTCAAGGCCGATTGGATCAAAGAGAGTGCTCGGCTGGTTCTGGCAGTACGAGACCAAACTGTCCCCGCCAGCTTCCCCAATCGGATCCCGGCTGATCCATCTGCCCAGTCGGGGATCGTAATAGCGCTCTCCCCAATACCCCAACCCCGTCTCATCATCCCACGGCTTTGTGCTGAAGCGGTAGGTGTTCGTCTCGGCGTACGTCCCGGATGACGCGACGACGTTGCCGTAGGGATCGTACTCGTAGCGTGCTTTGATGGATGACGCCGCGGTCGATTCTGTCACGTCGATCAATTGCCCGACATTTCCATTGGCGTCGTACAGATAGACGTACTTCAGGTCGTCGGCTTCGGGATTCTCGCCGGTCGTCGTGCCGTTCGTGTCATAGACCGCCAGCAACCCGCCGATTCCGCCGGCTGACTCGCGGTCATTGACCGCGCCGTTCAAGCCGGCCAAATCCAAGCCCCACGTGTACTTGCGGATGATGGCGTTCGAGTTCAAGCCGTCCAGCTCCAGCAGTACCCGCCAACCGTCGTACACGAATCGCACGTCCTTCGTCAGCGACCACGAACCCGGCGAGCCGGGCGTCCACGCATAGACCCGCTTGCGCACCCGCCGATTCTGGTAATCATAATCGAACACGCTCCGCGTCTGGCTGACTTCATCCGCCGCCGGCGTCCCGCCGCCGCAGCCGCCGGTCGGGCAGACCTCGATCAGCCGGTTTTCCGCGTCCCAGCGCAGCGTCCGCCCGCCGGCGCCGCCGGCGCCGAGCAGCGCGACGAACGGGTTGATGTCCAGCACGTCCACGTCGCCGTCGTTGTTCGCGTCGGCGGTGACAAGCGTACACTCGGGATACGTGGCCGCGTATTCCTCCGGATCGCTCACCGCCAGGTTGAACGCGCCGATGTCGGTTATGTTTACCTGCCCGTCGCAGTTGCAGTCGCCGTCCAGCCACTCGCCCGTCAGGTTGCCGTCGGCGTCGTACGTCAGATTGGTCGAAAACACTGCCTCGTCCGAACGCACCTGGTCGTACTGGTTCAGCGCGTTGCGGTCGTAGAGCGCCTCGACCGGCTTCTCCTGCCCGCACGAGGCGTCGGTGCGGTTGCCGATCGGCTCGTAGGCATAGGTAAAGTGCAGGTTGTTCACGGGGGCATTAACCCTCAAGACAGCGTATCGTACATGGCCGCGACGTACCCTGCGCGCTCCGTGCCTAATCAGGCCAACAACTTGCGGGATGGCGCTTTGTCCACTCCCACTTCGCCAACTGGATTCTGATATTTTCCTCGGTGGGATTCTTGCACATCTCGCGGAGAACATACATCAGTGCGGATGACATGCCAGGGCTTTCTTGATCCAAGATGTCCACTTGGATCATCCTTCCCAAATCAGGAACCGACCTCCATGCGTGCGGCAGACTCTCTGCCGCGAGAGTCCTACCGTCAGTCACCTGAGCTATTCCATGCGGCATGTAGTAGTCGCGCCTGAATCCCCAATAGTCGTAGGCGACATGTCCACCACGCACCCATTTACTCTTCTGAGTAACTCCGTGACTGAGTAGAAACGGCGTCAAGCAGGTCGCGGCAGCCTGGCCCGAGTCTCGCCGCAGACGGATGTCCCACACATAGTACTCGGCACACGTTCGCACGGACGCATCCGCGACGTTGACCTCGGTTACTAGCACTGCTCTGAATGACCGTACGGCACTCCTCGCAAAAGTGATCAACGCAAGTACAATGACAGCGGCCAAGAACCACTTCACCAGCCGACCTATCCATCGCGGGAGCGGCCGGGCGACACGGAATGTGCGATCACTCGCCGGATCGAATGCGCGGCCGCATTCTGGGCAGCGATTCTCCGGCAGGCCGTCGAGGACGTATCCGCAATTCTGGCAATAGCGTGTCATGGGAGCGTCTAACGCTTGGCGACCGGGCAGAGCTCCTTGACCCGGTCCTTGACGCGTTCGGACAAGGAGCCCACATATGAACTGATCCGACAGTTGCGAATTTGGCACATGTTGCGGATTACGGTGTCGATGGCCGCATCGACCTCATCAAGACACGCCTGGTTTCCGCCACACCCGCGTCGGCCGGCGTCGAGGCACTGAAGCCCAATTCCATAGCACGGGCATTCCATCGCGGGATTCCCCCTGGAGCCCTTCGGTGCCGACTTTCCGCGGGGTCCGGCGATGAGGGGACCGCAATTCCCCGGGGGACATTCCGTGAATCCTGGATGGGTCGAATCTAGCGTCTGCGACACGTGACACTCTTCGTGCTGAAGCGTGCACGCAGAGATAATTCGCCGCGCCGCCGTATCGCTCGCCGTTGCTATAATACCGTCCTTGGTGGTGCATGCACACCTGCAGCCGTCTGGACGACAAATCACAAACCCGATCGACCCGGGCGTGGCCATTGCTTGAGCCGCCGGCGAGTCACAGGTTGCACCGCAATCAGTGCAGTTTCCCCATACCGCAGGGCTGGGCAGTGGGCACGAGCTGCTCAGATAAGGCTGCGTGCAGATATCGTGTAGCCCAATCGAATCGGATGAATTTGTGGGTCTGTTTCTCACAAATGCCAGCAGGTTGCGGTCTGCGAGCTCTCCAATCGGATCCCGACTAATCCACCTCCCCAGTCGCGGATCGTAGTACCGGTACCCCCAATACCCCAGCCCCGTCTCATCATCCCACGGCTTCGTGCTGAAGCGATACGTATTCGTCTCGGCGTACGTCCCGGATGACGCGACGACGTTGCCGTAGGGATCGTATTCGTAATGCGCCTTGATGGAAGACGCCGCACTGCCTGCGGCGACGTCGATAAGCTGCCCGACGTTGCCGTTGGCGTCGTACGTGTAGACGTATTTAAGATCATCGGCTTCGGGCGTCTCGCCGGTCGTCGTGCCGTTCGTGTCGTACACCGCCAGCAGACCGCCAATGCCGCCGGCGGAAGAGCGGCCGTCGTCGGCTGACCGGTTGGAAACCGGTCCCACAGAGCCATTCAGGCCGGCCAGGTCAAGGCCCCAGGTGTACTTGCGGATGATGGCGTTCGAGTTCAAGCCGTCAAGCTCCAGCAGCACCCGCCAGCCGTCGTACACATAGCGGCGGTCGAGCACGAGCATCCATTCCTCCTCGCCCTCGTCCCACTCATACACGCGCTTCATCACCCGGCGATTCAGATAATCATACGCATACTCGCTCCGCAGCGCCTCGTCGGGCAAATCCTCATCCTCAACCGCCGGGCGGACGCCGACCAGCCGGTTCTCGGCGTCCCACACCAGCCGCCGCCCGCCCGAGCCGCCGCCCAGCAGCAGATCGACGAACGGGTTGATGTCCAGCACGTCCACATCGCCGTCGTTGTTCGCGTCGGCGGTGACCAGCGTGCAGCCGGGGTAAGTCGTCTCGTACTCCTGCGGGTCGTTTAGGGCCAGCGTGAAGGCGTTGATGTCGCCGACGTCCACGTTGCCGTCGCAGTTGCAGTCGCCGTCGAGCCACTCGCCGCTCAGGTTGCCATCCTCGTCGTACGTCAGATTGGTCGCGAACGCGGCCTCGTCCGAGCGCGTCTGCGCGTACTGGTTCAGGCTGTTGGCGTCGTACAGCGCCTCCACCGGCGTGTCATGCCCGCGCGTGGCCTCCGTGCGGCTGCCGATCGGATCGTACGTGTAGGTGAAATGCTGGCCGTCCACGGGGTCGTCTTCTTCCCAGTTTTCCGGGTCCGTGCCCTCGTAACGCTCAGCCGCGGTCAGCTCGTTGCGGCCGTTGTAGCCGTAGCGATTATACGCGTCGTCGCTGAAGGCAATGCCAGTATTCACGACCGCCGACCGGCGGCCGAGGCCGTCGTTCGAATAGTCGTACTTCGAGATCACCGAAGGCGTGCCGCCGGGGTCCCAGGTGTTTTCGATGGAGTCGATCAACTCCCGGTCGGCGTCATACGCCCGCGTCGTCCGCAGCTTCACGCCGCCGCCGTCGGCCCGCACCTCGATCGTGCCGACCAGATCGGTGTTCGTGGCGTAGCCGTAGAACACGCCATGCGTTCCGCCGCCGCCGGTCGGCAGGCCCGGGCCGGTGACGCGGTCCAGCCGGCCGGTCTGCTGAGTATAGGCGTACGCGGCGGCGTAGATCGTGCTGCTGTCGGCCTCGACCTCGATCGCCGACACTGGCCCGCCGACGAGCGGGGCCATCGTGCGCGCCAGCGTGTACTCCAGGATGTCGCCGGAGACGGCTTCGGACTCGGTGCTGGCAGCGCCGTCATGGTCCAGGTCATGAATCAACCAGTCGTCGCCCTGCGTCACGGTGTCGATCCGCCCGCGGCGGTCATACGTGTACACCACGTCCGGCGTGTCGTCGCTGTAATCGACGGATTCAAGGTCGCCGGTCGTCTCGAGATAACCGTACGTCGTGGTCACGCGGGCCGAATCGACCTCGCGCGCCCAAATCCGCTTCCAGAGCCGGCCGTCTGGTTTGTATTCGTAGTCGGTCGATTTTTCGTCGGCGTAGACCTTGCTGTTCAGCAGGCCGGTCGGGCCGTGATAGACCCACTCGGTCACGTCGCCATCGCCGGCCCCGCCGGGCCACGAAGAGTCGGTGAAGTCGCCGGTTCGGTAGGTGTGCAGCTTGGTGCGCTGGCCGAACTGGTCATACTCGGTCCACGTCGGCTGCGGCACGTCGCCCCAGGTCTTCGTCTGCCGGCCGAGCTCGTCGTAGGCGTAGCGGGTGTACTTGTTTTCGTCGACACGCGCCCTCCACAGTGCGCGCCGCGTGCCTACCGATCAGCGCCGACGCTGCACGCTATTTTTCACGCACATCGAAACAACTCCAGAGGCGACGCCGATTATCCACAATACCGGCAGAAGTGCCAACAGCGACAGGGAACGTTCCGGCAACTCGGACGCGCTCATAGCCAGTGGAGGCACGATGCATCCGACAGTCACACAGGCGCTGTAGGAATACAGCCGGCGGACGCACTTGTCCCGCCAAGCCAGTACCGCAACCGGTGCAACTGGACAGAACAGCGTGCCCAGACCAAACAGCAGAGCAGCCTGCGCGTCCGTGTGGATGCCCATGCAGACAATCACTTCGTGCCACGCGCACACCAACGCAACCCCTGCTATGCACGCCGCCGCGCAACAAGCATAGTACACAGTCCGTGAGTTCATTGGATGTGGCATCTGCTGTTACCCGCGCGCTCCTACTTACATTTGCAAGCATCGTCCTGGGCACTATCGTAAAAGGGCGAACCGAACATGCGCACTCCACGATAGTAAAGCCCGGCCATGAACAGGCACCTTCGCTGATCATCAACGTTGGGCCATGACGACCGACAGTGCTCAACCATGCAGTCAAGAAAGTCGTTGTCGCACTCATGTCGAGGTGTTCCGCATGTACAATAGCACTTGTCATGTCCATTGCAACACTGTGTGAAATCATAGGGTCCGGGCCCAACTCCAGTGCATCCGTTCGGTGGACTGGTGCATCCCGATTTCGGTTCCGGAGCCGGCGCTGGCGTTAGTGGGGGTGCGGGAAGTGGCGGCGTGGGATCAGGCCGGGGCGGTGTTGGCATCGGCAACTGGCTACGACACGCCGCGAGGCAAATGCGCACAAGGCCGGGCACCTCTCCACCTGGGACGAGGCCAACACGGGAACAGGCAACGTCACAATCGACGCCGGCGCGGCCACCCAGGCAACCCGTTCTGCACGCAAGCGACGCGGTCCCATAGTATCCAGCGCAATACGAGTCGCAAGGGTGGCCCGAATCATCGTCATGGCGAGGCGCCTCAGCGCGCCTTGTTACGTTGTGCGCCAACGGCATTCGCCCGAGGCCATCGACTCCATTATGCGGGTTGTTCCACATGTAACAGTAAAGGTGTCCTCGACCAACCTCTCCCAGCGGGTCTCTTGCTATCCACCTCCCCAACCGGGCATCGTAGTACCTGTACCCCCAATACCCCAATCCCGTCTCATCATCCCACGGCTTGGTGCTGAAGCGATACGTATTCGTCTCGGCGTATGTGCCGGATGACGCAACAACGCCGCCGTACGGGTCGTACTCGTAATGCGCCTTGATGGACGATGCGGCGCTGCCGGCGGCGAGATCGATGAGCTGGCCGACGTTGCCGTTCGCGTCGTACGTGTAGACGTACTTCAGATCGTCGGCCTCGGGCGTTTCGCCGGTCGTCGTGCCGTTCGTGTCGTAGACCGCCAGCATGCCGCCGATGCCGCCGGCGGACTCGCGGTCATTGACCGCGCCGTTCAAGCCAGCCAGGTCGAGGCCCCACGTGTACTTGCGGATGATGGCGTTCGAGTTCATGCCGTCCAGCTCCAGCAGCACGCGCCAGCCGTCGTAGACGTAGCGCCGATCGAGCGTCAGGTTCCACTCGTCTTCCCCATCATCCCACGTGTACACGCGTTTCATCACGCGGCGATTCAGGTAATCGTACGCATATTCGCTGCGCAGCGACTCGTCCGGCAAGTCCTCATCATCCACCGCCGGGCGGACCTCCGCAAGTCGATTCTCCGCGTCCCAGCGCAGCGTCCGCCCGCCGGCGCCGCCGGCGCCGAGCAGCGCGACGAACGGGTTGATGTCCAGCACGTCCACCTCTCCGTCGTTGGTCGCGTCGGCGGTCACGAGCGTGCAGCCGGGGTAAGTCGTCTCATACTCCTGCGGGTCGTTCAAGGCCAGCGTGAAGGCGTGATATCGCCGATGCCGCGCTGAGTCACACTTTGCCGATCACCAAAGCCTCCAGTTCCTGCTGTATGTCATGACGCCCTGCGTTCGCATATTCGCTCATGGCTTGCCACGCTCCCCGCCAAGGCCGATCGCCGTCGATTTCAGCAGGAAGATCGTCAAGGCACGTGGCGTGTCCATGCAGCGTCGTCGGTGCGTGGGCGACGAATATACGATACTCGTCGCTCAACATGGCCACTAGGCACATTGCGCAGCCGGCTGCGCGAAACGCAATAGTGCCAGGTTCAGAAGTGCCGTCTTGCTGCAACCACCGCAGAAACTCATATGTCGCGACTACCCATTCGTTTCCCAGACTGACGGCGTGCTCTACCAGTCGTGCAATTGCACGGTCCTCGAAAGCTGGGTAGATGTCTCCGCCGCGATAGTAATGGAGCATTAGCATGCATAGAAGCACTACTGCATCGGGGGTCTTACCACTTGGAGCGTGACCCAACATCACCGGGCGCATGTCTTCCAAGATATCACTGCGTTCATTGCGAGCCAGCGCCGGGCAATGTGGTGCGTCCGAATACAGCGATGGGACGACCTTGCGGCCAAACAACTTCAATGACTCCAAATGCTGACCATCGACCAACTGTGCGAGTTCCTTACACTGTGATGTCGTATGCGCACTGACTAACCTAATGAGTGCATCTGGGTTCATGGTTGGGTTAGCCTAAAAACCAAAAGGAGGGACTCCGGGAACAAAACAGGTGTTGCGATAAATTGTCCCACAGTTTGTCGCACCGGCCCACGCCTCGGCGATTTCGGTCTCATGACCTTGCCAGTCGAACTTCTTATCGTGGACGCACTGGTATAAGTGAATGGTACGGAGCGTGGCACATTGACCATGTAACGCAACTTGCCTTGCAAGTTCACTGCACGACATATTCGGAGTGCAGCTCCTTCGTTCATCGCATACTGTCTTGTACCTATCGTAAAGGTCCTTACAATCCGTTCGCGGCGACTGGCAGTCGCAGTGAACCTGGATGGCGAAGTGTTCGACTTGCTGAAGTCCTGCGTTGACGTTCTGGGTTCGAATGTAGCAAAATCTACCAGGGCCAGGTACGCCGCCTTTTCCCCAGCAGCTCTGGCGACATATGTTGTCCAGGTCGAATCCTTGCGGGCAAGGTACACGTCTGCAAATGCCCTTTCCGCCGCCTGGGCACGGAACGATCGGGCCCCATAGTGGCGGCGGCGGTGTACTTGGCAACGGTCCGCCGTGAGGAGGATCAGCAGGACATGTGCCGTGGTAATCCACGCGCGCTATTGGCGCATTTGAAACATATTCATACACGTTCACGCCGCCGGCTTCGGCGATCGGATCTCGACTTATCCACCTCCCCATTCGCGCGTCATAGTACCGCTCCCCCCAATACCCCAATCCCGTCTCATCATCCCACGGCTTGGTGCTGAAGCGGTACGTGTTCGTGTCGGCGTACGTGCCGGAAGAGGCGATAACGCCGCCGTAGGGATCGTATTCGTAATGCGCCTTGATCGACGCCGATGCTGTCGATTCTGCCACGTCAATCAGTTGTCCGACGTTGCCGTTGGCGTCGTATGTGTAGACGTATTTGAGATCGTCGGATTCGGGATTCTCGCCGGTCGTCGTGCCGTTGGTGTCATAGACCGCCAGCAACCCGCCGATGCCGCCGGCACCGTCCAGATTGGCGGGCGGGACGCCCACCCCACCCCCGCTCAGTCCAGCCAGGTCCAACCCCCACGTGTACTTGCGGATGATGGCGTTCGAGTTCAAGCCGTCCAGCTCCAGCAGCACGCGCCAGCCGTCATACACGTAGCGCCGGTCAAGCACGAGCGTCCATTCGTCCTCGCCCGTGTCCCACTCGTATACCCGCTTCATCACCCGGCGATTCAGATAATCATACGCAAACTCGCTCCGCAGCGCCTCGTCCGGCAAATCCTCATCGTCCATCGCCGGCCGCACGCCGATCAGCCGATTCTCGGCGTCCCACACCAGCCGCCGCCCGCCCGAGCCGCCGCCCAGCAGCAGATCGACGAACGGGTTGATGTCCAGCACGTCCACGTCGCCGTCGTTGTTCGCGTCGGCGGTCACGAGCGTGCAGCCGGGATAGGTCATCTCATACTCAGAAGCGTCGGAGAGCGCCAGGTTGAAGGCGTTGATGTCGCCGACGTTCACCTGCCCGTCGCAGTTGCAGTCGCCGTCGAGCCACTCGCCGCTCAGGTTGCCGTCAGCGTCGTACGTCAGGTTGGTCGAAAACGCCGCCTCATCCGAACGCACCTGGTCGTACTGGTTCAGCGCGTTGCGGTCGTAGAGCGCCTCGACCGGCTTCTCCTGCCCGCGCGCGGCATCCGTGCGGTTGCCGATCGGGTCGTAGGCGTACGTGAAGTGTTCCTGGTCCACCGGAATCGTCAGATTCCCTGTTCTAGGGGTCCGTGCCCTCGTAACGCTCGTATAGTCAAATAGCGCACACACTCACTTCTTATCAAGACTCCTCCGCACCAACTTGAACTGAAATCTGCTCGTACCCGGTTCCCGCTGCGTAAGCAGATCCGTTGCCGCACTCCTTACCAGCTCCCACATGCGCCGAAACTCCTGGTATTCCGGCTTAGCCGTCCCGAGGACGATCGCTCGCGACCTCTCGCGGAGAGGTTCCGCGCCGCGATCCGTCGCTACAAGGCGGGAGTCGGCCTCAATGTACTCATGCCATGATCGCATTGCGAATCCTCGATCATCGACTCGGCAAGCGATCGTGGTAACAACGCTATCTGGCCCAAAATGGGACGCCCGGAATACAGGATTCGAAAAAGCTCCTTGTTTGTCGAGAGTCGCGACAAAGTGTGCGACATTCTCCTCGCCCACATTCGTCACACCATACGGAGGACCACCTTCAATTGGCTTATTGGAGTAAACTATCTGTCCATTGCTATAGATGGCGATGGCGACGTCAACGTCTCGCGCTCGCCCAGTGTCCAACCCATCCGGCTGCCGGTAGATCGCAAAAACAGGTATCGTTACTTCGGAATCACGAAAAGGCAGGTCGACAATCAGCTGTTCCTTCGTCGGACGTGCCGCACCGCCATCGTACGAACGTTGTGGCTCGCATGCACAGCTTATCGCACAAACCACAACTGTAATCGTGTTCCGAGCGTTCAAGGCCTTCCAGGCGCTAATGGCGGACATTCGGGATACCATTGACTGTGTACCTCACATCAGTGATGGCTCAAGCTATCTCGAAACACACTCCTGGACTGCTCGAGCAGTCTCGCCGACTAACCATATTACCCGCCGCAGTGCCTCTTGATCTGCTCTTCGATAGACTTTAGCTTCGCTTCGATACGTGACCGACATGACTTTGGGTCGGGGGCCTTGTCGCACGTTCTCATTTCTCGGCTCAAGCACTCGCGTGCCTTCTTGTAGCCTATACACTCTTCCTTGTCTTCATCGACTCCCTCTCTGAAGTCTGGTCGATCCAGGTGAGGCACTTGATCGGGGCAGTCAGGGATGTCGTCAAAGTGCGTCTGCTCATGCTCCGTTGTGCATCTGATGAGGATGTCGGTTACAAAGTCCTCGGCTGGGTTTCCACTGCTGCTGTACCAAGCACACGCTACCTTCTTACCGTCGCAACAAATCACGCCGCCAGCGTTCAACCTATCCAAGCCGGCAGCCTTGGCGTCGGCGCAGCATTCTGCGGAGTCACGCGGCATCGGGCCCGCTGGAGTGTCTTCCTTCGCCCGGCAGCCCGAAAGAAGAATAAACAGCCCAAGTGCGTCGACTTGCGTTACGCACTCGTTTTCTACATACGCGAACAGATTGACGCCACCGGCCTCTCCAATCGGATCCCGGCTGATCCACCGTCCCAACCGCGGATCGTTGTATCGATAGCCCCAATACCCCAAGCCGGTCTCATCGTCCCATAGCTTCGTGCTGAAGCGGTACGTGTTCGTCGCGGCATACGTGCCGGAGGAGGCAACAACACCGCCGTACGGATCGTATTCGTAATGGGCCTTGATCGATGAAGCCGCGCTGCCCGCCGCCGGGTCGATGAGCTGCCCGACGTTGCCATTGGCGTCATAGGTGTAGACGTACTTCAGGTCGTCGGCCTCGGGATTTGCGCCTGTCGTCGTCCCGTTCGTGTCGTAGACCGCCAGCAACCCGCCGATGCCGCCGGCTGAAACGCGGTCGTTGACCGCACCACCCAACCCCGCCAGGTCCAGCCCCCACGTGTACTTGCGGATGATGGCGTTCGAGTTCAAGCCGTCCAGCTCCAGCAGCACGCGCCAGCCGTCATACACGTAGCGCCGGTCAAGCACGAGCGTCCATTCGTCCTCGCCCGTGTCCCACTCGTATACCCGCTTCATCACCCGGCGATTCAGATAATCATACGCAAACTCGCTCCGCAGCGCCTCGTCCGGCAAATCCTCATCTTCGACCGCCGGGCGAACCGCAGCCAAACGATTCTCCGCGTCCCAGACCAGCCGCCGTCCGCCCGAGCCGCCGCCCAGCAGCAGATCGACGAACGGGTTGATGTCCAGGACATCCACGTCGCCGTCGTTGTTCGCGTCGGCAGTGACCAGTGTGCAGCCGGGATAGGTCATCTCGTACTCAGAAGCGTCGGAGAGCGCCAGGTTGAAGGCGTTGATGTCGCCGACGTTCACCTGCCCATCGCAGTTGCAGTCGCCGTCGAGCCATTCGCCCGTCAGGTTGCCGTCCTCGTCGTACGTCAGGTTGGTCGAAAACACGGCCTCGTCCGAGCGCGTCTGGTCGTACTGGTTCAGCTGGTTGCCGTCGTAGATCACCTCGACCGGCTTCTCCTGCCCGCGCGACGCGTCGGTGCGGTTGCCGATCGGGTCGTAGGCGTACGTGAAGTGCTCGTTGTCCACGGGATCGCTGGTTTCCCATTCGCCCGGGTCTTCGCCGAAATAACGGCGGGCCGCGGTCAGTTCGCTTCGGTCATTGTAGCCGTAACGATTATACGCCGACGCGGCGAAGGCGATGCCGGTGTTTACGACGGCCGAGCGGCGGGCGAGGCTGTCGTTCGAATAGTCGTACTTTGAGATCACCGCCGGCGTGCCGTCGGGGTCCCAGGTGTTTTCGATGGAATCGATCAGCTCGCGGTCGGCGTCGTACGCCCTCGTTGTCCGCAGCTTCACGCCGCCGCCGTCCGCCCGCACCTCGATCGTGCCGACCAGGTCGGTATCGCTCGCGTAGCCGTAGAACACGCCATGCGTGCTGCCGCCGCCGGTCGGCAGGCCCGGGCCGGTGACGCGCGTCAGGCGCGCCGTGTCCGTTTCCGTGTCATAGGCATATGCGGCGGCGTAGATCGGGCTGCTGTCGGCTTCGACTTCGACCGCCGAGACCGGCCCGCCGAACTCCGGGGCCATCGTCCGCGTGAGCGCGTACTCCAGAATGTCGCCCGAGACCGCTTCAGACTCCGTGCTGGCCGCGCCGTCGTGGTCCAGGTCGTGAATCAGCCAGTCGTCGCCCTGCGTGACGGTGTCGATCCGCCCGCGGCGGTCATACGTGTACGCCACATCCGGCGTGTCGTCGCTGTAATCGACGGTTTCGAGGTCGCCGGTCGTCTCGTGATAACCGTACGTTGTGGTCACGCGGGCCGAATCGATCTCGCGCACCCAAATCCGCTTCCAGAGCCGGCCGTCGGGCTTGTACTCGTAGTCGGTCGATTTGTCGTCGGCGTAGACCTTGCTGCTGAGCAGGCCGGTCGGACCGTGATAGACCCACTGCGTCACGTCGCCATCGCCGGCTCCGCCGGGCCAGGAAGAGCCGGTGAAGTCGCCGGTTCGGTAGGTGTGCAGCTTAGTGCGCTGGCCGAACTGGTCATACTCGCTCCAGGTCGGCTGCGGCACGTCGCCCCAGGTGTGCGTCTGCCGGCCGAATTCGTCGTAAGCGTAGCGGGTGTACTTGTCGTCGTGGTTCTTGATCCACTTGACCTGGCCCCCGCCGGGTTCGTTTTGGTCGTAGTAGTCGTACTGAGTGACCGAGGGAGTGCCCAGCGGGTCGCCTTCGCGCTGCTCGGTCATGCGGCCGAGCAGGTCATATTCGTACTCAGTCTTGCGGCCGGCGTGCTCAACTTGCTGCAAACGCATCCCGTCGTAAACGTAGGTTGTTTCCACCTCGCTGGCGGAAATTCGCGATACGACGCGGCCGGCGTTGGAGGCAGTCGTGGCCCAATTCACATCGGGATTCACGCGCGTCGATGAATACTGGTTGGCGTCTGGCCCTTCGGACTGCACGGAATCGGAAATGTCGTCTGCGTCCTCTCCGATCACGCGTACCCAGCTTCTCACGTGCTCGCCGGTGCCGTCCGGAGGTTCGTGAACCGTGTCGCCGACCGCTCGCTGCGTGGTGCGCACGAGCACGAGCCCCTCGCCGTCGGTTGCACGTTCTTCCGTAACGTGAGCGAGGCCGTCGAGGACTTCCTGATAGGACGCGCGGGTTTCAGTGTAACGGTCGATTTCCTCGTCGAGGCTGCCCGACCCTGACAGCTTGATGCCGCGCCGAATAATCTCCTCCCCGTCGGCGCGGGCATATTCGAAGCGCGTCGCGCCGCGCGTCGGCTCTGAATCGGCGAACTCCTCGATTGATGCCACTTGCCCCGCGCCTGCAACACCGTCGCCGACGTAGGCATGCAACGTGCGGATTTCCACGCTGCCTTCCGCCGCCCAGCCGGCGCGCGACTCGCCGACCAGCCGGTTCATCATGTCGTACGACTCGCGCGTCTCGCGCGGGCTTTCGGAACCGGTCTGCCGGATGACCGTCAGAACGGCGTTCTCGGCGCCTTCGACGTGCTCGTCGACGCTGTAATCGTAGGTCGTCTGGACGACGCCCGTTCCGGTGACGCTCTTGAGCCGCCCGTCGCAGTAGTAGGACCGGATTTCGGTCTCGCTGTCCGGCCGCGTCATCGTCACGACTCGGCCGCCCTGTCCCGTGTGCGAATAAGCGTAGGTCGTCTCGAGTTCGACGGACGAGCCGTCCAGCCGCGCTTCGGATACGACGCGGCCCGCCAAGTCGTAAATCGTTCGCGTGCGCTCCTGGACGGTAATTGAGCCGACCGCCTCGCCCGGCTCTTCCTCATCGAATCCGCTTTCGACGATCACGCCCGGCAGCGTGCCGCCGCCGTATGAGAATGACTGGTAGGTGTACTTGGTGATGAGCCGCACGCCGTTGGCGCTGCGGGCCACCGACACCGGCCGGCCTGCTGCGTCGAACACTTGCTGAACGATCGAGCCATCGGACGACGTGATCGCGCGCTTATGGCAACAATCATAGTATTGCGTCGCCACCCAGGTGCCGTTCGAGTTCACCGTCAGGATTGGGCGGCCGAGCAGGTCGAAATCGTGCGCTGTCCACTCGATCAGCTCCCGATTCTCGCCGACGCCCAGCTCACGCCGTCTGAATACGTTGCGGCCCTCCCAATCGTTAACTTCCGTTACGGTGATGCTCTGGCCACCCGTGGCGCTCTCGACGCTTTCGCGGTAGACGTGCGTCGTTCCCAATCCCAGCGCGGGCGTGAGGCCGGTGAAAGAAAACCCCGTTTGGAGCCACTCGCCCGTCCAAGTCGTCGAACGCGCATCCGGCGAAGCGCGGCCCGTCCACTTGAGAGCCGATAGCGGGATCGCCTGATCGTCAGGAACCTCGATCCCGCTCGTGACCGTCGTCAGCCCATCGGTTGAATTGAAAAACGTCTCGCGCGTCTCCGTATAGGGATTCGACCCGCTGACAGCTCGGCCAGTCTTTGCAAACAAGTTGCCATCGACGTACGTTTCCTCGACAGCGGGCAGGCGCCGGATGCCAGTTGGTGCGTAAGCATCGCCCATCGTGGTTTTTCGATAGCTCGTCCATTCCTCGATACTCGACGGCTTGGCGTCGTCCATCCAGCCGAAGTACGTTGTGATTACTTCGTTGTCGTTCTCGTCTTCGCCGTATTCATGCCAGCGCCAATTGCCGTCCGGCGAGATTTCGTACTTCAACTCGCCGTTTCCGTGGTACGCTCGCTCCGTCACCTGCGGATCGTCCCCATCCGGGTCCGCCACGCGCGTACTCCACGGCCCGCCGCGTTCCTCATGAATAGTGTACGAACTCTCCGCCGTGTACCAATTCGACGCATGCACAAGCTCGATCTTCCGCGTCCGCAGCCAATCGCCCTCATTCTTCCAGCAGACACTCTCCTGTCGCACGAAATTGCTCGTGTTTTCTCCGCTCTTCATGATCCATTCGTCGCCCCCACCGGCGCATGCCGCGTAGTTCAGCCGCGTGACGTGGTCGTCCTCCCCATTCACAAAACGGGTAACGGTTACTTCGTGCTCGTCGGTTTCTTCGACAACCCACTCTAAGAACGGCTCCGGCTGGTCAAGCCATGTTGGGCAGCAGCCTTGATAGTCATCCGCTCCGGATGTCTCAATCAGCGATATTCTGTAACCCGCTTCCAGGCGCGTCACAATGGCCGCGCGGCGAATGCGTCGCCCGCTTTCACCGAAGTAGTTGCCCAAGTACACTACAAGTGAGCACCCGTTCACTGCCGCGCCTGGGCAGCGGAATACGTTATGCTGTGGGTTTCCCCCGGTATCTGTGAACTGCGGGTAGGGATGCATAAGGATGAGTTCGTTTGGATCGGTCAGCAAGTTCTCCGCGGTCCCTCGCGGCATGATGAGGCTTACCGGAATGGGAGGCATGTTCGCATCGACTACTTCATCGTTGTCCGGGAGCCGTTGATGTCCCAGCGGGAACTCAAACTCCGGCCCGTCGTCGATCGCAATCCGTTCATTCTCAGTTGATGCGCATGACGAACATGAAGAGCCCGGCGACGCGCCGACGCGGATGATCGCGGTGTAGGTGAGTGTGTAGTCCGGATCCTGATCGACGGTTGCAGTCGCTGTCAGCTTCACCAGTCCAGGGTTATGACCAGCACGAAGATGCCAGATCTTGCGGTTGCCGACCTCGTAAAGAACCCCGATCTCCTCCAAACTGGCCTCAAGCTCTCCGGGCACCGCCTCAGGTTCGAGATTGAACGTTGGTCCCCCGGTGAACGTCCCAACCTGCGCCGGACACACTTCAAGCAGCACTTGAAAATCTTCCCCTGGACAGGGGTTCACGTTTGACACGTGGAAATTGTTGTTTGCTTCTGCAATCACACCCGCGTACGCCAGCACCGTAGCGACAAGCGCTGTCCGCACCATGGCCTACTCCAGTTTCGATTCAAAGAGATAGGAAGTCGGAGCGACGGAAAACCCTCGCGCGATTCTGTATCGCGCGAACCCACCGGCGTAACCGCCGGCCTTTCCAATCGAATCGAGGAACCGAGAAACTCGTTGCGGCCGAAATCCTACCGAGCGAGCGAGCGTCAGGTCAATCCAATGTTTGCAACGGAGCACGATTACTTGGTCAGGACCACCACAGCATTACCGAGCCTTGTGCGTCCTATAATAGCATCGTTGATGATAGTTTTTCTGGATCACTGCTGGCGACTAGAACAACGCCGTCTTGTAGCACGGAATCCACAATTCTTCGGCTCCTGCTGTCGAAAGGCTCGTGCGTCCCCCGGTTTTGGGGGTACGTGTCACACGGCGATGAACGAGCGCTTCAGAAGCCGGATCGTCGCCCGCTCCCCGGAATCACACTCGATACCTGCGCGTACGTCGGACCTCCACTGAAGACGAACGCGCGGCCGCCCCCGCATCGCATTCGCGAATGCCCGAATCGGAGGGACTGAGACTCCGTCTGACTGACGCGAGCGCCGCAGCTATCGCGTCCGCCGAACCCACAGCGCGTCATCATGGAATCGGGGCACTGACGGCCGACACTTCGGCTTTCGATTGCGCATAGTGTCCGCGTTTGGTAAGTATGTACGGGTCGTCAGCGAAGTGAGGATGGTGCGGGTGTCGGAGCAGACTGACAGTCTCACGAACAACCCACACGCCGGGAGGCCGCGTGAACCACCCTTAAAGGCGCTCCAAGGCGACACTGTTAACGACCGGGCGTATGACACACAAACTCGCTTACCTCACCACCTTTCTCGTGTTTATGGGCTACTGCCTTTCCGTGCTTTCACTGGAGCAACATGAGCATGCACCGTTCTACCCGGAAACAGATTGCATCGCGGCCGGCATATCGTTTGCGCACTACGGCACGCGAATGGGGAGGGTGAACGGCACCCCCTACGGCATGCTCCGTACGCCCGGTTCCAAGCCACAAGATGCAATACGCCAGATTCTGGAAGATAAGCTGCCGGCTGGCGACGTGTTGCCGACCACGACGGACGGCAACGGCATCGGCTGCCCGATCTTTGCCAGCCTTTCCTTCGCCTTGTTCGGGGTCGACCTCAAGTCGCTGAATTACGGCATGCTGTTCTTAGTGGGGCTTTCCACGCTTGCGTTTGCGCTGCGGTTTCCGGGCCGGCAGTTGATCGCCATCCAGCTTTCCCAGATTGCGCTCACGATCATGTTGCTGACGCCGCTTACCTCATCGGATAGCGTCGTGGGGCAGGTGTCGATCGGGGGGCTTCGCTACTTCTTCGTAATCGGCATCATCCCGGGCATCCACCTCTTTCATGAGCTGCTCTACTTCTGGAAACGGCGAACCACCGGCGGCCGCGCCATCATGCTGGCAGGGCTTCAAATGCTGATTCTGGTGCTTGCCATATATGTGCGAGGCACGCCGGCATATCTGCTCTGGCCCGTGTGGTGCGGCCTCGTGCTCGTGTCGTGGGCCAACCCTAGGGACGCTGTCCGGAAACGCTTGGTGTTCCGCTTCGGCGCCGTGATCGTCGGGCTATATGTCGCATCCAAGCTTTTCTGGGTGGCTCTTATGCCCTTCAGCTATGTCAGGACCGGACAGCTCAACGGCGGATTCTGGCATCGCGTGTTCATCAGCCAGAGTGCGCATCCCAAATGGGTCTACCCCGGCCTTGCCGAGCAATACGACTGTACGCACCTGTTCAAGGAAGGCCTTCACCAGCACGGCGGCGACCGCAACGGCCATTGCGTCTGGGTCAGCCTGCCTCAAAACAGAAACCGCTCGGAACATGAAGCGGGAAGGGAGCTGTTCCACGCCGAATATGAGCGGCAGTTACGCAACGCGTTCTTCTATGTCGTAAGAGAGTTTCCGAAGGAGACGTGTGAGGCATTCTTCTACTACAAGCCGCAACATATTATCCCTACCTTGAAAGAGGCATTGAACATCGACGTCGAAGTCCCGCGCGATCGGATTCCCTACTACATCCTGTTGCAGGCCATCGCCTGCATGGCGCTTGTTGTGGCGCAACTACGCCGGGATGTCTGGCGCGACGCACTGACCGTTACGGTGCTGCATGCGGGCTATTTCCTGTGCGCGCTCGTGCCGCACATCATCGCCTGGACGCGAATCCATACGGCGGTCGATCTCATTTATTTCATGTATGCCATCTTTGTGTCGGCGGTGCCGTTGCTGCTTGCGATGGTGTGCCGGGCATGGAGTGCGAAAGAACGTGCCTGGCACTCATAATCGACAATTCAATCCCGACCGGGGCCGCTGAGAACGGTTACCACTGAATCGAATCGACGACCGTCGCATTGCCAGCCGCCGAGAGGCTTTCGCCGCCCTGCACCTCGCGTATCCACGGCACGCGGTGACGGGCGAGGCCCTCGAACAGGCGGATCGTCGGCTGCATTTCGGCGTTGAGGTTGCGACCCTTGAGCACCACTTTGCCGCCGGAGACCGTCAGCACGATGCCTTCCGAAGGGTCGAATGCGAAACGCTCGATACCGTGATAGGGAATGGCAACGATGTTGCCGTTGGCCTGTCGAAGCTCGACGGCTACGGCGCGGTCGCGGATGCCCCTGAGCCAGCCGAAACAGCCCAGGTCGTCGATTTCTGGTTCGTCGGGTGACAACGCCACTTCACCGTTGCCGTTGCTGCGGCCGACGTATTTCTCCAGAAGCCTACCGTTCATAATCGTTCCTTTCTTGCTGCCACTGCGCTTCGCTAACGGCGACGGCCGGATGCAGTTGTTCCAGCCGTTCCATCGTCATCGCGCGCTCGCGCAGGTGACGGCCGTTCACAAGTTCGGTTGCCGACATGCGCGAGTCGGAGCGACTGACCGCCGCCTTGAGCGCCGCCTTGTCGTCGGTGTAGATCGTCGCCCGCTCGCGGCCGCGTGAGACGGAGACGTAGAACTGTTCGCGCGACGCCGCCGGGAAGCTCTGTGCCGATTCGCCGATCAGCACGCGCTGGACTGTGCGGCCCTGGCTCGCATGGCTTGTGACGACGTACCCGTGCGTCAGATGCCCGTAGTCCTTCGCAACCGTCCAGCCGTTCGCGAGGATGATGTTCCCGTTGCCGTCGAAGCCCTTCACCGAGAAGGTTGCGCCGTTGTTGAGCCGGTGCAGGCCGTCGGCGGTCTTGCCGTTGCGTGTTATGCGGATCAGTTCGCCCGGCGCGATCGGCAGCAGGCCGGGCTTGAAGAACGTGTACTTCGCCGCGTGTTCGACCGGTGGCGCCTCGTCGCCGACCACAACGCGCTCGTTCTTGCCGTAGCCCTTCGCGTTCTGGTGGAACTCCAGCACGTCGCCGGCTTCGAAGTTGATGGGGTCGCTACGCTCGGCTTCGGTGTAATGCGTGTTGTGGAGCATCAGCACGTGCCGCTCGCGTCCGGCAAGCCGCTTGGATTGCTTGAGCTTGGCGCGGATTTCATCGGTGATCCAGTCGCCCTCGCGGTGTGTGGGACTCACCACCAGCGCCGTCTTCCCTTCCTCCAGGCTGGCGACGTAATCCTCCGCCATCAACTTGTAGCGATCGGTCTCCGTGACTTCGCGCACCCAGCCCAGCCGGTCGAGCGCCTGAAGCCCCTCTTCCGTCCGGCCCTGCGACAGCGCCTTGACCGCTTCCTTGTACGCGCCGCTCTGCCGCTGAATTTCGCGGATTTCCGCCGGCACCGTGCCGGCCTGCTCTTCGAGCAGCCGCAGTGCCGCCCCTCGTTCAACGCTTCCATGCTGGCGCCGGTCGCCGGAGAGAATGACACGGGCGTCGATTTGCTCCGCCAGGTCAAACACATGCCCCATCGTCTTCGTGCCGAGCAGCCCGGCTTCGTCGATCCACAGCACCTGCCCCCTCGCCTCTTGCTGCAACTCGCCATCGACCAGCAGCCGCGCCACCGTCTCCGCATCGGCGAAGCCCTGATCGCGCAGCACGCCGCGGCTGGCGTCGGCCGAGGGCGCGAAGGTGAAAACGTGTTTCCCGCTTTTCTCAATCGCCTCAACGGCTTCCGACATCATTGAGGTCTTGCCCGTGCCGGCTCCGCCGCGAATCAGCATGACCCGGTCGGGCGAGTGAAGAACGTGCAGCACGGCGCTCCGTTGATCGGCGTTGAGCCATTCGCGCGTGAAGGCGTGCTCGCCGTCGCCGAGCTTCCGGCAGGTGCCCCTGCCCTGACGCGCGAAGTCGATGATGCGCCGCTCTTCGGCGACCACGTCGCCGGTCGTGACGAGCTGCTCCCCGTCGCGCTCGCCGCGCACCAGGTTCGCGTCGCCGAGCTTCTGCATTATCGTTTTCGCCGAGGCCGCGCCGTAAGAACGCTTGAGCGCCGCCGTCACCAGCTTGCGCTCCGCCAGCACCGAGCTGCGCTCGAACGAGTGCTTGATTGCCTTGGCGACGGCGTCGCCGGCGGCGCGGTCATCCTCCGCGATGCTGTCCATGCCCAGCCGCGACTTGATGCCGTTGAGCGCCGCCAGTTCCTCCGGCGAGAGCCGCGACCTCCATTCGCGGCCGAGTTCATCGAACGTCAGATCCTTGCGCTTGCGCTCGCGCGTCTTCGCTCCCAGGTCGCCCTTCGTCTCGGCATCGGTGATGCCCCTCTCCCGCGCCTTGTCTTCGATCAGCGCCGTTCGCCGCGAGAACCTCGCCAGCGCCGCCTTCGGCACGCCGGCCAGCTCCCACCCGTGCCGCGTCCGCTGCACCGCCAGGCCCAGTTCCTCCATGCGCCGCGCCAGCCGCGAATGAAACACCGCCTCGAAGAACGGCGCGTCGTGCTTGAGGCCCGCGAACTGGCCCGCCTTCCACCGTTCTTCGATGCCGTCCCAGGTCGTGTTGAACACGAAGCAGTGGGCGTGCAGGTGCGGATCGGGAATCCCGTCCACCGGACGCGCCGTCGTGTGGATAAACTCGCCCCACACCATATTGCCCGTCGTGCGGTCCTCATTCTTGCCGGCGAGCCTGACGCGGGTTTTCATTTCCGCTTCGATGTCCTGCATCGTCGCATCAACCGACTCGCGGAACGCTTCCAGGATTCGCTCGTCCTTGGTGAGGCCGTAGAGCACTGACACACTTTTTGGCACGTGGAAGTTGAAGTCGTAGCCGACGCGACGCCCGGTATTCTGCCGCGGCGTCAGCGCGTTGCCCGTGTTCGGGTCGATGTTGTCGCAGAGCGCGTCCCAGTCCTTCTGCCCGACTGCGCCCGATAGCCCGAGTCGCGTGGCCCCGTCTCCGCGCCAGCGGCCGGTAAGCTCCTGACCTTCCGAGTAATAGTCGGCGGTCGAATAGTAGCTCTTTGCGCCTTCGGGCGCGGTGTTCTGATTGATGCGAAGCATGTCTCAATTCTACTTCGCAATGGTTGAGAATTAGTTACTTCCTGCGCGACTCGCGTGTTTCTTTCACGGCTTTCACGCGGGAAGCAGGCCGCTACCGCCCACGGTGAACAGCCATCGTTTTCCATTGACGCGCAGCGCGCGTCCGTAATGCGTTGATGCACGGGTCTGCGCCGGTTGCAACCCCTGCCTGCGCGGGACGCATGGCTCACCGCGAGCGCATCCAGACGCCTGTCATTCGCAATGCACCTTGCGAGTGCATCGGGCTTCGCTTGGACCTGCCGTCGTGCCTTGTCGTCAGGGCTTCGTCTCTTCCTTTTCGTGCCAGCCACGCCGCGCGGCCTTGCTGATGGGCACCTAAAGCCGCCGCCGGGCCGGTCAAGCAGAAAATCGTTTCCCCTGAAGGGACCCACCATTTTCCGCTGTGACCGGTGCGCTGCGCTTGGCAAAGGCCCCCGGCTGTAGCGGCTTCTTTTGCAGTGCCATCAGGCCGCGATGGGCGCGGCCGGACACTTTTGAAAAGGAGACGAATCATGACTGACGCCAAGAACACTTCCGGACAACCGTCCAAGACCCCGACGCACGTTGCGTACCAGGTGCGCGACCGCGAAGGCGCAAAGGCGATCTGGACCCGCATCGGCGCCGCCTGGGCGCACGCCGACGGCAAGGGCTTCAACCTTCAGATCGAGGCCGTGCCGCTCGACGGACGCATCACGCTGCGCGTCGTTTCGGAAAACAAGGACTAACCGCTGTTCAACCGGGGCGTGCTTTGCGGCCCGCCCCCTTTTTCGAGAAAGGAGAATTGCCATGACACGAAAGCCCAAGAACTCCGACCGCGCAGCACGCGCCTTGACTGCATTGTCGGTCTATACCGCCGAAATGTTCGACAACAACAATCCCGAGCAAATGCAGCGCACCGACCTTCAGTGCGCCCTCTGCGACATCATCGCCGACCTGCTTCACTTGGCAAACCAGCACGCGCTCAACGTCTATGACGTGGTGAGGCTCGCCTGCGACCACTTCGAGGCGGAACTTGCGGAGGAGGCGCAGCCATGACCCGCGCCGCTGTCAATCCGTTCTTCCGCGCGCGGCGCACGCTCTCCGCTCCCGCTGCGCCTGTCGAGAAGGTCGTCATCGGCAACGCCACGCTCTACCGTGCCGATTGTTTCGACGTGCTACCAAGCCTTTCCGAAATCGGCGCGGTCATTACCGATCCGCCGTACGGCATCGGCTTTGCCTACCGCACCTACGACGATGCCCCCGAAAAGTACGACGCGATGATGGCCCGGCTTGTGCCGCAGCTCGTCCGTGTGACAAACGACGGCCCATGCTTCGTCTGGCAAAGCCCGCTCAAGGCCGAGCGCTGGCACAAGTATTTCCCCAGTGGCTATCGCATCGTCGCGGCCTGCAAGGTGTACCCGCAGCGAAGCGGCAGGACGCCCTGCCTCAGCTGGGACCCGGTCATCTTCTGGAGCGGACGCACGCTGTTGCGCGACCACCTGCCGCGCGACTGGCACATGGATGACCTTCGGCCCTGGGACGGCTATCGCGGCGACAACCCCGTGCCCTGCCCTCGCCCGCTGTCGCAGGTGCGCTACTTCTGCGACTTGCATCATGTGGACAGCATTTTAGACCCGTTTCTTGGGAGCGGGACGACCGGCGTCGCCGCCATACAGACCGGCAAGCGCTTTGTCGGCATCGAGCGCGACCCGGTCTATTTCGAGTACGCCTGCCGGCGCATCGAAGCCGCACCAAAGACGCCGTAATTACGTCTGTCACATCCCTTGCCTTTGAAATTCAAAGAGAAACCCTCCGGCTCAGATCCTTGCCGGCAGATGGGTGCGGCGAAGGCGTGACCGGCGCCTCGCCTCGCGGCCGGTCGCCTCGGGTCCCAGCCGCCGGTGAGAACCCGACGGCGACGGCCTTAAACGGCAGTCAATTCGGACCTGCCCCATGTTCCGAAACGGAACGACCACCCGGCAATCCCTGCCTACCAACCGCCTGAAAACCCGCCCAAATCATGAGCGTTTCCAACACCGAAGGAACGTGGTACACGAAATAGCACGCATCGAAATAGCGCTGTCAGACGTCTCCCCTTAGCGCTGCTAAGGACAAGTTTCACCGTGAAAGCCTGCATGAAAGCATGTCAGCTTGCCATCATGCTTGCATGACAGATGGAAGGACGGCAGGCGTGCAAGCCGGATGGAAAGCAATCTGTCAAGATTGCTTGATTGCAAGCAGCGCGGCATGACAGCTTGCCTGATTGCAGGCAGGTAATCTTGACAGATTGCTTGCAGGACGGCGAGCTTTCATGCCTGCAACAAATAGTGCTTGCCAGCCTGCATGAAATCATGCTATCCATCTTTCATGATTATCGTCGTGGCGAACTCCAAGGGCGGCGTCGGAAAGTCAACGCTGGCCGTCCACCTGGCCGCGTGGCTCCATGAGCAGGGCCACAAGGTGACGCTCGCCGACTGCGACACACAGCAGTCATCCTCCGAATGGATACGCGAGGCGATACCGGAGATCAAAGCCGTCCGCCTCGATAACTCCGACATCATCTTGAATGAACTGCCGATTCTCGCCCAAGACGCCGACTACGTCGTCGCCGACGGACCGGGCAGCCAGACCGAAACGAGCCGCGCGCTGCTCTTGCGCGGCGATCTTGCCATTGTTCCCTGCAAAGCCAGCATGTTAGAGGTCCGGGCGCTTGCCAAGGCAACAGAGGTTTTGCGGCAGGCCCAGGACATCCGCGGCGGGATTCCGAAGGCCATTATCGTCCTCAGCATGGTCGGAAAGAATTACCGGCTGACCCAGGACATGAAGGACGCGGCGGCGGCGCTGTCGCTGCCGATGGCGTCAACCGCGATGAGTCTGCGGCAGATTTACGCCGACGCGCCGGGGCAGGGGTCCACCGTCTGGAATCTCGGCTCCCGCGCACGCGAGGCGGCACTAGAAGCTGAAGCGATCTTCCGCGAGATTCTGCCGGACGCCGTCGCGCCGGCCGAAGAACGCCAGGCCGTGAAAGGGTAGGGGAGTGCCCGCAATGGCCGAAAGACGCTCGCTCACCGAAGGACTGAAAGCTACGCCGCCGGCCATCGCGCCGCCGACAATCGACATTGCGAAAGAGAGGGCGTTTGTCTTCGGCGACAAGGAACCGCCGAAGCCGGCCGCGCCTGTCGTTGCCACGGCGGCACTCAATCGAGTGCCAATCAGCACGCGCATCCGCGACGACTTCGCGCGGGCGCTGAAGCGAGCGTCGCTTGAGCGGCAGCTTGAGGGCAGGGAGCCCAACACGCTCCAGGACATCCTTGAAGAAGCCATCGAGCCGTGGCTCAAGGCCAACGGCTACTTGTCTTGACCGCCGTCGATTTCAACTCCGATGCCGGCCGGTTCCAGAATGTTGGGAGCACGCGAGGGCGCGGCGGCCACCGATTCAAGCGGGAGTTCCTGCTGCCGGCCGGCGCCCTTGAGGTGATACGTCCGCACGAAGGCAAGCCTATCGCCGTTGAACATGAACCGGATGTTGACGAAGAACACGCCGTCGGAAGGGCTGCGGTACAGGAATTCCTTTTCAAGAAGTTCCCGCACACCCCGCTGATAAGTGCGGTCGCTGATACCGTGATCCTTGGCAACGTACTGATTGAGCTTGATTTCATCAGACCCCGGATTGGCGCGCATTTCGTGGTAGACGAGCTCGAACACCTGCAAGCCAGTCTTGGACAGGTCCGCCGCCTGCTTGATACCATCGAGGAACATCTTCACGAATCGACTGCTGTCCACTTCCTCTTCCCACCAGAAGCCCATGCCGCCGATGCCTTTGATCTCGCCGCTGCTGTTGTCAACGATGACCGATCCTCGGCCGCCCGGCACCTGAAACCGCTTGGTCCGAGTCGTGATGCCATTGGCAGTCGGCACGCTCGGATTCGTCCGGTAGACCGGGAATCCGCGCTTGGTGCTCACCTGATTTTCCGGCATCGCCGCAATCTGTCGCACTTCCGTCATTTTCCACCTCCATTTGTGACTGTAAACAGACAACACACTGGCAGACGAGCGACACAAGCGCAAGTGCTTTTTGACGGTTCACCGTCCGATCGTGACGGTCGCCCGTCAATTCGTGACGTTTCCGATTCAGGAAAATCAACGACTTGCGACCTTGCTCTTTCTTACTACTAAATAGGGCGAATGAGCCGCCGACGGCGCGCGCCCCCAAAGCGCTGGCGACGGCGGCGGCCCGCTGCAACCATGACAAGAACCGCCCCGAAACGGGACGGGGCTGTGGATAAGTCAGTGAATTAACAACTCAAAATCGCAACGAGAAGGCGACACCGATATGACAGGTGTTGCGCAATGGTCACAAGAGCCGTGGCTTCGAGCTTGCGGAAAGGCCGCTTGGCATTCAGGAGGAGGCTCAGCCTACCAAACGGCATCCCGTTCTCATTAGGAAGCTCGTGGAGACGAGTAACAGTGTGCTGACAGGAAAGACCCTGTTGATGGATCAACATCGCTCGTTGAACAAATATCCCACACACGTCGCGCAGTCGTCGGCATCACTCTGAAACAACCTGCTCATGGAGCTATCGTCGCCGGCGCAGCGCAATTATTCCGGCGGCAACCACCAGCAAGGAGACTGTTGCCGGCTCCGGGACTGTACCAATCTGCAGATCGTCGAATCCATTTCGGCCATCTGCGTTTCCGAGCACTGATATTTCAACGCGCGAAGCACCCGAGGAGACGACAAACCCGGCGAAGGCAACGCCCGCGAAGGGCGTGTCGACGCTGCCGAGGATCAGTCCATTCCCATCGAACGCGGTTAGCCGTAGCTGATCGATTCCCGCTGGCGTGCTGGATGTCTCCCAAAGCCCGAGCGCCGAAATCAAAAGTCCCGGTTCAGGGCGAATGATATATGGGTTATTAACGTCCGAATCCGGCGGGCGATTGGCGAGTTGGTTCGGCTCGCTTCGCGCAAAAATGTGAGACGCTTCGTACGCCTGAGCGAACGGAAGAGGATCATCGAACGAAACGTGCAACCCTGGCAACGACGCGACGTTTGCGCCATCCGAGTAACTATCGAAGTCTTCCAATCCGAGACCGCTGCCGGCGGCGTTCTCAAATAGCACATGCGCACTCTCGTCACCGGCGAAAGGAAGGAATTGCGCCGACGCAAATTCCGCGGCGCTCGTCACAGCACAAACCGCAACGGCAACGCGTCTGACGTTCCACATTTTCAACTCCTCGAACTCAAGGAAATGTCAGGAAGCCCGGTCGTTATTGGGCAGCCTACATCGCGCATTCACTGCTGTAAACGCCCTTGGAACCTCGCCCACAACCGCCCGCAACCGCTCCCGGGCGGCCACGAATTGCCCAGCTTCACATGTTGTGAGAAAAGCGCTTGACGACCGGGGAAGAATCTGGAGTCGGGTCGGCGTCCCTGGTTCGGGTTTTTTGGGCAAAATCCGCCGCCGTCCGCGCCGCTTGCACCCTTGTCACCCCCTCCGCGAACCAGGATCCCGCCTTTCCGGTTGAACGATTCGTCAGAGCGTGCTATCCGAACTGCGAAGCATCGCATCGCGGGAACATGGCCGACGGAACGTCCCACACTGAATCTCTTGCAAGGCCCAAGACGGGCGCGGCCGATCTGTCGCCTCTAAAAGCCGGATCGAGACAGGTCACGATCCGACTAGGCTCCCAGGAACACAGCCGTCCTGATTGTTCCTGAGCATGGGCCGCAGGACACGTCCCCCTCAGCATCCCACTCTGCCGTTCTCGTCCGATACGGACGATCCGCCGGTCGCGCTCGAAGAACCCCCCGATACACAAACAGGAGGCCACCATGCCGTACAAGACGATCATCATCGAGCTGCTTCGACAGCAGCCCTGGCTTCACGGCCGGCTTCGCCGAAAACGGAAGGTGCTCGCGGTCGTGAACCACTACGCCGGCGAACTGAAGACGCGCCACGAACACTGGAAAGCGGCCCTGCCAATGAGCCGGCCGGACATGGATTCGATCCAGCTCGCCAGCGCGGCGCTGGAGATCGCGCTCGCCGAGGTGAGGCCTCGTTTGCGGAACGCGTCGCTGCCGGGCGAAAAGAACCCCTCGTCGTCGGGCGCCGCAAAGGCGCGGTCCCGCAAACGCACGTCGCGCGCCTGACATGGGCAGGCGAGCCGACGCTGTTCGACCTGCTGTCGCCTTCAGCGCCGTCCGAATTCCGCCCGTCCTCTGATCGAACCGCGTCAGCCTCCAACAAACCCGAAGCGACGACATCTGTCCAGATCGCCAGCGGCGAGAAGGAAAAAGCCCGCGACATCATCGCCGCCATCCGCACCCTTCAGATTGTCGAAAGCGAACAGCGAGCGGCGACGCCGGAGGAGCGGCAGGCGCTCGCCCGCTTCGCCGGCTTCGGCCCGGTCGCCCTGTCGATTTTTCCCGATCCGTTGACGCAGCGATACAAGGACGCCGGCTGGGAGAAGCTCGGCGAGGAATTGAAATCCCTGCTCACCCCCGCCGAGTACGGCAGTGCCAAGCGCACGACGTTCAACGCCTTCTACACGTCGCCCGTTGTCATCGCCGGAATTCACGTGGCCATCGCGCGGCTGGGTGTTCCCGACGATGCCACCATCCTGGAACCGGGATGCGGCATCGGCAATTTCATGAGCCGGGGTAGCAGCCGGCACCGCTTCATCGGCGTCGAACTCGATTCAATCTCCGGCCGGATCGCGCGGGCGCTGCATCCCGATCAGGACATCCGTATTGAGAGCTTCCGCGACACCAAGCTGCCCGAGGACCGCATCGACGCCGTCGTCGGCAACGTGCCCTTCGCCGACATCAAACTCGATTATCACGGGCAGAAGCTGGCGCTGCATGATTACTTCCTCGCCAAGTCGGTCGATGCGCTGAAGCCCGGCGGCGTGCTGGCCGTGGTCACGTCGCATTTCACACTCGACAAGCAGAACGCCGCCATCCGCGAGTATCTCGGCGACAAGGCCGACTTCGTCGGCGCGATTCGACTGCCGTCCGATGCTTTCAAGCGCGAGGGGACGGCCGTCGTCACCGACATCGTGTTCCTGCGCAGACGCGCGCCCGGCGAGCCGGCCCATCATGCCGATCCGCAGTGGCTCGGCATTGCTCCGCTTGCCATCGAAGGGACCGAAGTCCCGGTCAATCGCTACTTCCTCAACCATCCAGAGATGGTGCTGGGCACCTGGACGAGACAGGACACGCTTTACGGCGGGGAAGGCTACAGCGTTCGCGGCAACGGCGATCTCGCGGCCAAGCTCAAGGATGCAGTCCGGCAGTTGCCGCAGTTCCAACCGGCGCCGGCGTCCCGTGAATCCGAGCAATCCGCCGCGACGTTCACGCCGCCGCCGCCCGAAAAGCACATCAACGAGGGGAGTTTCTTCGTCCGGGACGACAACGCCATTTGCCAGCTGATAAACGGCCAGGGCGTCCCCGTCGAATACGGCGGCAAGGCGCTGAAGGCCAACGGGACGTTCACTGGCCGAAGGCTCGCGGCATTGGTCGGCCTGCGCGACTGCGCCCGCCGCGTGCTGCAATCACAGAACGAAGGCTGGCCGATAGAGCATCGAGACGAAGCACGGCGCGAACTCAATCATGCCTACGACCGATTCAGCCGTGCCTACCGCCCGATCAACAAGACCGGCTTCAGCGAGAGCCGTGACGGCAGCGTCATCCGCCGCCGGCCCAACCTCGTCAAATTCATCGAAGATCCTGACGCCATGCTGGTGATGTCGCTCGAAGACTACGACGAGGTTACAGAAAAGGCCGCGAAAGCCACCATCATGAGCAAGGACGTGGTGGGCAGAACCCCGCCCGTCACGCAGGTCAGCAGCGCCGAGGAAGGGTTGCTGGTATCGCTCAATCAGCGGGGAAGGGTGGACCTGCCTTTCATCGCCGAGCTGTACGGCAAGCCGGAGGAGCGTGTCGTCACCGAACTGGGCGACCTGATCTATCACGATCCGGAGTCGAAGCAGTGGAAGACCGCCGACGATTACCTATCTGGCAACGTTCGCTCAAAGCTATCGGCTGCGGAGAAGGCGGGACGGGCATACGCGCAGAACGCCGAGGCGCTGCGGCGCGTGCAGCCCGAAGACGTGCTGCCCGGCGACATCGACGCCAATCTCGGCGCGCCGTGGATTCCGGCGAGCGACATCCAGGCGTTCGCGGCCGAGTTGTTTCATGTTCCGCCGGAAGCCGTACCCGTTTCGCATCTTGAAAAAGACGCGGTGTGGAGTCTCGAAGCCGGCCACGCCGCGCGGGCGTCGGTCGCTGCAACCTCTGATTACGGCACCGCCCGCGCCAACGGCGCGTGGCTGCTGGAACTTGCCTTGAATATGAAATCGCCGGTGATCTACGACATCATCGACCACGGCGACAAGGAGGAGCGTGTCGTCAACCAGAATGAGACGCTGGCTGCCCGAGAGAAGCAGAAGCTCATCAAGGAGCGTTTCCGCGCCTGGGTATTCGCCGATCCGGAGCGGACGGAACGCCTCGTGCGAGTCTATAACGACAATTACAACAATCTTCGGCCGCGCCTGTTCGACGGCTCGCACCTCGACTTCCCCGGCATGAACCAGACGATCCACCTGCGGCCGCACCAGGCCGACGCGATATGGCGGGGGATGAGTTCCGGTAACACGCTGCTGGCGCACGCCGTCGGCGCGGGCAAGACCTACACGATGGCCGCGACCGGCATGAAGATGAAGCAGGCCGGTCTCATC
Source organism: Phycisphaerae bacterium RAS1 (assembly GCA_007859745.1). NCBI lineage: Bacteria > Pseudomonadati > Planctomycetota > Phycisphaerae > Phycisphaerae bacterium RAS1. Next base: position 2,076,370 of record SMLU01000001.1, on the reverse strand, counting down.
AAGAAGCCGATGTACGTCGTGCCCAATCACCTGCTGGAGCAATTCTCCCGCGAGTTCATGCAGCTTTATCCCAACGCCAGGCTGCTGGTCGCCGGCAAGGAGGACCTGCGCCGCGACCGCCGCAAGCTGCTGACCGCCAAAATCGCCAGCGGTGAATGGGACGGAATTCTCGTGACGCATTCCTCGTTCGAGCGAATAGGCATGTCGCGGGATTATCAGCAGAAATTCCTTGTCGAGCAGATCGCCGAGTACGACGAGCTGCTGCGCGAGCACGCCGGCGCCAAGGGATCGAACCGGAACATCATCAAGCAGATCGAGAAGCAGAAGGCGGCCCGCGTCGAACGCTTGAAGGATCTGCTCGCTGAGGAAAAGAAGGACGACGGTCTCGTGTTCGATGAACTCGGCGTCGATCATTGCTTCATCGACGAGGCCCATTTCTTCAAGAACCTGGAGACGCCGACCAAGATGGAGCGCGTCGCCGGCATCCAGACCGGCGGCAGCGAACGCGCCTTCGACGTGTACATGAAGGCGAGCTATCTCGGCGAACAGCACCCCGGCCACGGCGTCACCTTTGCCACCGGCACGCCGGTATCGAACACGATGGTCGAGATGTACACGATGCAGCGCTTCCTTGACCCGGCGGGGCTCAAGAGCCGGGGACTGGAACACTTTGACGCCTGGGCGGCCACGTTCGGCGAAGTAATCGACACAATGGAAATCTCGCCGGACGGCGCATCACTGCGGCCGCGAAGCCGGTTCGCCAAGTTCACCAACCTCCCGGAATTGCAGCAGATGTTCCGTGCTTTCTCCGACGTGCAAACGGCCGACATGCTCAACCTGCCGCGGCCGCGGCTGGAAAGCGGCAAACCGATCGTCGTCGCCTGTCCCATGTCGGCCGAGCAGCACGCCCTTCAGGACGGACTCGTCGCGCGTTACGAGCGGCTGCGGACGGAGAAGGTGGACCCGCGCGAGGACAACGCACTCAACATCACGACCGACGGCCGCAAGCTGGCGCTCGACGGACGGATGCTCTCCGCCTCCGCTCCCGACGATCCCGGCTCAAAGGTCAACCGCCTGGTGGAGAACGTCGCCGCTACATGGGAGAAGTCCGCCGCCACGCGCGGCGCGCAGATGATCTTCTGCGACATGGGTGTTCATCCGACCCCGTGGGGATACTCGGCCTACGACGACGTAATCGAGAAGTTGGTTGCCCGCGGCGTCCCTCGCGCGCAGATCGCCGCCATTGGCGACGCCGACTCCGACGTGAAGAAACAGGCCCTCTTCGAGAAAGTCCGCAACGGCTCAGTGCGCGTGCTGATCGGCAGCACGCAGAAGATGGGCACGGGCACAAATGTGCAGCAGCGGCTCGTGGCTCTGCATCATCTTGATGCCCCGTGGAAACCGGCTGAGGTCGAGCAGCGCGAGGGACGCATCCTCCGCCAGGGCAACTCCAACGAGGAAGTCGCTGTCTATCGTTACGTCACCGAAGGCTCCTTCGACGCCTACATGTGGCAGGCCCTTGAAACGAAGGCCCGATTCATCGGCCAGGTCATCACGGGCCACAATGCCTCCCGCCGCGCCGAGGATGTCGGCGGTCAGGAATTGTCCTACGCCGAGGTCAAGGCCATTGCCTCAGGCAATCCAGCCGTGCTGACGCTTGCCGAAGCCGACGCCGAATTGCAGCGGCTGGCATTGCTCAAGAAGAACCACGTCGATGAGCAGTACGTCGCCCGCCGCAACGTGCGGGACTTGCCCGAGAAAATCGCCCGGCTCAACGACCGCCTGTCGAATCTCACCGCCGATCAATCGACCGTCGTCGCGCACGCCCTTGACCCGGTCACGCTCAACGGTCGCGAGTATGCAAAGGACGAAGCCATCGCGGTGCTAGGCGCTCAACTAGACAAGCTGCCGCGCGACGTGCGGCAGGAGCAGCGCGCCGCGCTCGGCGTGTATCGCGGCCTGCGCTTCGGTCTCGTGCTGCATCGAGATTTCCCGCCCGACGTGTACGTCGAGGGCGCGACGACGCGCTACGAGCGGCTGATTCGCGGCAGCCACGGCCCGCGCGCCGTGCTCAACGCCCTGGAGCGGTTGTGCAACGCCTACGGCAACGAGATTGCCGGGGTGAAGCAGGACCAATCCATCGCCGAGTCGCAACTCCGCGACTACCAGGCCCGCATCGGCAAGTCGTTCACGCACGAAACTTACCAGGCCGAACTGACGCAACTTCGTGATCGGCTCAAGACAAGCCTCGCCGGCATTCCGTCGAACGCCAGCGGCGACGAATCACCCGATCCCGCCAACGAACCGCCTCCTTCGACCGCCGAACTGGCCGACCGTGTCAAGGCGCTGAAGGCCGCGCACACCATTGACGCCGCCCCCGAACGCATCACCACCCGCCGAATCGACGCCGAGGAACCTGTCACGGCCCGCATTCGTCGCCAGCTAGCAACGGATGCATCCGTGACGGCCAACAATGAAGCACTTGTCACCCTACCGAGCTTGCCAACAACACCTAGGGCACATTCCCCCGCGATGGGATTGTGAGGATTGGTGCCGCCTTTCTACGCTATCGCCAATCTCCCGCAATCATCTTGCTGACATCCTCCGTCGCCTCTTTTAACGTAAATAGGCGAGCCCAACCCTCGGGTCTAGGTGAGTATGCATGAAGACTCGGGTGATCCCGAAAGGGGCTGGCCCGTCGATCACTGTCAAGAAAATGGCCCCACTCGGAGCGATCCTCTGCGAAGAACCGAATTTCGATAGGATCATAAACCAAGTAATATTCGGGAGGCCCTGGACAAAAACGTTGAACTACCTCCAATACTTCGCTTTGCCAGGTCGGTCGTTTGAGGAACTCCGCCAACCGTCTATCGTCGCAAGAGACCTGCTTGAACAAATCGCGAGCGATAATTCGGCGCCCAAGATCGCGAAGTGTATCGTCCGCTCGTTGATCGTTTGCGACACTATCGATGAGCACCCACAAAGAAAAATCATCGAGCACCAACAAGTCCTTTTGGCTCACTGCCTCGCCAGCGGCGACCGCCACATACGGTGCTACAAACCGATCATTTCCAAGATCGCTACCCGCACGCACGACATCACGGAGCCGTCTGAGAAACAGTGCCACCATTCCTTCAATACAATGTACTGTTTTGTGATAGTACACGGTTTCGTACAGCGCACGCCGGGCGATCAAGAATTGCTCGACAACACGAATTGACTTGCGTTCGTCAAACCCCACCACTAACTTGTTGCTAGAGTCAACGCCAATTCCGCATGTGGAAATCAGCCAGTCGAGATCATAACGACCATAGGCGACACCCGTTTGGTGCGCGTCTCTTCGAATGAAGTCCGCTCGATCGACATCGACCTCGCCACGGAGCAGCGAACCTAGGTAGTAGGGGTGATACTTACCCCGGAGAAGATGGCGAATTCTGAGGCTCAGGCCGCGTTCTCGTTCCTCAAGGAGTTTATGTAGCTGTCCGTCCTCCCATGCGAGAAGTGCGTGTCCAACCATTTCATGCCACTTCGCGCCGGATATTAATTCGCGCTCCGCTGAGATACCTAGTGTGGTTATCCACGCCTCGCGATTGAAGTCTCTTCCAACGACTTCCTTTTCAAATGCATGCGAGAGTGGACCATGACCAAGGTCGTGGCACAATGCAGCGACGGCCACGTCTCGGATCGCCGTGTCGCCTGGAAGCAATGCCCGGATGTACTGGTCCTCCCCAACAGCAGATAGTTGCTTTGCAAATCGTATTGCAAGATGTGCTGATCCCAGTGAGTGAACGAGTCGCGAATGCTCGGCTCCAGGGAAGACGAAATGGGCGAGACCTAACTGTCTAACTCGTCTCAATCGTTGTAGTTCAGGCGTGCGAAGCACATCCAAGACTACGCACTCCATCCCCTGGAACTCCATGAGCCCGTGAACAGAGTCCTGAACTCGCTGAACGCGACCACGTGGCACTTTTCACCCAATACGCTCTCTAATCGAAGTAATCTCAGCATTGCACTCTGTCGGGAGGCTACGGGCGCTTTCGATCGTCTGCAAAAGCGACCGAAGCGACTGAAGATCTCCTGGCGGAAGAAGTTTGAGGGTATCTTTGCCGGGGAGGTGCGAAGAAAGCTGTCGAAGTTGCTCTATTGGAGAGAACCGCCCTGACTCGCTGTACTTGCGCAAGTATGCAGGTAATTCATGCTCAATCTCAGCCGTCAGTTCTCTCGCAGTGGGACGTGCCTCGTGATCTCGCACAAGTGCGCGGCGAAGTGGGGGGCGCATTGCCTCAGGCACAAGCGATAAATCAACAAGTTCGTCCCAGCGAGTTCGCACTCGGTCAGCCAGTGCTTGCTCGAATGACGATCTATCTGTGGGATTGCTTACACGAGGAATTCGCTCGCTTCTCTCGATGAGAGGAAACCGTCCAGCAAAATAGTTAAAAATCGTCGCGCCTATTGCCCATACGTCGGCCTTTTCTGGCGCAGCGTAAGCGTCCATTGTTAACAATTCTGGCGCGCGTGTCCGGAGGCTTCCCGTTGCCGTTGTGTCAATCGAAAAGTCATCTTTCGGTCGGCAGATTCCAAAATCCAAGAGAATATACGTCGTGCCGCGCTTCCCAATATTGTCGGGTTTTACATCGCCATGTACCAAGCCTGCTTGCTCATGTAAGAAAGTCAAGGCATTGCAAATATCATAAAACAGATTTGCGCCTTCGAGGATTCCCTGTGCTGGATAATCATCACGAAGTACGTCTGGAAGGTACTCCTCGAGTAGGAATACCTCGTCTTTCGGATTACGAAGAAAATGGGTTTCAATGATGTTGTCGTGTACCCATGACAAGGGATGTGCCTGAATCTCGCGCTGTATGCGTGCGGCTCGAGTTTCAGGAGGGCCAGACAGTCGCTTTAGTACTACTTGCCTTTGTGTCAGATTCCAATTCGCCAGGAAGACAATCTTTTGACTCCCGGCGCGGGATAGCATCCGAACGATCGTCACTTCCGCTGGCGGATCGACGTTCATGCAGTCGCAAACGGCAAAAGCGTCATTGATATGCGCGCGAATCCATCGGGCAACGGTGTTGGTATCTAATACGCGACCTCCCGCTGCAGCAGCTAGATAGTGCCTAATTACAGTCGCCCTTTCTTGTTCATCTGTCCACAAGTTAAGAGCCTGTGCCAAGTGCTGGAGTTGCGAATCCTGTGCTGGCGAAAACAACGGCTGGTTGGTCGCGGGAACAAGGAGTTCGCGAACAACATCCTCGCATGGCTTGCCTAGTGCTGAAAGTGCATGTGCGCCGGATGAGAAGGCTGCTTCGGCTGGTGGTTTTTCCCGCGGTGACGATTTCTTGCTCACACGGCACTCTTTCAGACGGCAGTATTGTGTGCGTTCGGCTGGCTGACAGCCACCGGCGCCCTAGATCACGCCGTACGCCACCGACTGCGGCGTCCCTTCATTGTACAGGTAACGCACGATGCGCTGTTCTGCAAGGGAGCTGCAGCGAATCCGAACGGTGATACGGGCTTTCGGCCTTGTCAGCTGCGTGGCGAGCGAACCGGCCCGTGCATGAGCCTTGTTCTTGGCTGCCGGCACTTCCGCATGGCCGGCTTTCAATCGCGGCGTCCAGCCGGCACCGCTTCGCTTCCCGCCATCAAGTCTGCACGCCTCACGCCGGACCCGCTTCGCGCCCTTCCGGTCCGGTCCGTCATTCGTCCTGCTCCGCTTCGCGGGACTCTCCGGCGTTCTGCCGGCCTTGCCGCCGCTCGCTCCCTTTTCACCCCCGCCGGGGTCCCTCGTGCCTTGCGAAGGGACCGCACGTCGCGGGTCCCGACAAGGAGCAAAATCATGAAAGCCGAACAAGCCAAGAAAGTCGCCGACCAGGCCCTCGAACAACTCGCCGAAGCGCTCGCCGCCGGCAAGAGCGAAGAACTCACCCGCTACCTCTCGATGCTGGCGAAGTTCCACAAGTACAGCTTCGGAAACGTCATGCTGATCATGTCGCAGAAGCCCGACGCGACGCACGTCGCCGGCTTCAACACCTGGAAGCAGGTCGGCCGCTACGTCCGCCAGGGCGAGAAGGGCATCGTCATCATCGCGCCGATGGTCTTTCGCAAGCGCGACGCCATGCCTGCCGCGGGCGAATCCGCCGAACGCGACGACTCCGTGCTGCGCTTCCGCGGCGTGTACGTCTTCGACGTGTCGCAGACCGACGGCCAGCCGCTGCCCGAGCCGGCCGGCATCAACGGCGATCCCGGCCAGCACCTCGACCGAATCAAGACGGTCGTCGCCTCGCGCGGTATTTCGCTCGACTACGAGATCGGTCTCGGCAGCGCCCTTGGCCTGTCACGCGGCGGCCGCATCAGCATCCGGCCGGGTCTGCCTGCCGCCGAGGAATTCGCGGTGATCGCGCACGAACTGGCGCACGAGCTTCTGCATCGCGGCGAGGACCGCCCGGCCAGCAAGACCGTCCGCGAGACCGAAGCCGAGGCCGTCGCGTTCGTCGTCGCCCAGGCCGTGGGCCTGGACGCCGGCGCCGCTGCCCGCGACTACATTCAGCTCTACGACGGCAAGACCGACACGCTGGCCGCGTCGCTGGACCGCATCCAGCACACCGCCGCCGACATCATCGCGGCGCTCCACGCGCCCGAGGAGCAGGCGCACGCCGCCTGATCCGTCGCTAATCCCCGGCGGCTCGCACCCGCCGGGGGCAGCACGCCTGGGTTCTTTTCTGATTTAACGCCGTGATATCGCGGGGCGCAGAATAGAGGAACACTTTTCCCTCGACAGGGGCATGAATTGTCCAATAAAATCGGCTTCGATGGAACACACCTATTCAGACCGGCGCGCTCTGCATGGTGACGCCATGACTGTGATCGATACGGGAGCGCAGAATCGCTCAGCTCGCTTTGCGTGCGGATGATCTACGAAATGCCACGGGCACGACGGGATAGGGGGTAGCGGGAAGCCGCAACCCCGCCCCAGAATCTTCTACCGGTTTCATACCGTTTCTAGCTTTCGATACCGCGTTTCCACGCGAAAAAACGCGATGCCGTGCGAGGCCTTGCGAAGCGCCGGTCAGGTTGCTAATCTGCTGAAGGATAAGGACTTTCGGGAATCCCGCCACGGAATCCAAGGGATTCTTCCAAGCTGGACGTCGTGGGTTCGAATCCCATCGCCCGCTGTATTAACCAAGGCGTCATGCCTCATGCCAGCTCGCGCCGTCGTTCGACATCGCGCACGGGGGGTTCGCCAAAGTGCCGCTTGTATTCACGGCTAAAGTGCGACGCGCCATCGTAGCCCGCGCGGTAGCCGGCCTCCGCGGCGTCTGGATCCCCGACCCGCTCATGCGAGTTTGCGCGCGGTGTTTTCGATTCGGTCTTCGACAGACCTACGTCATTTCGGCGTCATTCGTGAGGTGCAGAAAAACGTCCTCCAGCCGGCCGTCGATCGCGGCCTGCGTGCGGAGCTGGGCCATCGTGCCCAGCGCCGCCAGCCGGCCGTTGTTGATGATCCCGATGCGGTCGGCCATCTGCTCGGCGATGTCGAGCGTGTGCGTACTCATGAAAACCGTGCCGCCGGCGGTGGCCCGTTCGCGGAACATGGTCTTGATGACGCGGATGGTGCGCGGGTCGAGGCCGACCATGGGCTCATCCACCACCAGCACGCGCGGATCGTGAATGAGCGCCGCTGCCAGCGCGACACGCTGCTTCATGCCGTGGCTGTAGGTCTCGGCCAGGTGGTCGAGGAAGCCGGCCATGTCGAGCCGCTGCGTCAGCTCGTCAAGCCGCCGCTCGGCGGCCGCCGGCGCGACGCCGTACATCTCGCGCGTGAAGCGAATGAACTCGCGGCCCGTGAGCTTGTCGTACAGAAAGGGCAGGTCGGGAACGTAGGCGATGTGCTGCTTGGCCTGGCGGCTGTGGCGGGTCATGTCGACGCCGCAGATGGCGACGCGGCCCGCATCCGGGCGGAGCAAGCCGCACGTGAGTTTCATGGTGGTGGTCTTGCCGGCGCCGTTGGGGCCCAGGAAGGCGAAGACTTCGCCGGCGCGAAGCGAGAGAGAGAGATCGCGGACGGCTTCCTTGCGGCCGTAGCGCTTGGAGACGCCGTCAAGCTGAATGGCGATGGGTGGGGCGGCGTCAGCGAGCGGCGGATTTTCGTCGGATGGAATTTCGCGCTGCAATTCGTGCACGCAGGCTGCTCCGGTCCTGGGTGGGGCGGGCGTCTCGGTCCTGGGTGGGACGGGCGTCTCGCCCGTCCCCGCGGTCTGAAGGAACGGGGGGAGATGCCCGTTCCACCCGAAGACGCTCTCGGGCCCAGACTGCCGCACTCCCGGGCCCGGCGGTCAGACGCCCGCTCCACCTGACCCGAGAATCAGTCTCCGCCCCATCTTACGCTGTCGGGCTTGTCGCGGTGCACGGTCGAGCGGTCGAATCGCGCCGCGACGCGGTTCATTTCATCCTCGTCGAAATCCTCGGCCCGCAGCGTCAGTTCGCCCAGGATGGGCAACTGGACGACTTGTCGCACCACGCGGCCCTCCGGCAGAACCCACGCCACGGCCCCGGGCGCCTCGACGCGGAACGCCTCGACCGACCGCCCGTCATGCTCGATCCGCTCGAGGCCCCGCACCCTCACCAGCACGGACTCGACCGCCAGCGCGTCGGCCGTCAGTCCGGGCGTCAACTGAGAGAGCGGGTTGACGAGGCGCAGCCGCCACGTGCGTCCGACGTAGAGATTGGGCAGCTCGTCGAACGGGCGGATCACGTCGCCGAGCGCCCGCGTTGCGTCAGCCCTGAGGTAGAGTGTGCCCTGCTCGTCGCCGATTCGCCAGCGGCAGGGGAACTCCCCCGGCGGGATGCTTTCGCCGTGCAGCGAAATGGGGATCCCGAGTCCGAGCACGTCGAGCTGCAGCTCGTCGACGACGCCGGCTGAATTCTGGTATTGAAGGCTTATCTCAATGAGTGCCTGGGGCGTGCGCAGCCCGCCGGGCAGCGCCAGCACGTCGAGAAACGTCCGCACGGTGACGTCGGTCAGTGCGGCGGCGCGGCCGGCGGTGGTCCAGCTTCGGCCGACGTTTCGGCCGGTCTTGTCGAAGATGCCGACTTGCACGCGGCGCTGCTGGTCCGGTCCGAGTTGCAGATTGGGATTGGCGGGCGGATCGCCGGAGAACCACTCGGGCAGGATTTCGTGGGTGAACAGCGCGGCGTTGGCGAACAGCATGGCGGCGACGGAGAGAATTCCGATCCAGCGGTTGAGCATGGGGTTACGTCCGTCGTCGAGGCATCATGCTCATTCTATCCCGTGCGGCGACGCGCGGTTTGGGGGGGACCGGCCTCCGGCCGGTCTTTGCTCTTTGGCAATAACGAGACCGGCCAGAGGCCGGTCCCCCAAACGCGACGGCCAGAGGCCCGCACTCCCCAGTAAGTGGGCGCGCGCGAGTGGGGCAAATGACCGACGCATTGGGGATTTCCGCGCAAAATGCGCCAGGCGGCGGATCGGAGCGCCTGAGCCCTTGACCGTGCATCCGAGTGCCCTATGATTCCCGCCCACACGCTGAGTGGAAGGAGCCGGCCATCGACGCCTACCTTTTTCCGAAATGGACGAATGGGCTCAAGCACCTGGTGCTGGGCGGCATCGTCGGCGGCGCGCTCTATGCGGTCATCGTCGTGACCTTCGGCTTCGCCCCGACGGCGCTGGACGTCGGCTACATGCCGGCGCAGCCGATCCGCTACAGCCACGCCCTGCACGCCGGCGAACTGGGCATGGATTGCCGCTATTGCCACACCACGGTGGAGTCCGCGGCTCACGCTGCAATCCCTGCCACACAAACGTGTTACAACTGCCACGCCAACATCCAGCCCAACGCCGGCGACGCCCAGAAGTTCAAGCTTCAGCCGCTGGTGGACAGCTACAATACCGGCAATCCGGTCGCGTGGGTCAAGGTCCATGACCTGCCGGACTACGCCTATTTCAACCATAGCGCTCACATCAACCGCGGCGTCGGCTGCGTAACCTGTCACGGCCGGGTCGACCGGATGGAAGAGGTCTATCAGTTCGCCCGGTTGAGCATGTCGTGGTGCCTCGACTGCCACCGTGAGCCGGAGAAGTTCCTCCGCCCGCTCGACAAGATTACAGATATGGAATGGACGGCGGGGTCCGACGCGGAACAGCTCAAGCTCGGGCTGGAATTGAAGGCCCGGCACGGCATCAGGTCTCTAACGGATTGCTCGACATGCCATCGATGACGCAGCCGCCCGGCGGAAAGCTCTACTGGCGCAGCCTGGACGAGCTGGCGCAGACTCCCAGGTTCCGCGCCTTCGTCGAGAAGGAGTTTCCCGCCCTGGCGTCGGACCTGCTGAGCAATCCCTCGCGGCGGCAGTTCCTGAAAGTCATGGGGGCGTCGCTGGCGATGGCCGGACTTACCGGTTGCCGCTGGCCGCGCGAGGAAATCCTGCCGTTCGCCCGCCAGCCGGGGCATCGCACCCCCGGAGTACCGGTGAAGTTCGCGACCTCCATGGAAGTCTGCGGCGTCGGGCAGGCGCTGCTGGCGACCAGCTTCGACGGCCGGCCGATCAAGATCGACGGGAACGATCTGCATCCCGTGAGCGGCGGGCGCAGCGACGCGCGCATGCAGGCGTCGGTCCTGGAGTTGTACGACCCGGACCGCAGCAAGCAGCCGATGATCAGCGTCGGCGGGCAGCGGGCGGCGGCGCCCATGGCGCAGGCGTGGGCGGACCTGGGGAAGATGTTCGAGGCAGCACGCCAGAATAAGGGGGCGGGGCTGTGCGTACTGAGCGAGGCCTCGGACTCGCCCACGGTGGCGGAGCTGCGGGCGAAGGTAGCGACGGGGCTGCCGCAGGCGAAGTGGTTCGAATATGAGCCGATCTCGCGCGACACGATTCGTACGGGCACAAAGCTCGCCACCGGGACGCCGCAGCGGCCGGTCTGGAAGCTGGAAAACGCCGACATCATCGTCAGCCTCGACGACGATTTCCTGATGAAGCACCCCGCCGCCGTGCAGAACACGCGAAGCTGGGCGAAGAATCGCCGGGCGATTGACGGCAAGATGAACCGGCTCTACGTGATCGAGAGCACCCATACTATCACCGGCGGCGTCGCGGATCACCGCATCGGCATGCGGGCCGGGCAGATCGCTGCGGCGGCTGTGCAGATCGCTGCGGAGCTGGCGAAAGAGGGGCTGGCCACCGGCCCGCTGGCGGCGTTGGCGGAGCGGCTGGGCGGCGCGGCGGCCAAGGTGCTCGACGCCGGCGATCTGAAGCACATCATTGACGATTTGAACTCGCACAAGGGCCGCAGCCTCATCACGGCGGGGACCAGTCTGCCGGCCGAAGTGCACGCCCTGGTCTGCTGGATGAATGAGGCGCTCGGAAACGTACCGGCTACCGTTGGCTACGTTCCGGCGGGCGACGCCGATCGGCCGTCGCACGCGGAGGCGATCGCGGCGCTGGCGAAGGAGCTGACCGGCGGCGGCGTTGAGACGCTGCTGATCATCGGCGGCAATCCGGTGCACAACGCGCCGGCCGACCTGCGCTTCGCCGACGCGCTGGCCAAAGCCAAGTCGGCGATTCACCTGAGCCTGTTCGACGATGAAACATCGCGCCTGTGCACGTGGCATGTCCCGCGGGCGCACTATCTGGAGGCCTGGGGCGACACGCGCTCCTACGACGGCACCGTGACGCTGACGCAGCCGCTGATCGAGCCGCTCTACGCCGGCAAGAGTGCGATCGAGCTGTTGGCGCTCCTGACCGGCGACCCGAAGCAGAGCGGATACGAGCTGACGCGCCGCACTGCGTCGGCGGTGCTCAAGACGCCCGAAGGCCCCGATTTCGAGAAGAAATGGGCTGAGACGCTCCATCGCGGCTTTGTCGAGAGCTCAGCTCCGGCCCCCGCCGCCGCCAAGGTCAGCGGCATCGGCTGGGTCGACGGCTTGCTCGCCGCCGGCGCGAAGTCCGACGGGTTCGAAGTGGTCTTCCGGCCGGACTACAAACTGTACGACGGGCGGTATGCAAACAACGGCTGGCTTCAGGAGTTGCCCGACCCGATCACCAAGCTGACGTGGGATAACGTCGCCATCATCTCCGTGCAGGATGCCCGTGCGCAGCGGCTCCGCAGCGGCGACGTGGTCAAGATCGACGTGAACGGCGGGTCGGTGCAGCTGCCTTGCTATGTCCTGCCCGGTCATCCCGAAGGAACGATTTCGCTCACGCTCGGCTACGGCCGGCGGCAGGCGGGCGTGGTGGCGCGCGGCAGCGGCGTGGATGTCTATCCGCTGCGGACGACGGCGACGATGGCGATTGCCGGCGGCGCCAAGCTGACCGGCGCGGGCACGTATTACGAGCTGGCGACCACGCAGGACCATCACAGCATCGAGAGCGACGCCGGTCTCGAAGAGACCCAGCGCCGCATTCCCGAACTCGTGCGCGAGCAGACGCTCAACGGCTACAAGGCCAATCCGCACGCCGCCGGGCACGTGGTGCACCTGCCGACGCTCGAGTCGCCTTTCACCGAGCCGCTGCCGGCCAAGGCGGCGTCGCTCCAGGCGCATCGCTGGGGCATGACGATCGACCTGACGCGCTGCACCGGCTGCAGCGCCTGCGTCGTCGCCTGCCAGGCGGAGAACAATATTCCGGTCGTCGGGCGCGACGAGGTGAACCGCGGACGCGAGATGCACTGGATCCGCATCGATCGCTACTTCAAGAGCCGCCCCCAGCATCCTGAGCACGCCGAGCTGGCGGTGCAGCCGATGACCTGTCACCAGTGCGAAAACGCTCCCTGCGAGCAGGTCTGCCCGGTGGCGGCGACCACGCACGACGCCGACGGCATCAACGTGATGGTCTACAACCGCTGCATCGGCACGCGCTATTGCAGCAACAACTGCCCCTACAAGGTGCGGCGGTTCAACTGGTTCTACAATCATCACGGGCCCAAGCACCCGCGCTCGCAAGCCGGCGGCACGCCGCCTTATCCGGGCACTATGCCGCAACTGAAACTGAACCAGATCGAAATCATGGTGCACAACCCGGACGTGACCGTGCGCAGCCGCGGCGTGATGGAAAAGTGCACCTTCTGCCAGCACAAGATCGCCGCCGCCAAGATCGCCGCCCGCAATGCGTGGGTGCAGGCTGATCCGGCGACGCGCGGCGAGCAATACACGATCGCCGACGGCACGATCGCGCCCGCCTGTGCGCAGGCCTGCCCGGCGGAGGCGATCGTGTTCGGCGATCTGAACGATCCCGAGAGCCAGGTATCGCAGTCGCGGGCCGACGGCCGCTCTTACCAGATCCTGGCTGAAATCAATACGAAGCCGCGGCTGGACTACCTGGCGCGGCTGAGAAACCCGTTCGGCGGCGGCGCCGGGAACGGTGAGCACGGCGCCGGCCACGGCTAAGCCCGGGCGGGACGGGCGTCTCGCCCGTCCCGCTGAGGCCGAGTAGGGCCGGAGTCTCGTGCTCGTTGTGTGCGGGCGAGACGCCCGCACCACCCGCGGAAAGAGTTGACTGGAACCAGACGCATGGCGAGCATCTCGTTCGATTACGACAACACGCTGGAAGACCCGCGGCGCCGCGCGCCGCTGGTCATCGGCGACCACGATTACAAGTCGCTGACCGACGTCGTCTGCGGGGTGGCCGAGGCGCCGCGCCCGCCGACGGCCTGGTTCGTGGCCTTCGGCATCTCGACCATCGTGCTGGCCACACTGGGCGCGATGATCGCGTACCTGTTCTTCAGCGGTGTGGGCGTCTGGGGCCTGAACAACCCGGTCGGCTGGGGCTTCGACATCACCAACTTCGTCTTCTGGGTCGGCATTGGTCACGCCGGCACGCTGATCTCGGCGATCCTGTTCCTGTTCCGCCAGAAATGGCGCACCGCGATCAACCGTTTCGCCGAGGCCATGACGATTTTCGCGGTCATCTGCGCGCTGCTGTTCCCCGGCATTCACGTGGGCCGCGTGTGGATGGCCTATTACATGGGGCCGATTCCGAACCAGATGGCCATGTGGCCGCAGTTCCGCAGCCCGCTGCTGTGGGACGTGTTCGCCGTCGGCACATACTTCAGCGTCTCTCTGCTGTTCTGGTACCTGGGCATGGTGCCGGACCTCGCAACGCTGCGCGACCGGGCGACCACCAAGATTCGCCAGATCGGTTACGGCATCGTCTCGCTGGGCTGGAACGGCTCGGCTCGCCACTGGCATCGCTACGAGCGGGCCTACCTGATCCTCGCCGCCCTTTCGACGCCGCTGGTGCTCTCGGTGCACTCGGTGGTTTCGTTTGACTTCGCCACGTCCGTCCTGCCCGGCTGGCACACGACGATTTTCCCCCCGTACTTCGTCGCGGGCGCCATTTTCAGCGGCTTCGCGATGGTGATGACGCTGGCCATCCCGGCCCGTGAGCTCTTCGGATTGAAGGACATCATCACCCTGCGCCACATGGACAACATGAACAAGATCATGCTGGCCACGGGTACGATGGTCGGCTACGCCTACACGATTGAGTTCTTCATCGCCTGGTACGGCGGCAACCTGGTCGAGCGGTTTGTTTTCGTCAACCGCGCGTTCGGGCCGTACGCCTGGGCCTACTGGATCATGTTCTCGTGCAACGCATTCATTCCGCAGCTCTTCTGGATCAAGAAGGTGCGGACCAACATCTGGGCCATGTTCACCATCAGCCTGCTGGTGAATGTGGGAATGTGGTTTGAGCGCTTCGTGATCATCGTCACCTCGCTCGCCAGCGACTTTCTGCCCTCGGCCTGGGATTCGTACCGCCCGACCTGGGTGGAGATCCTGACGTTCATCGGCAGCTTCGGACTCTTCATGGTGCCGTTCCTGCTCTTCTGCCGCTACTTGCCCGTGATCGCGATGGCTGAGGTCAAAACAGTCATGCCGCACGCTCATCGGCACGCGGCCGGTTCGCACGGCCACACGGCGCCGGCGCTGACGGAGGTCCGCGCATGAGCGCCGCCGCCGCCCCGACCTCGATGACGCCCCCGGCCGCGCCGGCGCGGTTGGCCGGCCTGCTGGTCGAGTTCGACGAAGAGCACAACCTGGTGGAGGCTTGCCGCCGGGTGCGCGACGCCGGCTTCACCCGCTGGGACGCGCATAGTCCCTTCCCGGTTCACGGCATCGACGAGGCGGTCGGCATCCGGCCCACGCGATTGCCGCTGCTGGTCTTTGCCATCGGCATGCTCGGCACGCTCACCGGCCTGGGGCTGACGACCTGGGCCAACGCCAGCGAGTGGTTCGCCCCCCAGAATCTGCCGACCAACCTGCAGGGCTACAACTTCCTGGTCAGCGGAAAGCCCTACGTCAGCCTGCCCGCGTTCATCCCGGTCATGTTTGAGCTGACCGTGCTCTTTGCGGCGTTCACGGCCGGGCTGGGCATGCTGGCGCTCAACGGCCTTCCCAATTTCTACAACGCCGTGTTTCGCAGCCCGCGCTTTCGCCGGGCGACGACCGATCGCTTTTTCATCTACGTGGAGGCGGCGGACCCGCGTTTCAACGCGCATTCGACCGCGACGCTGCTTTCGCAACTGGGCGGGCAGGTCGAGCGGATCGAGGAGCCGACGCGCGTCGAGCAGCCGCCGCGCTGGCTGTTCACCGTCGGCATCGTGGCGGTGACGCTGTCGCTGTTGCCGCTGATGGTGATCGCCCGCGCCCGCGTCTCCAAATCGCGTGAGCCGAAGATCCACATCATTCAGGACATGGACAATCAGGAGAAAATCAAGGCTCAGCGGGCCAGCCCGGTGTTTGCCGACGGCCGCGGACCGCGCTTCCCGGTCGGCATGACGCGCGAGCAGCCGCTGGGAACCACCGTCGCCCGCGGCGATGCGATCTCGCTCAAGACCGACGCGCACTTTTTCGAGGGCCGCGCGGGCGGCGACTGGGCGACAGCTTTTCCGCCGCAGATTACGGTCGATGAAGGTCTGCTGCACCGCGGACAGCAGCGCTTCAACATCTATTGCGCTCCGTGCCACGGCTACGACGGCACGGGCAATGGCACGGTCAACAACAAGGGCAACAGCGGCGAGCGGCCCGGCTGGACCTGGGTCAAGCCGCTTTCGGTGAATGATCAGACCGTCCGCGATCGGGCCAACGGGCACATCTTTAACACGATCACGAACGGCATCCGCACCATGCCGGCCTACGGCGACCAGATTCCTGAGAAAGACCGCTGGGCGATCGTCGCCTACGTCCGCGCCCTGCAGCGCAGCGGCGCCACCACGATCGACGACGTGCCGGCCGACAAGCGCTCCGAGCTGGAGAAGAGATAAGTGGCTCAACACGCATCATTCGATCCGGCCAGCGTGCTCCGCGAAAACCGGCGGCTGGACGACGTCGCGCCGAAGATCGCGGCCGCCGGGCTGGTGGTCGGACTGATCGGCGTCGGCGCGTCGCTGGGGCTGTCGCTGATGCAGGGCGGGCTGACGCTCTTTTTCCGCTCCTACGTGATGAACTTCTGTTACGTGATGAGCTTTGCGCTGGGGGCGCTCTTCTTCGTCGCCTTGCAGCACGTGACCAAGGCGGGCTGGAGCGTCGTCGTACGCCGGCTGGCTGAACTCATCGCCGCGTCAATTCCCGTCCTGGCGGTGCTGTTCATTCCGGTGGTCGCCGCGGTCGCGCTGAAGTATGAGACCGTCTATCCCTGGGCGAATCCGGACTACGTCAAGGCCGACGAAAGCGGCATGATCGCCCGCAAGGTCAGCTACCTGAACCTGACGTGGTTCGCGATCCGCTGCATCGCGTACTTCGGCCTGTGGACCTGGCTGGCGAGCTTCTTTCTGCGCAAGTCGGTCGAGCAGGACGCCACCGGCGACGTGAACCTGACGCACTCGATGCAGTGGTTCAGCGGCCCGGCCGTGATGCTCTATGCGCTGAGCCTGACGTTCTTCGCGTTTGACGTGCTGATGTCGCTTTCGCCCAAGTTCTTCAGCACGATTTTCGGCGTGTACTACTTCTCCGGAAGCATGGTCGGCTTCTTCGCGCTGCTGGCGATCCTGTGCCACTGGCTCCAGTCGCAGGGCCGGCTGACGCATGTCATCACGCAGGAGCACTACCACGACATCGGCAAGCTGATGTTCGCGTTTACGGTCTTCTGGGCCTACATCGGCTTTTCGCAGTACATGCTCATCTGGTACGCCAACGTGCCGGAGGAGACCTTCTGGATTCGCACGCGGCAATCAACGCCCTTCTGGGCCGGCGTCGGGCTGACGCTGCTCTTCGGGCATTTCGTCCTGCCGTTCGTGGCGCTCGTCTCGCGCTTTCCCAAGCGCCGCCCGCAGATGCTCGTGCCGATCGCCTGCTGGATGCTGCTGATGCACTGGGTGGATATGTTCTGGCTGGTCGCTCCCGGCGGCGCGGCGGGTTCGGCGGGCGCCTGGAAATCGGATGAGCCGGGCGTCGCGCTCTACGGCGCCGAGCACCTGCTGACGGCGCTCACCGGCATGGTCGGACTCGCCGGCCTGTTCGTCTGGGCCGTCATGCTGCGCATGGGCCGCACCTCGCTCCTGGCCGAGCGCGATCCGCGGCTGCCCGAGTCGCTGGCGTTTCAGAACTTCTGAGGAAAGGCCGCATGGCGCACGGACACGCACAGCACGAAGAACTCGATCCGGCGGAGCTCGAGCGCGAGCAGCACGACGATCCGAAACCCAGCGCCACGGCGTTCGCGCTGGCGGTCGGTATCATCGTCGTGATCGTCTCGGTGATCGGCCTGCAGGCGCTTTACTTCGCGGTCGAATCCGACCACGCCGGCTCGGCCGCCGTGCAGGCGTCTTTTCCCACGCGGACGCAACTGAAAAATGAGCAACTGGCCGGGACCGGCGGCTACCGCTGGGTCGACAAGCAGGCCGGAATCGTCGCCGTCCCGGTGGACCGGGCGATGGAACTCGTGCTCCCTGATCTGAAAGCGGGCAAGAACCCGAATACGATTGCCTTACCGGCGGCGCCGCCCGCGACAGCGACGGCCCCGAGCGGTTCGGGCAGGAATTGAGATGGCAAGGGATAAAGGGTTAAAGGCACAAAGGGCGCGGCGGCCGCTGGCTGCGACGAGCCTCGCCGCCAAGCCAGGCATCCCGCGCGCCCTTTGTCCCTTTATCCCTCTGTCCCTTGCGATGCTGCTGACGTTCGCCGGTTCCGTGCAGGCCCAGATCGCCGACCGCGTCCCCAGGGAGCTGGAAAACGTCGGCATCGAGCAGAAGCTCGACGCCCAGGCGCCGCTCGACCTCGAGTTCTTTGACGAAAACGGCCGCCCCACAACGCTTCGAAAACTCATGGACGGCAAGCCGGCCATTCTCACGCTGAATTACTACGGCTGCCCCACGCTCTGCGGCGAGCAGCTCAACGGCCTGCTGCGCACGCTCAAGGATATGTCCTGGCGGCCGGGGACGAAGTTTCACATTCTCACCGTGAGCTTCGACCCGCTCGAAACCGCCACGCTCGCCAGCGCGAAGAAGGACGCTTACCTGGGAGAACTCGGCGACCCGAGCGCCGCCGCCGGCTGGCACTTTCTCACCGGCCGCAAACCCAGCATCGAGGCCCTGACGCAGGCGGTCGGCTTCACGTACAAATGGAACGCCGACCAGATGCAGTGGGCCCATTCGGCGGCGACGATCATCCTGACGCCCGGCGGCCGCATCTCGCGATACCTGGGCGGGCTGTACAACGACGCGAGCACGATGCGCCTGTCGCTGGTCGAGGCGTCGGAAGGCCGAATCGGCACGCTCTACGATTCGCTGTTCCTCTGGTGCTTTCACTACGATCCCGACCGCAACAGCTACGCCCCGGTCGCGATGAACATCATGCGCCTGGGCGGCGGCGTGACTGTCGCGGCCATCGCCCTGGGTTTGCTCTCGCTCTGGCTCTTCGAAATGCGTCGTCGTCGCATGGCGGCCGCGCTGGCAGGTTGAAATGATGACGTCTCTTGCGTTTCTGCTGATTCACCTGGCGCAGGCCGCCGCCACGACCACTGCGCCGGCGGTGACGGACCTGTCCACCAACCTGCCCATCGACAACCAGGGCACCGTCTGGATGCCCTCGCAGGCCTCCACCACCGCGCACCAGATCGACGCCCTGTTCCACTTCATCCTGTATCTGTGCGTCTTCTTCTTCGTCCTCATCATCGGCTGCATGTTCTACTTCATGGGCGTCTACCGCCGACGGCATCCCGAGCAGCGGGCGCTCTCCAACGCGACGCACAACACGCCGCTGGAGCTGGCCTGGAGCATCCTGCCGGGCTTTCTGCTGGTGATCATGTTCTGGTGGGGCTTCACGGTCTTCCTGGACGTGCGCACGTCGCCGGCGGACGGCTACGCGATCAACGTCAACGCCCAGCAATGGTCTTGGTCCTTCGGCTATCCCAACGGCCATGAGGACAACAACCTGCACGTGCCGGTCAACACGAACATCCTGCTGACCATGAATTCGGCCGACGTGCTGCACAGCTTTTACGTGCCGTCGTTCCGCGTGAAGATGGACGTCGTCCCCGGCCGCTACACCAAGACGTGGTTCAACGCCAACAAGACCGGCGAGTACATGCTGCTGTGCGCCGAATACTGCGGCAAGCAGCACTCGGACATGAACGCCAAGGTCATCGTCCATCCGAAGGAAGACTTCCCGGTCTGGCTGGCCAACGCCGATCCGCTCAGCCGGCTGACTGAAGAGCAACTGGCCGAGTTCAAGTCCAACCCGGACAAGTTCATCAAGGGCCATCCCGAGCTGCAGGGGCTGGAGCCGCCCGCGTCCCTGGGCCGCAAGCTCTGGGACCGCAAGGGCTGCAAGACCTGTCATTCGCTGGACGGCGCAACGAACACCGGCCCGACGTTCAAAGGCGTCTGGGGCATTCAGCAGCCGCTGCGCGACGGTTCGAGCATCCTGGTGGATGAGAACTTCGTCCGCGACTCGATTCTGAATCCCAACAAGAACGTGGCGAAGGGCTATGACGCGGTCATGCCCACGTACCAGGGCCGCGTCAAGGACCGCGAGATCGACATGATCATCGCCATGCTGAAGTCGCTGTCGGAAAAAGAGACGAAAAAGTAGCACGGGGCGGAGGTCGCACATATGGCGTCTATCTCGGTGCCCGGCGCGATCGCCGGGCAACCTGCTCGCAGTAAGGCCAACTACCTGAACGCCTCCTCGGGGTTCCTGTCCTGGGCGTTCACGCTGGACCACAAGCGCATCGGCGTGATGTACCTGGTCGGCATCTTCACCGCCTTCCTCCTGGGCGGACTGTTCGCGCTGCTGGTGCGCACCGAGCTGCTCACACCCGGACCGACGATCACCACGCACGACTGGTACAACCGTTTCTTTACGCTGCACGGCGCGATCATGGTCTTCATCGTGATCATCCCGGGCATCCCCGCGGCGCTGGGCAATTTCGCGCTGCCCATCATGATCGGGGCCAAGGACGTCGCTTTTCCGCGGCTGAACCTGGCCAGCTTTTACATGTGGGTCATCGGCACGCTGTTCGCCATCAGCACGCTGGCCTTCGGCGCGGTGGACACCGGCTGGACCTTCTACACGCCCTACAGCACCAAGTACGCCTTCAACGGCATGATCCCGGTGGTCGCCGGCGCCTTCATCCTGGGCTTCAGCTCGATCTTCACCGGTCTGAATTTCATCGTCACGATTCACAAGCTGCGCGCCCCCGGCATGGGCTGGTTCGGACTGCCGCTGTTCCTGTGGAGCCTGTACGCCACCGCCCTGGTGCAGATCCTGGCGACGCCCGTGCTGGGCATCACGCTGCTCCTGCTGCTGGTCGAGCGGACGCTGGGCGTCGGGTTCTTCAATCCCGAACTCGGCGGCGACCCGGTGCTGTTCCAGCACTTCTTCTGGTTCTACTCGCACCCGGCGGTCTACATCATGATCCTGCCGGCGATGGGCGTAATGAGCGAGCTGATCTCCGTCTTCAGCCACAAGCACATTTTCGGCTACAAGTTCATCGCCTTCTCATCCGTCGCGATCGCGCTTCTGGGCTTCCTGGTCTGGGGGCACCACATGTTCGTTTCCGGCCAGTCAAACCTGGTCGGAATGATCTTCAGCGCCATCACTTTCACCATCGCGGTCCCGTCGGCCATCAAGGTCTTCAACTGGCTGGCGACCATGTACAAAGGGTCAATCTCGCTCAACTCGCCGATGCTTTACGCCCTTTCGTTCATGTGGATTTTCGGCATCGGCGGCCTGACCGGCCTGTTCCTGGGCACGATGGCGACGGACGTGCACCTGCACGACACCTATTTCGTCGTAGCCCACTTCCACTACGTGATGGCCGGAACGATCTTCGTACTCTTCGGCGGCATTCACTACTGGTGGCCGAAGATGACCGGCAAGATGTTCAACGAGCCGTTGGCCAGGCTCTCCTGCCTGCTGCTCTTCGTCGGGTTCAACGTGACGTTCTTCACCCAGTTCATGATGGGCTCGCACGGCATGCCGCGGCGGTACTACAACTACCCGGCCCAGTTCCAGATGTATCACCAGATTTCGTCCGCCGGCTCCTACATCATGGGCCTGGGCGTGATCCTGATGGTCGGCTACCTGCTGCACTCGCTGGCCCGCGGTCGCAAGGCTCCGGACAACCCGTGGGGCGGCGCGACGTTTGAATGGCGCACCAGCTCGCCGCCGCCGGTCGAGAATTTCCACGAGCAGCCGGTCGTGGATGACCTGTACGACTACGAAAAGCTGTTCTGGGACGAACAGGCCGGCGGTTACGTCCGCCGCGAGGTGCCGGACGGCGCGGCAAGACCCGCCCACTAGGAAGGGCGGCACCGGGTGCCACGGGCGGCTTGCCCGCCCGTGCGTTGCGGTGCTGGCGGAAGCGCTCCTGGTGGTGTTCCGGCCGAGGGCGGCCGGGCGACATAGAGGATCGAGGCGATATGGCAGACGCAGTTTCACCGCAGACCGCTCCGGCGGACGCCGCCCACGGCTCGCAGGGCCACGGCGCCGGCGGCGGCGACGCCCACGGCCACGGGCACAATCCGTTCCTGGCGCACCACTTTGAAACCATGTCCCAGCAGTTCGACTCGGGCAAGCTGGGCATGTGGTTGTTCCTGGGCACGGAAATCCTGCTGTTCGGCGGGCTGTTCTGCGCATATGCCATTTGGCGCGGCAACCATCCGGAGATCTTCCACGCCGGCCATCAGCACTTGAACAAGACTCTGGGCGCGATCAACACGGTGGTTCTGCTGCTGTCGAGCTTCACGATGGCGTGGGCGGTGCGCTGTGCCCAGACGTCGAATCGGAATGGCCTGATCCTCGGCCTGACGCTCACGTTGCTGGGCGGTTTCGGCTTCATGGGCATTAAGTACTTCGAGTACAGCGAGAAGATTGCCCACGGCTATCGGCCTGGCAAGTACTACGCACCCAAGCATGATGCCGCCCACGCCGCGACCCCCGCCGCCGCGGCTGGCCACGCGGCAGCACCGGCCGCTGATGCACATGCGCCCGCACCGGCCGCCGCGGCCTCCGACGGCCACGCATCCGGCGCGCAAACCGCAGCAGCCGGCTCAGAGCACGCCGCCACGCCGCCCCCCGCGGCCACTCCGCCGGCTGTGGCTGGCGGCGCCGATGCGCCCAAGATTCTGCCCGCCGCGGTTGCGCCCGGCGGGCTGGCCGCACAGCCGGCCGGCGCCGGCCACGGCGGCGAGGATACGCCGAACGTCCATCTGTACTTCAGCATTTACTTCTGTCTGACGGGGCTGCATGGCATTCACGTGCTGGCGGGCATGACCGTCATTGCCTGGCTGCTGATGCGTTCGGTTCGCGGTGATTTTTCGTCGGCTTACTTTGATCCCGTGGACCTGGGTGGTCTGTACTGGCACCTGGTCGACCTGATTTGGATTTACCTCTTCCCACTGCTCTATCTGATCGATTAGTCGCGAGGTTGACGATGTCGAACAGCTCTGAATCTCACGCTCACCCCGGCGTCGGACACGTCGTGCCGACCTCGCTTCTGGGCGCCACGCTTGTCGCGCTTTTGGTGCTGACCGGCGTGACGGTCGGCCTCTCGGGCGTCAAGCTCGGGTCCTTCAACATCGGCATCGCCATGCTGATCGCCACGATCAAGGGCGCTCTCGTGTGTCTCTACTTCATGCACCTGCGCTGGGATCGGCCCTTCAATGCGATCATCCTGATCGCCTCGCTCGCTTTCCTGGCGCTGTTCATCACGCTGGCCCTGATGGACACGCTGGAATATGCGCCGACACTCTATGGGGGGCAGGCGCCGGGCATGCTGCGCAAGTGAGCCCAGCGACGTGACGCATGCTGTGGCCGCTCTATCTCGTTCCGCCCGGCGGCCATCGCGACGGCCGGCAGGGCCCCGATGACGATCCGGTTTTCGGGGGGCTGCCGCCCCGTGCGATGGGGATGATTGTTTTTCTCATCTCGACCGGCGTGCTGTTCGTCGCCGGCCTGGCTGCTTTCATCATCGCGGTGCGCCTTCCCGCCACGCGCTGGCCGCCCACGAATCTGCCCGCGCTGCCGCAGACGCTCTGGCTCAGCACCGGCATCCTGCTCGTCAGCGGCGCGACCATGCAGACCGCCCTGTCTGCCGCCCGTCGCAGCCGCGGACTTCTGCTGCGCGTGGCGATCACGGCCACGACGGCGCTGGCGGCCGCGTTTCTTGGTTGCCAGTGGCTGAGTTGGGTGCGCTACGTCCGCGCCGGCGTGCCGATCAATGCGCCCGATCTGTTCGTCTTCGGCTTCTACGTCCTAACGGCGCTGCATGCGGTGCACGTGCTGGGCGGGCTCGTGCCGCTGGTTTGGGTGACCGTGAAGTCCTACCGCGGCCGTTACGCCGCCGGTCGGCATCACGGCGTGTGGTACTGTGCGATGTACTGGCATTTTCTGGGCGTGGTGTGGATCGTGCTGTTCGCGGTGCTGTTCGTGGCGATCTGAGGCGCGGAGTGCGGCGAGAGAACCTGCTTGGGGCGCGCGAGCGTGCTTCCCTCCGGCAGCTTGGGTGGGACGGGCGTCTCGCCCGTCCCATGGCTGCGCGGCGGGCGAGACGCCCACCCCACCCAAAAAGCCCGCCCCCTCAAGAACCCATTAGATCGTCGCGCCCCCGCCTTGCGCATCGTTGCCGGCGGCGCCGTCGTTGTTCGTCTGGTCGGCCGTGAGCGACTCGAAGAAGGCCTGGATGAACGTGCCGGCCAGCCCGGTCGCGGCGCCCTCAACGCCCGTCAGCACCGTGTCGCGAACGGCCGGATCGCAGCCCTGAAGCGCTTGGTACGACGTGCCCATCGAGACAGCGACAAGCCAACTGAGTTTGCGCGATCGGCGCATGGCGGATCTCCAGTCGAGAGTCAGGGCGCAGCGAGACGACGCCGCACACGGCGGCCTCGATTGCCCGTGATATTGATCGGACGGTCTATGCGCTGACTCAAGCAGCGCGGCAGGAAGCTGCGCGGCTTACTTGTCCTTGGGGGCCGGTTTGGCGGGCGCCGCCGGCGCCGGCTTGGGCGCACTTTTCGCGCCGCCCGCGTCGGCCTCGCGCCGCTGGGAGCGCGTCGGCAGCTTCTCCAGCCGCGGCTTGAGGCTCTTCTCGAAGATCTGTGTCACCGGTTCGAGCAGCTTGCCTTTCTGCTGCGTAATGCCGGCGCGCTGCTTGGGGTCGGCGGTTCCGTCGGTGGCCTGCTTGTTCAGGTCCTGGATCTCGGTCTTGTGCGCCTGCATGTAGCGCGAGGCCTGCTCCTGGCAGTCCTTCAGAATCGCCTGGGCCTTCTGCGACTGCTCGTCGTTCAGGCTGTACTTCTCGCTGAACTGGCGCACGTAGGCGGCCCATTCGCTCTCGAAGTTCTCCGGATTGCCGGGGCTCGCCGGCGCGCGCGAACCGCCCGCGGTGCGATGCGCCTTGGGCGTGTCATTCGCCATGCTCGGTTGCGGCGGCGGCGCGCCGGCAGGCATCTCGCCCGTTTCCGCCGCGCCCTGCTGCTGCTCGTGCGCCGCGGGGTCGGTCGGCGGCGGCGGAGTAGCGCCCGGGTTCGCGTTCGGCGAGTCAGCCGGAACGGGGCGTGGCGATGTGCCCGGGTTGTTGACGCGCACGCCGGGGTTTCCGCCCACCGGCTGGGGCTGGGGCTGGGGCTGGGCGGCGGGGGGGCGCTTCGCCGCGCGGCGCGGGTTTCGGAATTCCTCGACGGTCATCTCGCCCGACACGATCTTCTGCAGTTGATCCTCGGTGTTGGTGAAGCTGTCGTACATCAGCTTGACGTCCTGATCGTGCATCTTGCGCTGCTCGTCGGTCAGGATCGCGCGCCATTCGTTGTTGCCGTCGACGATGATGCCCTTCGCTTCCTGGTAGATCGGCAGGGCGGTCTTGCCCCAATCCACGAGCTGATCCGGCGACATGTCACCGCCGCCGCGGACCGCGAACATGGTTTCCACCAGCCCCGAAAGGTTGCCCTCGTGACGCTTCATGAACGCCGAGGCTTTCTCGTGCAGCAGTTTCTGGGTGAAGGCGTCCTGCTCTTCGCTCAGGTCGTACTTGCGCGCCAGGAAGCGGGCGTAGTTGTCGATCAGCGCGTCGACGTTGATCAACCCCGCCAGCGCGCCCTTGCCGCCCGAGTCCTGGGCCGGAGCGCTTGACGCCAGCACGCCCACCGTTGCGATCGCCCACATTGAGTTCCGGATCTTGCCAAGCATCAGACAACACTCCATCTGGCCGGCGCGGTTGGCGGCGGCGCGATTCTCCGGCGGCGGCCATCCCGCGGGGTCCGGCCGCGTTGAGCCGTCTCCGGCCTATCCCTATTATAAGTCCGATTCAAGCGGCGGTTGCGGCAAGTGCCTTCTGCTGCCGGGAGAGCGAATGCCCGCACCTTCGACGCCGCCAGCCGCGTGTGTTTTCGACCTCGACGGCACGCTGGTCGACTCATTACGAGACATCGGCGAGTCGGTCAACGAATGCCTCGAACTGCTGGGAATCGGGCCGATTGTCCTCGAACGATACCGGTATCTCGTTGGGGAGGGAATCCCGCTGCTTTGCCGCCGGGCGATTGGCGACGCCCATCCACACCTGGTGGAACGGCTGATCGAGCTGGCGCGCCCGCGCTACCGCACCCGCCTGTTGCGGCACACTCGCCCGTACGCGGGGGTCAATGAACTTATCGGACGACTGTGCCGCGCGGATATCAAGCTCGGCGTGCTTTCGAACAAGCCGCATGACATGACCGGCAGGATCGTGCGCGCGTTCTGGCCGACTGAATTTCAAGAAGTGTGGGGCTACGTCGAGGAGGCCGGCAGGAAGCCCGATCCAACGCGGCTCTTGTCCATCTGCGCGCGCTTCGGCGTCTCGCCGCGGGAGACGTGGCTGATCGGCGACACGCCGACGGACATCGAGACGGCGCGGCGCGCCGGCGTCGTGGGCGTCGGCGTGACGTGGGGATTCCGTACGGACGCCGATCTTCGCGAGGCGGGCGCGGCGTGGATCGTCGACGTGCCGGCGGAGCTTGCCATCGGCGATTGAGCCTCGCGAGCGGTGCGTGCTGTACAATCCGCCGATGCTAACCGCGACTCAATTCCAAGACGCCGCCGCGTGGCTGACGGAAACGCGGCGGCCGCTTCTGGTCTCGCATCAGCGTCCCGACGGCGATGCGCTCGGCGCCCTGGCCGCGCTGTCGCTGGTCCTGCGGCAGCGCGGCGTTACGCCGTACGTCGCCCTCTTCGACGCGCTGCCGGTGAAGTACGAATTTCTTCGCGATGCGGCCGTGTGGTGCGTGTGGGAGGATTCGCGCGAGGTGCTGATGTCGGACAGCGACGCGGTCATCGTCGTTGACACTTGCTCGCTGGCGCAAGTCGAGCCGATGATGAAGTGGCTGGCCTCCGCTCCCGCCACGCTCGTGATCGATCACCACGCCACGCGCGACGCGCTCGGCACGCGGCCGGGCGATTTCCGGCTGTTCGACGAGTCGGCCGGAGCGATCTGCCTGGTCTTGCTGGAGTGGTTTGAGTCGATGGGGGCGACCATCGATCCGCTGATGGCGGGCGCGCTGCTCACCGGCATCGGCACGGACTGCGGCTGGTTCCGCTTTTCGAACACGGACGCTCGGATGCTGCGGGCGTCGGCGCGGCTGGTGGAGGCGGGCGCATCGGTCAACGAGCTGCATGCCCGGCTCTACCAGCAGGATCAGCCGCCGAAGCTGCGGCTCATCTCGCGCATGCTGGCGTCGATGGAGCTGCATGCCGGCGGGCGGCTGGCCGTGATGGCGCTTCGCCCGGATGATTTCGTCGCGGCCGGCGCCGATCGCTCAATGACGGAGGACCTTGTGAACGAGGCCACCCGGCTGCGCGACACGGAGGCCACGCTGCTGTTCACGCAGGAGGCCGGCGACCTGATCCGGGTCAACTTCCGCTCGAAGCGCGAGCTGGACGTGGCGGCGCTGGCCAGCCGTTACGGCGGCGGCGGGCACGCCCGCGCGGCGGGGGCGCGGCTGAACGGGACGTGGGAGGCGGTTGTGCCGCGGGTGGTGGCGGAGGCGGTTGAGGCGATGGGTCCTGGCTAGTGTAGTTATTGGGTGGGACGGGCGTCTCGCCCGTTTCGGGTGACGGGCGAGACGCCCGTCCCACCCACAGACGCCCGTCCCACGCGAGGAGTTCGGCATGGACACGCAAGACGCCTGCTGCCCCGCCATCCGTGTCATGATGATGCCGCGCGACACCAACGCTCACGGCACGATCTTCGGCGGCGTCATCCTCAGCTACATCGACCAGGCCGGCGCCATCGAGGCCCGCAAGCACACGCCGCACAAATTCGTCACGGTGGCGATGAACAGCGTCGAGTTCAAGAAACCGGTCTACGTCGGCGACGTGCTCAGCTTCAACACCAGGCTGACGAAGGTGGGCCGCACGTCCATGACGATTCACGTCAGCGTCGAGGCCGAGCGCTTCACCGACCCGCGCACGCTGATTTCAGTCACTGAAGCCACGCTCGTCTACGTGGCGGTCAACGATCACGGAATTCCGGTGCCGCTTGGCATGGAGACCGCCTGAACCACGATGGCGGCGACGCAAGAGAGCAGCCTTCGACTGCAATAGAGCCGAAGGCTGCCACAAGTGTCGCCCGAGGATTGTCTGGACCGCGGCCCGGCCGCGGCGGGCTACTGGCCCTGTCGATTGCGACGTCGCACGTGCGCCAGTCCGCCCAGCGCCATCGCCCCCAACGTGATGGCCGCCGGCGCCGGGACGGTCGTCACCGCGGCCGTCCGCATCTCGAACCTGAGCCGCTCGTCGATGTTGCCCATCGGCGTCCCGGCGAAGCCGGCCACGACCGTGCCGCTCAGCGACCAGGCGTGCTCAGAAAGGTCCGAATTCGAGACGACCCACTGCCGGCTGCTGTCCGCCTCGACGCCCGCCCACTGGTCCAGCATGTTGCCCAGCGCTCCCTGCGTGTCCAAGCCTGAAACCGAGAAGTGCAGGTTCGAGACCGAAACGTAGGCTGAGCTGACGCCGTTGGGCATGCTCGGACCGGCCTCGGCGGCCAGCTCGATTGCGTTGAAGGAGGTCAACGGATTCGCATTCCCCATGGGCGCGTTCCATGTCACGGTGCTGACCGTTCCGGGCGTCACGCGGCCGCCGCTCACGTGCTGCAGCGTCCAGGTGTAGCCCTCATCCGGCTCAAAGCTGAAATTGAAGTTCCAGCGGGCGTTGTTCAGCGTGTTGTGCGTGGCGATATTGCTTGTGCCGACGATCGTCGACGTGCTGACGCTCGTAGAGGTCGAGATCAACTGGTCCCAGTTGGAGTTGCTGATTCGATAACGCGCCAGCGCCGCCGTCTGGATCGGCGCGTTGGCGTCAAACGAACTCGCCGGAGCATTCAGTGTGACCATTCCCGCGATCGCAGAACCACTCGTAAGACACGCCGCAAGCGCACCGATGAATCGCCGCATTTTCCAGTCTCCTCTTGTGACAAGCCGACACGCTGGTGCGTGCTGATAGCGCGAAACACCTGACGATATGGCTCGCGGGCGACCACAATCAACTCCGTTCCACAAAAGCACTTACGAGATGTGACAAGATGAGTTTCGGACCGATCAAATGGGTCCCGGTTCGTGCACGCAGGGGGTCTTATGGGTCGTGTCCGACGGAGCGTCGATTTTCGCGCGCCGACTATCCCGTAGCCGCCGTTCCGATCCGAGCCGCGCGCGTAAGCAAGCGGTTTTTGAGCCCCCGCTCCCTCACGGTCGCGGCTCGGAACGAGTAGCTTCTACTCCGGTTGAGCATGCCCGAGTTCATCAGCGAGCCGATCGAACCCGCCGGAGCGCCCGACGCCACCGCCATGGCCCGCGGCGAGCCGGGATTGCCGCCCGCGTTTCACTGGCGCAGCAGCCGCTATGGCGTCTGCGCCTGCCTCGAAACCTGGAAATTCTCATCGCGTGAGGGCGCTCGGGCCGGCGGAGAGCTCTATCTGCGGCGACATTACTATCGCCTGCGGATGAGCGACGGGCGGGAATGGACCGTCTACTTCATCCGGCAGGGACCTCGAAGCGGCTCGGCGAAGCGACGTTGGTTCCTGTACGAGATCGCGGACAACCAGGCGACCTGACAGTCCGAGTACATTTCGCCGCCCGGCCGCGCATTTCTCCGGTTATTTCCAAGGCCCGTCCGGGCATTCCTGCACTCACCTACGGAGCGACGCTCGGGGCATCGCGGCGCGGGCTGCGCCGCTGTCCGACGGCTCCGGAGTTTCGACATGAACGCAGGAAACCGGAGGTAATCACGCCAACCGCAGCGGTGACACTACCGGTTAGCTTGGTAGAATCGTGCATATCGTTCAGGAGCGGAAGCGATGCGCGAGTTGGTCACACCCAGGCAGGTGGCGCGGGCGATCGGCGTCAGCGAGGCTTCCCTGAAACGCTGGTGCGACAAGGGACACATCACGTGTGTCCGCACCGCCGGGGGACACCGCCGGTTGCCGGTTGACGCTGTGCTGGATTTTCTTCGTCGCCATCGTCGCACCCTGGTGCATCCGGAGCTGCTGCGGCTGCCGCCGGCCTCGGGAAATGGAGAGCTTGGGGCGGAGCGCTCGGCGAAGCATGTGCTCACCGCGCTGTGCAGGGGGCAGGAGGACCACGTCCGGCAGATCGTCGCGGAGCTGTTCCTGGCGGGGCATAGCGCGTGCAGCATCTGCGACGACGTGCTCACGCCGGCGATGCACCGGATCGGCGAGCGCTGGCAGGCGTCCGAGGTCTGCGTGTACCAGGAGAGGCGGGCGTGCGAGCTGTGCCTGGATGTGATCGCGATGCTGCGGCGGATGATTCCGCCGCCGGGCGAGCACGCGCCGCTGGCGATCGGTGGGACGCTGGAGGGGGATGCCTATGCGTTGCCCGGCGCGATGGTCGAGCTGGCGCTGCGCGAGGCGGGCTGGCGGGCTGAGTCGCACGGAAGCGGGCTGCCGGCCGATACGCTGCGCGAGGCGCTGCGGGCCAAGAGACCGGTGCTGATGTGGTTGAGCGTGTCGTCGGTGGCGGATCCGGAGCGGTTCATCGCGCAGTACGGCCGGCTGTATTCCCTGGCCAGCGAAATGGGCGTGGCGATCGTGGTGGGAGGACGGGCGCTGTTGGACGGACTGCGAAAGCGGATCCGGTACTGCGCGTATTGCGATACGCTGGCGCACCTGGTGACGTTCGCGTGCACCATCTCGCGCCCGGCGCACGGCGCCGGAACAGAATCGTGACCGTAAGGGTGCGGGGCTTGAGGGCCGCTTGCTGAAGCTCCTGGCGTGTTCCGTCACCCGATGGTTGTCTGGTGGGGAGCATCGGCGTCCCGCCGGTGCGCACCGGCGGGACGCCGATGCTCCCCGAAACGAAGTGCGTGACGCGCCGCTGGCAAGTCTAGCTAGCGGGTCTCTTCCGAAACCAGCAGCAGCCCATAGCTCCGCGCGGCTGCGTTCTTCTTCAGCTCCGCCATGACCTTGTCCACGCTCCACGCGGCGAGCGCCCGAACCTGCTGCTTGGGCGCGAAGTTCGCCAGCATGACGTTCTCAGGAGAGGGCGGCCGGTCCTGCTTGCTCGATTCGCGGTTGCCGATGTAGTCGAAAAACCGGCCGTCCTCGTACCCCTGCAAGCACCACCAGCGCGTCGCCCGCCGCATCGTCCAGCAGCCCTTTTCAAACGCGGCCGCCGACGGCATGTATTTGAGGTAGCTCTCGCCTCCGGACTTGTCGCTGACGTAGCCCGCGAGCGAACCGGTCAGCGCGCTCAACCCGGCGGCGGTCCGGGCGTCGCCGTCCACTGCCGCGAGGATCATGGACTGGCCGCCGAGCTTGGCCACCCTTGACGTCGCCTTTTCCAGGAGCTTGATCGGACTGCTCTCCGGTCCCAGCAATTCGGTTTGGAACTTGTCGTCCTTGTTGAGCAGGCTGTTGGTCGAACCGCAGAATAGGCCGTAATAGCTGTCATCGATCTTCAACATCTCGACGAATACGTGGATTCTCGGGAACCCGCCGCCAAGAAACTTCTCCAGGTCCGCCAGCGACAGCGCCTTCAGGTTGCCGTCGAGCCCGATCTCCGCCGCCTTCGCCGCTTGCATCAGTCCGAAGAGCGCCTCCTTGTTTCCTCCGCTCCACTGCCGTTTGATGTCCTGCTCCACAGCCGCGCGGCGCTGAGCGCAGGCGCTCTCAAAGCCGAGCGGCGGAAAATGCTCTTCGACAAAAGGGGCCTTTTCTTCGCAACGGCTGATCGCGGACAGGATGCCCGGCCCGGCCTTCTCAAACGTCTTGTCGGCTGACTTCAGACCCTCTCTGGCGCGGCTCAGCAGCGCCTTCTGCTCCGTCGCATCGTTTGAGCAGGCGGCCTGCACGAAACGCGCCAGCGCCGCCCAAGTCATCGCCCGGCGATTTTCAAGCTGCTGTGCGACGCCGGCCCATCTTTCCGGTTTCGAGTCTTCCGGCAGCATTCCGAGCGCCATGCGCAGCAGCGCGCGGCCGATCTGAACCTCGACCTCCCCCTCGCCCGACGCAGCCGTGGCCAGCAGCTTGTCCTGATCGATGAGAATCCACGGCTCGGCCACTCGCCCGCCGGGATAGAAGGCCTTCTCAAGCGCCTTGGCGACCTTCTTTTCGGTCTCTGATTCTGGCTTTTTCGGCTGCAGCTTGGCGAGCCGCTCGCGCAGCGGCCCCAGGTCCAGGCCGGCGATGCCGCGTCCGGCCCAGGCGTCGATGCGGGCGTCGGTGAGCCTGGACAGCGCGGCCGCCTCGTCGCTTCGGCCCTTGGCGTTCCAATCCTCGACAACCGCGATCAGCCAGCGAACCTGATCAGCGGGGCTGGATAGCAGGCGACTGAGCTGGACGTAATCTTCCGGTGTGAGTTTCCCCGCCTGCTGGCCGGCGTACGCGTTCAGGGCGTCGACCTGGGCCTGGTCGTCATTGCCGGCCTGCTGGGCCGCCGCACGCTCCACCCCGGCGCCAAAGCACGCTGCGATCAGAACGAGCGCCCACACGTTGCGTTGGTTAATGCGATGCACGGCGCCTACCGAAGATCGAACTGAAGGGCAACCGCAAGCGCAGCCCGGACGACTCGCACCGGAAACCACTAAGGGCGTCCGCCGCCGACTCGCGGCTGATCGACTGCGCGGCGCGGTGGGGGGGCGGCCGGGCGCTGGGCCGCCCTGTTCTGTCGATCGCGGCGCTCCATGTCATTCAGGGCGCGGTCGGCATCGGACCCGGCCATGCCGTCGGCCGCCCGGTCGGTTCCACCGCCATCGTCGTCGCCTTCGACGCGATGGCCCGTCGGCCCGTCGTGTCGACTTTCTGACGTGCAGCCGGGGGACGACGCGAGCAACAGCGCAAACGGCAGCGACAGAACTGCGACCAGGAGATACGTCAGTTTGCGCACTGGCCAACTCCGCGAGCGGCGAGGTTGCGAGAGCTCACAACTCCCGATCCGTCAACACCGCCGTAGGTATTCTAGAGCAACGGCGAGTCGTTTCCAGACCCTGAGAGCGAGGCGGCCAGCGGCGCGCCGCAACGGGACTGCACGTCGACCCGCTGCGGGCGCCATGTGCCGCCGGACGCAGAGGTCCGACGCCCGGGCGTTTTCAACAGACGGCTAACGACGGCGCCGACCCAGGCGCCGCATCCCGATCAGCCCGAGCATGCTGACCATGACCATCTGCGGCGCGCCGAACCCGCAGAGCGAGAACGGCGCCGGCTGTTCCTCGTCGGTCGTGTCAGGCGTCGAGATATCCTGGCCATCGGGCACGCCGTCGTTGTCGTCGTCGATGTCGCACGCGTCGCCGAGGCCGTCGCCGTCGAAGTCCAACTGGCGCGAGTCGGCGATGGTCGGGCAATTATCGGTGGCGAGCAGCGTGTCGCCGTCGGCCCGGTCGAGCGTGCCGTCGCCGCGGGTGCTGCCGCCGCCGCTCAGAATCACGCGGTACTGGCCGAAGCGGCCGTCCGGATCGGCGGTCGCCGAGCTGCGCTGTCCGCCGACGTCGAAACCGTCGTCGAGAGAGCCGTCGTTGCTGAAGTCGACGCCATAGGCTTGCTCGATGGTGACCTCATTGAAGCGCGTGAAGTCGGGGAAGCCGTCGCCGGTGGCGTCCGGGGCCTCGAGGAACCCGTCGCCATCCTGATCGAAGTTCAACAGGAACTGCTGGAAGACGACCTCTCCGCCGTCGAACGCGGCGGTGCTGAGGCCGTTGTCGGCGGCGACCTGTCGCAGGTCATCGCGGATGCTCGAGCCGGGCGCTCCGAATCCCCAGCGAACCGGGTTGATCTGCGGGGCCGGATCGGTGAGGTCGGGGATGCCGTCGCCGTCGCTGTCCGCCCGGCTCGGGTCGGTGCGGATTCCGGGGAACGGCTTGTTGACCGCGAGTCCGGCGCGGGCCGCGATGAATCCCGGCACGTAGCCGGGGAAATCCTCGTCGAATGCCGCCTGCGATGCGGGGACTTCCTCAAGGAACGTGTTGACCTCGTTCCAGTCGGAGACGCCGTCGCCGTCCGTATCGTCATCCAGCGGGTTGGAGAATACGGTGGTGACGTTTGATTGGACGAAGCGTCCGTTGGTTGTGTTGATGTAGCGCGAGATGCGGAAGCCGTCGAGCTCCTCCTTGTCGGAGAGTCCGTCGCCGTCCGTGTCCCAGTTGCGCGGGTCGGTTTCGCCGTCATCGACGGTGCCGTTCGCGTTCGCATCTTCTTCGCCGTCCAGCAGGCCGTCGTCGTCGGTGTCGGCGTCGTTGGGATTGGTCGGCAGGCGCGCGGCGCCGGCGGCGACGCAGGTCAGATTGCCCTGATCGTCGGCGTTCACGACCCGCTCCACACCGTCCTCCACTCCGTCGCGATCGGAGTCGCGCGAATCGGGGGTCGAGTCATTATCCGCGTCGGTGATCGAGTCGGCGGAGAACGTGTCGCCGACGCCGATCGCCGGGGCGTCCTCGCGGGCCGCAGTTGCCGGGTTGTCCGGCGGGGCGGTGGCGGGGAACATCACGCCCTCGCAGATCGGGAATCCGCGCTCCTGCGCCAACGTCAAGCCGTCGCCGTCGCCGTCCACGTCCTCGCCGAACGGGTTGTTCTGAATCGCGATGATGTTGTTGTTTTCTTCAATCTCGTTGAAGTCGCCCGTGTCCGCCGGATCGAAGTTCCCGCCGGAATCGTCGAGGTGAACGATGATGAAGTACTGCCCGCCGGCGGCGCGGACGTCGTCCAGTTCGGTCGTTCCGCTGAAGTCCGCGAACGTGACGGAATGGAATCCGACCGTCAACTGAGCGCCGCTGAGCGTTCGCCGTGCAAAGGGCGTGGCGCCGGTCGGAATCGGGTTGTCGGCGTCAAACGCGGCCAGCGAAACGACGTAGAACGCCGCCGTTACGTTGGCCGGCGGCTCGTTATTGGCGACGCTGTAGTCGATCGCCACGGTGAAGCGGTTTTCCGGATCGCTCTGGTCCGCAGCGATCTGACCCTGGAAGCGCAGGCCGCTGATCGACAGGTCCAGTTCGTACGACCCGTCGAAATCCAGCGTGTTGTTGGTTGCGTCGGCCTCGTTGATCGCCGCCGGGGCGATCAGCGTCGCCGTCACCGTGAAGTCGCCGCCGGCGGTCACGCTGGCGTCGAACAGGTCCTGTTGCAGGTTTTCAAAGAACACAACGTACTGGCCCGGGCTGGTGAGCGTCGCGCCGCCGGCGGTCTGCCGTGGCAGCGTGATCATGCCGTTGGGCGTGTCAATCGTCAGCTCCACCTCGACCGGGCTGGGAATGGCCGACGTCGCGTCGACCGTGTAGCGCACCTGGACGCACGGCGGCGTGCTGCAATCTCCCACGACGGTCACGCCGGTGGGCTGCGTCAAGGGCGCCGTGCTGAAGAGCACGCTGTCCATGCGCAGGTCGGCCTTGAGCGACAGGCTGCTCGTGTTGTCTGAGTCGGAGGATTCAGACTGAAGCACGTCGGTCGAATCCAGGATGACGAGCAACTCGTCGCCGTCCGCAAACTGGCCGTTCAACTGCGTTCGCACGTTGCGAACGATGAGGCAGTGTTCGCCCGCGCTCAGGCAGTTGCCGCTGGCGCACACGAACGTGCCGCCGGTGGTGTTGCTGACCGTGCGATCCGACAGGATCGTCTCGCCCGCGTTGAGCGCTCCGTCGCGGTTTTCATCGACGCCGTAGCGCAGCACGAACTGCGCAACGGCGGCGGTCCCGCCGACTTCGTACACGATGGCCAGGTCGTCCGCGCCGACCGCGGCCACGCCTCCGGCGAGCGTTTCGCACGCGCCGGCGGGCGTCGAGCCCAGTGCGATCGCGCGGACGCCGATGTTCGAGCCGGCCGAAGTTGTGAACGGAACCGAATCAACCGTGATCGCCGGGAAGGCGTTCAGCGCCGCGCGGAGCGTGTAGGGCGCCTCGCCCGAGCGCGTGGCGCGCGTGACGCGCAGATTCACCGCGTCGTTCCAGGTGGCGACGCCCGCGACGGAAGTTCGGGTCCGAGCCGCGGTCGACTCAAGCGAAGTCGTGAAGTTCGTCGCGCCCATGAGCAGGCTGACGTTGACGTTGAGATTGTCGGCCGTACGGTTTCCGAACTGGTCCTGAATCTCAACCACGAAATTGAGCGCGGTGTTTGTGTCCGTCGCCAGCCGCTGCGTCTCGACGTTGATGAACTCCAACTGCGCGACGGCGCCGGGCGTGACAGTAAACTCGAACGGATCGACGTCGTTTTCGGCCCGAACCGCCTGGTCCAGAATCAGGATCTCTCCGCCGGCCGCGGGGGCGGCGTTCAAACGGAACGCGTCGGCGGTGTTGTAGTCAAACGTGACCGCGGTCGAGTTCTGACCGGCCTGGATGGTGAACTGAAGCGGCTGAATCCCGGCGGTCATGGCATCGCCGTCGAGTGCTTCCGGCGTGCCGTTCGCGGACGGCACCGTGAGGACGAAGTCCTTATTCTGCGACACGTTCCGGGCAGCGCCCATCGCGTCCAGCAATTCGAACGTAATCGTAATCGTCGCGTCCGCCGTACCGGTGATGGGCGAGCCCACTGCGACGCGCAAGTGAACGACGTCGCCGGTGCCCACGTCGAACGGGGCTGAGTCGTCCATCAACGTCATTCCGGCGTCTTCAACGTGCAGGATCAGACCTGTGTCCTCGGCCAGATAGCTGACCGAGTAGCTCCCGCGGCTTTGGCCCGCGGGCACCGTCACCTGTAGCGGCAGGGGCGGGCTGAAGGTCGCGTTGTTCCCGCCGTTCTCAGTCAGAGCGAACATGGTGTCGGCCGCCACGGGCGCCTCGTTGTTGTCCGCGTCGCGAAGGATGAACGACACGTTGAACGGCACGGCCGCGTTCTGGTTGCCCGGCTCGGGCGTGATGATGAGCTGCGTCGGCGTGCCGGCGCTGATGATGAACGAATCGCTGTCCACCGTGTCCGTCCCACCCGCGAACAGCGCGCCGTCGTGGCTGGCGCGAAGCGTGTACGCCCCGACGAGCGGCAATCGCACGTTTTCTCCGTTGGTGTACGTCGCCACGCCGCTGGTGGTCATCAGCATGGTCGTGCCGGTGATTGTCGCGCCCATCGGGCCGGTCGCAATCGCCAGCGTGATGGTGCGGTCGTCGCCGGTGACGGTGTTGTCGGCGGCGTCCTGAATCGTGACCACGGGGACCAGCGCCGTCTGCGCGGTCGAGTTCAGCGGCTGAGTCGTGAAGGCCAGGTGATCCGCCGCGCCGGCGGAGAAGCTGATCGGCGTGGTGATCGCCGGCGCCAGGACGTCATTGCCGGACGTGGCGCTGATGCGGAACTGCACATCGGCATCGGGCGCCGTCCCGGTGAACGTGATCGAGAACGTGTCGGAACTGCCGTTGGCCAGGATCTGGGCGCCGCTGACGGACGCCGATCCGGTTCCGGTGCCGGCGACGACATCGGCGGTCAGGTTGACGGCGGTGTTGCCGACGTTCGTCGTGTCACCGCAGAGATCCTGGACGGCGACTGTGACGTTGAACGCCGTGCCGACGGTCGCCATTCCGGGCTGCGCGGTGATGACGAGTTGCGCGGCCGGCGCCGCGTTGACGGTGATGTTCGTCGCCGGGCTGGCCGCGAGGCCGCCGCCGCCGTCGTCGGCCGTCAACGTATTCGCGCCGGTTCCGCCGGAGTAGACGATGCCGGTGATCTCAAGAGAAGCCTGATCCGCCGGCGTGGTGCCGGAGGCGTTCATCAGCGTGCCCGACCCGCTGGCGATGGTGATCATCGTCCCCATCGGAATATTGGTCGGATCACCGTCGCCGTTGACCGCGCGGACGCGGACGGCGAAGGGTGTGCAGATCGATATTTCAGGCGGCGCTTCGAGCACAAAGTCGGTCGCGGCGCCGCCGGCGAAGTTGATCGTGCCGGTATCCACCGAAGCCAGCGGATCCGCCGACCCATCATTCGGATCACGGCTGAAGCGCAGCACCGTGTTGCCCGATCCGTTGTACGTGACGTCGAGCGCGGCCGTGCCTGCCCCGCCGTTGATTTGGTCGGAGGCGTTCGTAATCGTCGCCGTCCCGCCGCCGGAGACGACGCTCACGTCGATGTCGGTCGTCTGCGACACCACCGTGGGGTTATCGCAGTCGTCGGTGACGCTGACGTTGACGACGAACTGCTCGCCGGAGTCGGCGTCGCCGCCCGGGAAGACGGTGGAATCGATGACGAGCTTCGAAGCCGGGCCGGCGACGATGTCAACCGCGACCGCGGCGCTGGCCGTCAGGCCGCCGCCGCCATCATCGGCGGTCAGCGTCCGCGCCCCGGTGGTTCCGACGTAACGCACGCTGAAGAGCGTGGCGGACGAGGCGCCATTGGCGATCGATCCGGCTGCGTTGCTCAGCGAGCCGCCGCCGGCGACCGCCAGCGTGAAGTTCTGCGCCCCGCCCTGCGTTGTGAGATTGCCGCTGGCGTCGATGCGTGACACGGTCGCGGCGAAAGGCGAACACGCCGAAATATCGTCGCCGGCCGCCGGGAAGCTGATCCGAAACTGCGTCGCCACGCCGCCTGCAAACGCGACTGAGCTCGAGACGGTCTTGGGAAGGTCGTGCCCGCCCGCGCCGGTCTCATTGATGGCGAAGCCGATCGTGTCCGCCCCGGTGTATTGCAGATCGCTGAAGTTGGCGCCGCTGACGCCAATGCCGACCGTGACCGGATTCGTGCCGCTCAGCGTTCCCGTGCCGCCCAACTGGGTAATCGTCAGTTGCGTGTTGGCCAGCGTCGTGACGGCGATGTTGTCAAACTGGTCGAAGAAGTCGACCGCGACGGTGAAGGGGTCATTCGCGTTCAGCGTAGCGTCGTTGTTATCCGTGATCGAGTTTACCGCCATCCGCACCGGCGCGCCGCCGAGAACCGTGACGTTGACGAGCGTCGCCCCGTTCAGCGTGCCGCCGCTGCACGTGACGGTGATCGGCGGCCCCGCGCCCGCGACCGGCATCGTCGCAGGTTCGGCCCGGAGCATGATGCCGGTGAAGTTAATCGTCGCCGCGTTTCCGCCGCCGCTCGATGCACTTACCACGGTGAACGTGATCGTGTTGGCCGTCGGCGTGACCATGACATCGGTGCCGTTGCCCAAGCCCAGATCCAGATTCGTACTGACGAGGTCCGCGGTGACTGAGTTGGCGGTCGTGTCGAAGTCGAATCCGGCCGGCGCGGTAATGACGATCGTGGATGTGTTTTCCCACTCACCGGCGGCGGATTCGACGATCTGCGCCGTGCCCGTGACGGCGGAGAATGTGCCGTCGACCGCGCTGTCAGCGCTTACGGAGACGCTGCCGGTCATGCTCACGGAATCGCCGAGTGCCGGCGCCGCGGCCAGCGAACAAGCGAGCAATCCACCGACGAACACCGGCCATCGACCGAAGGCGACGCGATTCATCGAATTTCCCTTGTGCAAGACGTTCCGAGAAGACATGTACCGCCTCCGCTGGTGATGCCGACCGAGTTCCATCATGAAACACGTGTGGGGCGGGACGGACCCCCATGTGCTGAGCGTCCGTGCCAGCCCGTTTACCTATCAAGCGACGACGCAGACCAGCCGTCACGCCGATGCACCGCTCGCAAAGCCAGCGACGACAACCCGTAACGTGCGGCGGCATTATAGCCGCCCCGGCCCGCCGCAACAGGTCCCTGCCAACGGCAATCAGCGTAGGGTCCGCTGTGCGGACCATTCTTCCCCAGCCTTGGTCCGCACAGCGGACCCTACCATTCTTCCCCAGCCTTGGTCCGCACAGCGGACCCTACCATTCTTCCCCAGCCTTGGTCCGCACAGCGGACCCTACCATTCTCGACCATCTGTGCGGCTGCCCCCCGGTCCGCACAGCGGACCCTACCACTACTTCAGCATTCAGAATTCGACCTTCGACCTTCACTCCGCGACCCAGCCCGGCTGGCGTTTCTCGAGAAACGCCTTCAGACCCTCCTGCCCCTCGGCCGAGACGCGGATGTGCGCCAGCCGCTCGGTCGTCAGCTTCTGCGCGCCGTCCCAATCGAAAGGCTGGATGTCGCTCAAGACGCGCTTGCACGCCGCCACCGCCGCCGGGCCGTTGTTGCGGATGGCGGTCGTGACCTGGTCGATCCACCAATCGAGCGCCTCGACTGTGTCCACGGCCTCGGATACCAACCCGATTCGCTTGGCCTCCACGCCGTCGAATCGCTCGGCCGTCAACGCGTACCGCCGCGCGTGCGTCAAACCGATCTTCTCGGTCACGAAAGGCGAAATGACGGCGGGCAGAATTCCCAGCCTTACCTCGCTCAGGCAAAACGTCGCCGCGGTCGTTGCGACCGCCATGTCGCAGGCCGCGGTCAGGCCGACGCCGCCGCCGATGGCGGCCCCGTGCACGCGGGCGATGATCGGCTTGGGGCATTCGCGCATGCGGCGGAGCATGTTGGAGAGCACCATGGCGTCGGCGATATTCTCCGCGACGCTGTAGCCGACCATGCGTTTCATCCAGTTCACGTCGGCCCCGGCGCAGAACGACTTGCCCTCTGCCGCCAGCACGATCGCCCGCACGCCGGTCTCGGCCCCGAATCGCCGAACGGCCTCATCGATCTCGGCCATGAAGACGTCATTGAGCGCGTTATGCAGCTCGGGACGGTTGAGCGTCAGCGTCGCGATTTGCCTGTTTACGTCGCAGCGCAGGAATTCGGCCATGGCCGGCTCTCCATCGGTCGCGGCGTCACCGCGCGATCCCCGCCGCGCGATCCGCGCCGCAGTGTCTAAATGTTCTCGCCGTGCCTTCGCATCGTTGCGGCGACAGTATAGCGGCGGCATGTGTTTCTGAACCCGGCGCTGGCCGCGTCGGGTCGGTGGGTCAGTGGGTCAGTGGGTCCGCGGGGGACCGACCTCCGGCCGGTCTGTTGTTTGGGTGGGACCATCGTTCTTGGCAGGCTCGGCGGGCGTTTCTGTCCGAACCCGCCGCGCCAAGCGGCGGGGTGTCGACCATGGGCGATCAGTGCCACACGTGCCGAAGACGTCGACCCGCCGCTTGGCGCGGCGGGTTCGGACGGATTGCGTCCTGAAACCGATGGCTCCCACATACCCCCTTTTTTCCGGGCAGAGGCTCTGGATTTGAGGCCGCGCCGTCGTTAAAGTACGCGACTCGAATCGGGACGGTCCGGCGGGATCGGCCCGGGAGCAACGAACGGGTCAGGCGACAGGAACGGACACATGGCGAAAGTCGTCACAGCGAAAATCAAGCTCCAGGCCCCGGGCGGCAAGGCTACGCCGGCGCCGCCGGTGGGTCCGGCGCTGGGTCAGCATGGCGTGAACATCGGTCAGTTCGTGACCCAGTTCAACAACGCCACCAAGCACATGGACGGGATCACCTGCCCGGTCGAGATCACGGTCTACAAGGACAAGAGCTTCGACTTCGTCGTGAAGAGCCCGCCGGCGTCGGTGCTGCTGGTGAAGGCGGCCAAGCCGCTCGATGCATCGCAGGCGATCGTGGAGAAGGGCTCGGGCGTGCCGAATCGCACCAAGGTCGGCCGCGTGACCCATGCGGACGTGAGGAAGATCGCCGAAACCAAGATGAAAGATTTGAACGCGTTTGAGGTCGATGCGGCCATGCGGATCGTGGCCGGGACGGCGCGGTCGATGGGGATTGAGATCGTGGACTAAGAGTAGCGAGTGTCGAGTAGCGAGTGCTCACGGCCGAATTCAACTCGCTACTCGCTACTCGCTACTCTGAACTCGCCACTCGTCGCGGGAGCGACACGATGGAAGCCGGCCTGCCGATCGCCCGTTACCAGTTTCTCGCCGCGTTTCGCGACGGCGACGTGGATTGGACGCTGATGCTGGAAGACGACCACGGCGAGCGGCATTCGGTTTCGATCCGCTACGCCGAGGATCTGCCGACGCTCAAGGCGATCCTGGTCAACGACAAGTCGGTCTACTTCGATCCGACCAGCCGCACGCTGCGGACGGGTTGGAA
The DNA here is from genome assembly GCA_007859745.1 of Phycisphaerae bacterium RAS1. NCBI lineage: Bacteria > Pseudomonadati > Planctomycetota > Phycisphaerae > Phycisphaerae bacterium RAS1. The sequence continues at coordinate 2,034,524 of SMLU01000001.1, read as the reverse complement.
TTTTCCGGGCGGTGGCGTGGGGCGGTAGACGTCGGGCGCAAACTCGCCGGCCGCGTGAGCCGGTGAACATAAACAGAATAGGCCGAACCACGGGCCTGAACCCTAGTGGGAGCTGAATGCGATGCGATTTCGCAGCAAGCGATACAAGAAAGACGCCGAAAAGGCCGTCGAAACGGCGCTTCCGGTCCCGGAAGCCGTGAAGAAGCTCAAGTCCTTCTCAAGGGCCAAGTTCGACCAGACCGTGGACATCGTTCTGCACCTGGGCATCGACCCGAAGCAGGCCGATCAGATGATCCGCGGCTCGGTCAGCCTGCCCAAGGGCATCGGCAAGAGCAAGAAGGTCATCGCCTTCTGCAACGAGTCGGACGCGGCGGCGTGCAAGGCCAACGGTGCGATCGAGGCCGGGGCCGATGAGCTGATTGACAAGGTCAATAAGGGCTGGGCGGATTTCGACGTGGCCATCGCCCATCCGTCGCTGATGGGCAAGGTCGGAAAGCTCGGAAAGGTGCTTGGCCCGCAGGGCAAGATGCCTTCGCCCAAGGGCGGCACCGTGACGGCGGATGTCGCGACCGCGGTCAAAGAATACGCCGCGGGCAAGGTTGAGTTTCGCAATGACACCGGCGGCAACGTGCACGCGGTGGTGGGCAAGCTGAGCTTTTCAGACGAAGACCTGCGCGACAATGTCCAGGCCTTCATCAGCCACATTCAGCACATGCGGCCGGCGTCGGCCAAGGGCCACTACGTCAAGAAAATCTGCATCAGCGCGACCATGACGCCCGGCGTTCAGATCGCGTTTGAGCAGCAGGCGGCAGCGGAGTAATCACCGATGAGCAAACCGGTCAAAAGTCTGATGACGCAGGAGCTACAGGGCCGCTACGCGGCGCTGGACAGCGCCGTCTGGGTCGACGTGGTGGGCATCGACGGTCTTTCAACCAACGAATTCCGCCGCAGCCTGCACTCCAAGAAGATGAAACTGGAGGTCGTGAAGACGGCCCTGTTCCGGCGGGCGGTAGCGGACACGCCGATGGCGCGGCTGGGCGATGCTCTGACGGGTCCGGTCGGGCTGATCACCGGCGGCGACTCGCCCATCGAAGTGGCCAAGCTGCTCGACGATTGGGCGCCGAAACTCAAAACGCTGAAGCTCCGCGGCGCGCTGCTGGAAGGCGAGTACATCGGCGAACCGCAGGTGGGGCAGCTTTCGAAGATGCCCACCAAGCGCGACATGCAGGGCCGGGTCGCAGGCTGCGCTCGCTCGCCGGGGGCGAACCTGGCCGCGGCGATCAAGTCGGGCGGCGGCCGCGTGGCCGGCTGCCTGAAGGCGCTGATCGAAAAACTGGAGAAACAGGAAGCCCCGGCGGCGTAACGTCGGACCGCCGCGTCAACAAGTGTGGCAGGTGAAAAGTGACAAGTGACAAGTGAAACGCAGGCGCACGTCGCCTGTCACCTTTCACGCTTCACCTGTCACCACGCAAACGCGATTCCTCAACCGGAAGCCTGACTGCTCCGCCTCGCGGATCAAATGAGACCATCGGGGTCTCGGCTATCAGGCCCGGAAGATGATCGATAACAACGGAGACGTGCATCATGGCTGAAGCCGGAATCATGGAAATCGGCGACAAAATCGCCGGCCTGACGCTCATGCAGGCCAAGGACCTCGTGGACTATTTGAAGGACAAGTACGGCATCGAGCCGGCGGCCGGCGGCGCGGTCATGATGGCCGCCCCGGCGGGCGGCGGGGCGGCGGCCGCGCCGGTCGAGGAAAAGACCGAGTTCAACGTCATCATCAAGGACGGCGGCGCCAACAAGCTGCAGGTGATCAAGGTCGTTCGGGCGGCGCGTGGCGACCTGGGACTGAAGGAAGCCAAGGCACTGGTCGACACCGCTCCGAAGCCGCTGCTCGAAAACGCCAACAAGGCCGACGCCGAGAAATGGAAGAAGGAGCTGGAAACGGCCGGCGCGACGGTCGTGATCGAGTAGGCCGGCGTCGCCCGGCAGCACGCGGACAATTGGGTGGGGCGGGCGTCTCGCCCGTCCCCGCGGTTGGCCATGGCGGGCGTGCCGCCGATCGGGTATAGTCCAGAGCCTGAATTCGCACCAGAACGGCCGTCCCTCCGCGGGGCGGTCGTTCGTGTTTTTCGGAGATTTGGCGAGCGCATGCCCCAGACACAACTTCTCGAGCTGGCAAAGTCCGGCAACATCGAAGCGTTCGAGGCCCGCTGCCTGGAGCTCATCACGAGCGGGGCGCTCCACCTGGCGGATCTGGTCAAGCCCTTCCAGCAACTGCAGAAATCAAAACAGACCGAACGCGCCGGCGCCCTGGCGCAGGTCGTTCTTGAGAATGTCGACGCCGCCGCCGACCCCCGTGCCGCGCTGCATATCGCGCGGGCGGCGTGGGTCGCGTCGCCTAAGGACGAAAAAACGCGCCAGCTCGTGGTCGATCTGCTCACGCGCTGCTACGCGGACCGCCCGGGTTTCGCGCTCGTGCTCGAAGGCTCGGGCATCACCACCGGCCGCGCCCCGCGATCCGCGCTCAAGTACATCGACTACTGTTTCGACCTCAAGCCCGGCGACGTGCTGCACAGCCGCATGGACGATCGCGTGGTCGAAGTGCACGAGGTCGATCCCGGCGGCGGAATCGTCGTCATTCGCCGCGACGCCCGGCTGACGACGCTGCCGGTGGCCGAGCTGGCGCGCGAGTATGACCAGATCGACCCGGATGATTTCCGCGTGCTCCAGCAGCTTCGGCCCGAGCGGTTGAACCACCTGTTGAACGCGGACCCGGCGGCGCTGGTGATCGGCCTGATCCGCGCCCACGGCCGCCCGCTGGACGCGGACACGTTGCGGGCCGAGCTGGTGCCGAAAGTCATCAAGGCGGCCCAGTGGTCGAAATGGTGGACCAGCACGCGCTCGGTGCTGAAGCGCAATCCGCACGTCGCCATGGAGGGCCGCTCGCCGGTGGTGCTCACCTACTCCGAAGAGGCCCAGACGATCGAGGACGACACGTGGGCGCAGTTCGAGGCGCAGAGCGACCCGGACAAGTGGCAGGCCACGATCGAGAGCTACTTCCGCGAAAAACAGAAGCACAACGAAACGGCGGACGCGGCCCTGCTGCAGCGCGTGCACGACCATCTCTTCAAATATGCGCAGTCCATCCGCACCAAGCGCGCCGCCGAGGCCGTCTGCTGCGGGCTGGTCATCGACCGCTTAGCCGGCATGGGATTGCCCGCCACGCCCGAAAGCCGCGGACTGGCGGCCCAGATGCTGCGCGAGGCGCGCGAGCCGACGGCGCTGATCCGCAACTTTGAGGACGACGCGTTCTGGGAAGGGGCGCTGCTGCTGCTGCCGACGGCGCGGCCCGATGACTACGTGGATCATTTCATCGCCCTGATCGCCTCGGCGCCGGCCGCCCGGCTCGACACGCTGGTGGGCGCCGCGCTCAAGGCCGGCCGGGCCGACGCGGTGCAGGCGGTCGTCGACGCGTCGATGGCCGACCTGGTCCGCAGCCCGGAAGTGATCTACTGGCTCTGGAAAGGGCCCAAGTCGCGCGACGGGCTGAAGCTGCCCTCGTCGCCCGAGCTGCTGATCGTCATACTCGAGAAGCTCTCGGCGTTGCTCAAGCACGCCGGTCCGCCGACCGAGGCGGTCAAGCAGTTCCGCGCCCGCATCAAGGCGGCGCTGTCGCTCAAGGATTTCGCCCAGGTGCGGAGCTGTTTCGAGAAGATCGGCGGCAGCGCGGCGATCACCGTGCGCCGCCAGCTCGAGCGTCTCGAAGGCCTGGGGGACAACGCGCCTTACCGCATGCTCGACATCCTGCGCGAAATCCACCCCGAGCTGTGGATCGTCAAGCAGGAGCGCATCGAGCGCTGGTCGGAAGAAAACACCCTCTGGTGCACCGCCGATGGCCTCAAGAAACGCACCGCGGAACGCGACGCCATCGTCAACGTCGAAATGCGCGACAACGCCCGCCGCATCGGCGAAGCGGCGTCGCTGGGCGACCTGAGCGAGAACTCAGAGTACAAGTTCGCGCTGGAAGAGCGCGACCTGCTGCGGGCGCGCCTGGCGCGCGTGAACGAGGAGCTTTCCGTCGCGCAGACCTTCCAGGCCGACGACGTTCCGGAAGATCACGTCGGCATCGGCTCGCGCGTGCTGCTGCGAAACACCGCCAGCGCCGAGACGCGCGAGATGACGATGTTCGGGCCGTTCGAGGCGGACGTGGAGCGCGGCATCTTCAGCTACAAGGCGCCCTTCTGCCAGAAGCTGATGGGCCTGAAGGTCGGCGAGCGGGCAGCCATCCCCTTCGACGGGCGCGACCAGGAATTCGAGATCGTCCAGATTGAAAACGGCATGCGCAGCGCGTAGCGCCGGACCTCCGCATGCTTGCTTCCGCCTCCGAGACGCTCACGCCCGGCCAGCTCGTCGCCGCGGCGCCGTTCATCCTCCAGCTTCTGGCGATCGCCGTTCTTCCGCTGCTGTCGCGAACGCAGCACTGGTGGGAGCACAATCGCAACAAGCTCATGCTGGGCGCCGCGCTCGCGCTGCTGGCGCTGGCGACGTTCTACATGCGAGCCGACGGCGGCCGCGGCGCCGCGGCCGTCGGCCACGTCCTGCATCACGCGCTGATCGACGAGTATCTCCCCTTCATGACGCTGCTCGCGTCGCTCTACGTCATCGCCGGCGGAATCGTCGTGCGCGGCAACATCCGCCCCAATCCGCCGGCCAACACCTGCATCCTCGCGGTCGGCGGGCTGCTCGCCAGCCTGATCGGCACCACCGGCGCCTCGATGGTCCTCATCCGGCTGCTGCTGCGCGTCAACCGCGAGCGCACGCACGTCGCGCACACCGTCGTCTTTTTCATCTTCATCGTCAGCAACATCGGCGGCACGCTCCTGCCCATCGGCGATCCGCCTCTTTTTCTGGGATTCCTGCGCGGTGTGCCCTTCTTCTGGACGTTGTCGCTGCTGCCGCAGTGGCTGGTGATGATGATCGCGCTCCTGGCGATCTACTATGTCTGGGACACGCGCGTTGAGAAGCGCGAGACGCCGGCCGAGAAATTTGCCGAGGAGCACAAGCGCTTTGAGCCGCTGCGCGTCTTCGGGCTGATCAACGTCGTCTGGCTGCTGGGCGTCGTGGCGGCGGTGGCGCTGCTGGCGCCCGACAAGCCGGTGCCGGGCACGGCCTGGTCGCCGCCGCCGCACCTGCGCGAGGCGGTGCAGGTCGGCCTGGCGCTGGCGTCGCTGGCGACGACGCCGCGCGGCTTGCGGCGCGAAAACGAGTTCAGCTACCACGCCATCAGCGAGGTCGCGGCGCTCTTCATCGGCATCTTCATCACCATGCAGGCGCCGCTCGAAATGCTGCACAGCCTGGCCCCGAGGCTGAGCGAGCTGGGCTTCACTCATCCGTGGCAGTATTTCTGGTCTTCGGGTGTTCTCAGCAGCCTGCTCGACAACGCCCCGACCTACCTCGTGTTTTTCGAGACGGCCAACCAGCTTACGCATCAGAGCGGTCCGGGAATCATCCGGCTCGTCACGGGCGACTATATCCGCGAGGACCTGCTGGCGGCGATCAGTTGCGGCGCGGTCTTCATGGGGGCCAACACCTACATCGGCAACGGCCCGAACTTCATGGTCAAGGCAATTGCCGAGCGCGGCGGCGTGAAGATGCCGTCGTTCTTCCACTACATGCTCTACGCCGCGGCGGTGCTGCTGCCCCTGTACATCCTGCTCACCGCGCTCTTCTTCCTTCATTAGCGTGCGTGCCGCCGGTGGGTGCGGGTCCCTGAGGCTGTGGACATTTGGGTGGGACGGGCGTCTCAGCCTGTGAACATTTGGGTGGGACGGGCGTCTCGCCCGTCCCCGCGGTCTCAGGAACGGGCAAGATGCCCGTTCCACCCGAAAAACTCACAGGCGCTCTGGCCCGCCGGCGCGGCCCGCGCCGGTCACGCTTGCCCCGGGCGCTGCCGGCGGGTATCTGACCCGTCATGATCGGAGAGCTTCGCCTGCGCCAGCTTCAAATTCACCGCCTCGGCATTCCGCTGCGCTTCGCGTTCGAGCACGCCGCCGCCACGCGCCGCGTCGCTGACCCGGTCATCATCGAACTGACAGCCGCCGCCCCGTACGCCCAGCACGCCGGCTACGGCGAGACGCTGGCGCGGCCCTACGTCACCGGCGAATCGGCCGAATCGGTCGTCGCCGACGTGCAGCGCGTCTTTGTTCCGCGGCTGCGCGAGCTGTCCGCGGGCAACTTCGCCGAAACGCTGGAGTTCATCGAGTCGCTGCCGTTCGATGACGGCGGGCGCGTGATCTGTGCCGCGCGGGCGGCCGTGGAGCTGGCGCTGCTCGACCTGGCGGGCCGCGTCTTTCAGCGGCGGCCCGCGGACCTGGCCGGCTGGCTCGGGCTGGCCGGCTTCGGACCGCCGGGCGCGCTGCCCGCGGCGCGCTACTCGGGAATCGTCATCGGCTCACGGCCCGCGAAGCTGCGGCGCTTCCTGCGCATCCAGCGCTGCTACGGCCTGCGCGATTTCAAGCTCAAGGTCGCCGTCGACGGCTGGCAGGAGCGATTGCGCTGGGCCGCGGATGTGCTGCGACCCGCCATCGACCGCCAGCGCGCCACGCTGCGCGTCGACGCCAACGGCGGTTGGTCGCCGGCCGAGGCGCACGAGGCCGTCGAGCTGCTCGACGCGTGCGGCGTGTGCTGCCTGGAGCAGCCTTTCTCGGAAGCCCACGACGGGGACCTGAAATGGCTGGCCGAGCAGACCTCGTGCGACCTGATGGTCGACGAGTCGCTGGTCACCGCGGATGACGCCACGCGCTTGATCGAGTCCGGCGGCGTGCGGGTCTTCAACATTCGAATCGCCAAGCAGGGGGGGCTGCTGCCGGCTCTTCGGATGTCGCGCCAGGCGCTGGCCGCCGGGCTGGATGTGCAGCTTGGCTGCCTGGTGGGGGAGACGAGCCTTCTCAGCGCGGCAGGCATTCACTTCCTGCGGCTCTGCCCCAAGGTGCGCTTCGTCGAGGGGGCGTTCGGCCGGTTTCTGCTGCGCGATGACGTAACGCGTCGCTCGATTCGCTTCGGTTACGGCGGCCGCGTTCGCGCGCCGGCCGGCTTCGGCCTGGGGGTGGACGTGCTGCCCGCGAAGCTGGGGGCGCTGCGGGCGGCGGAGGCGGTGAACGTGGCTCTGGCGTGAATGACTCTGGGTAGGCTGGGCTGAGCTTGCGAAGCCCAGCGACTCTTGCTGGGCTTCGAGTACTCAGCCCAGCCTACTCAGGCTGGGCCGCAGATAGCTGACCAGCAGCCGATCGCCGCAGAACACGTACAGCGGCAGGAAGCAGTAGCAGTCGTAAAAGCCGTGAAAGAAGCGGCCGTCCTGTTTGCCATGCAGCGGGTCGTGCGTGGCGTCGAAGTCCAGCACCAGTTCCGCCGGGGGCGCGTCATACGACGCGATGAACTGCCCGACCAGCGCCGCCGCCAGACGCCCCAGCGCTTTGCGATCGACGCGATTCTCCAGCCGGCACAGCGTCGGCGCGCTGGCCAGCGGCGCCGCGGCGTCAGGCGTCTGCTCGGCCAGAACCGCAAACAGCGGATCGCTGCGCAGCGTGGCGTGATCGTTCAGATCTTCGTAGCCCAGCGCGATGCCGAAAATCCGCTGCGCCAACATCGTCCGCTGCGCATGCACAATCTTCGCCGGATCACGCGGATCAGTCAGACACCCGGCCAGCGCCTCGACCAGGCCCACACGCCGATCCACTTCCCGCAGCAGCAACCCGCCCGCATCCGTCGTGAGCCGCCCACCCGCAAAATCGCCCACAATCTTCTGCCGCGCCAGACTGGAAAACAGCAACCCCTGGCCGTTACACTCTGTCACACGTGGCCTCCTTGCCTGAACACTGGCGAACCTCTAGCAAGTCCCCAGTTTACAAGGCTTCGAGGCCATGTCTATTTCAACGCAGCAACGAACTGATGAAATATCCGGGCTAGGCTTCTGAGGTTGGCGCTTATTGACGTTGGTCTGCTATGCGCGCTCGCCGCAGCGGTGCCCCACGGTCCGCGGCACTGCCGCCGGGGGGAAAAAAAGAACCGGAGCAGACTGTAGCGACCCGGGTGTTCGGGCCGAAGGGGGGGGTGTCGCCACGTTGGTGCCTGCTCCGGTTGTTCGTCCGGGAGACTCATTGGCACGCGGCGTGCCACGCGAAAAATTCCAGTATTGACCCAAAAACGGGGTTTTCGAGTGCGAGCGGCGTGGGATTTCACGCACCCACCGTGGATTTTGACACAGGGCACACGCCGTCGGACGCGGAGGTCCGACGCTACGGACGTGTCTAGATGATTGCCGGCTAGTCGAAGGCGATCGCCACCAGCGTTCGGTCGTCGGCGGGTTTCCCCGTGGAGCCGCGATGATCCGCGACGGCCTCGATGACGCTGCACACCAGCGAGTCGGCCGACGCGCGCCCCGCGACAATCGCCGCATCAAGCCGCGGCACGTCGAACATCTCCCCGGACGTGCTGAAGGTCTCCGTGATGCCGTCGGTGTAAAGCACGAGCCGGTCGCCGGTCTCAAACGACACGTCGTTGTCCGTCACCAGCATCGGCTCAACCACGCCCAGCGGCAACCCCTCGGTCGGCTCCAGGGGCTCAGGCCGCGCCGCACCGCGCCGCAGCACGCGCGGCGGATTGTGCCCGGCCAGCGCGTAGCGCATCCGCCGCGTCTTGGCGTCCAGCACGCCGAAGAACGCGGTCACGAAGTTTCCCGGGCGCATGGCCTGCGAAATGCGGGAGTTGAGCGCCTGGAGCACGCGCGCCGGAGTGCTTGTATTGCAGGGGCAGTCCTGAAGCGGCGAGTGCAACAGCGCGTGCATTCGCGCCATGACCACCGCCGCGGGCGTGCCGTGGCCGCTCACATCCGCGATCAGGAATCCCCAGTTCCCTTCGCCCAGGTCGAAGAAGTCGTAATAGTCTCCCCCGGCCCGCGTGCTGGTTTCATAAAACGTCGCGATGCGAACATCCGCGATCTCGGGCGTTTCCTGGGGCAGCAGGTCGCGCTGAATCTCACCCACTGCCTTGAATTCGCGATCCAGCGCGTCGTGCGCCCGCCGCAGCGCGTCGTGCGTCCGCCGCAAATCCTCGGTCAGCACCATGTGCGAAGTGGTGCGGCCGATGAGATTGGCGGTCAGCAGGAACGTCGAAAGCTCGTCCAGCGTAAACGCGGCCGGCTCCTCGCGCATCAGAATCGTCATGTTCAGGGGATCGCCGTGGTCAAACAGCGGCACCGCGATCAGCGAGTGCATCCCTTCAAAATAGGGCGCCGCCGGGTCATCCGGCTCGAGGTCGAGATTGTCGATCTTGATCGGCCGGCCGGTGTAGACCAGCTCGGGCAGGATTCCGGTATCGACGACCGGCAGCCGCTCCGGCTCGCGAAAAGGGTCGATCGGCTCAACCCAGCGGGTCGAACGGGTAATGCGAATATGCGGCGGCTCCATGCGCCGCCGGCTGAGCGACATGAACTGGTCGTAGGGCACGACCAACTGCGAGCGGCGCCGGTAAGCCGCGAGAAGATCTTCCGGATGGGACTGTATGCTCAGGTCGCGGACGAGGTCGTAGTATTCGCGCAGCCGGATCGCGGGCGTGACGGAAGCCGGAATCTCAGAACCCAGAATCATCAACTCACACCCGAACGCCGACGCGGCACTGCTTGCGATTGTATGCACTGTGCCTAATTGTCAACCGAGCGGACGTTGCGTCGGGCCTGGGCCAGCTCGACTGGAAGATGGAATTCGCACTCCAGGTAGCTGCGCCCGAATCGCCGGCAGGCTTCGCTCGCCGGCATGAAGATGTCCACCGTGTTGTGCCGAAACCGGCGATGCGTGCGGTCAGTGACGACAAACCAGCGGTTGAGATTCGGAATGTAAACTCTTGTCCCAAATGGGATATCGGCGGGGGCGGCGCACTGTCCGACGCCCGACGGCACGCCCGCCGCCGTCGTGCCGCGATCGCAGTACGCCGTAACGCGGCAGACACGGGATTTCACCTGGGTCATCGTCGGGGGACCGCCATCATCCGCCGTTTCACGGTCTACCGGCGAGGCCTCGATCCCCACGGCCGCCGCCGCAACTGCCTGTGGGTGTGCGTCTTCTGGTTCCGCAGGTGGCCCGAGACGCGGGTTGCCAGCGACCGCGGAAGACTCGCCGCCGCGTGTTGGCTCGTGCCCGGCGACCCATCCGAGCACGAGAAGCGCGCAGCACGCCCGCTGCGCGGGAATTCGGAACATCCGATCTCTCCGTTCCCCCCCAGCCCATAATTTCAAGAAACAACGAGCCGCGTCCGCGATCGCCCACACCGGACGCCAGAAGGTGGGAAAATGCTAGCGGACCACTGTCCGCCCGTCCACACCTGCTTGGCCTATCGACGGCCATTTCGCGTGAGCGGTTTCGGGATCGTAGGCGTTGACGTGCCGCGGAATCTCGCCACAATCGCATCCTGCCTGGAAAACAAGGAGCAGAGTCAATGCGCCGTCCCCTAATCGCTGCCAACTGGAAAATGAACCTTAACCTGCCGCAGATGCGGGACTTGGTGAAAGCTATCGCAGACGCCATCCTGGCCCGCAAACTCTCGGACGCTTGCGACGTCGCGCTCTGCCCGCCGTCAATCTATCTCTTTCCGATGGCCAAGGCCGTCCAAGGCACGGCGATTCGGATCGGCGCACAGAATCTTTTCCAGGAAAAAAACGGAGCGTTCACCGGCGAGCTGTCGGCGGAGATGGTCCACGAGACCGGGGCGGTTTTCTGCATCCTGGGCCACAGCGAACGCCGGCACACGATCGCCCACCTCGAAGATGACTGGATGATCAACCGGAAGGCCCGCGCCTGCCGCAGGGCCGGCCTGACACCCATCCTCTGCGTCGGTGAGACGATAAGCCAGCGATTGGCAGGGGAAACACTGGACGTGCTGACGTTTCAGCTAACCGCCGCCCTGATCGACAATCGCCCGCAGAAGCCCGATGATCTGGTCGTCGCCTACGAACCGGTGTGGGCGATCGGGACCGGCCAGAACGCCACCCCGCAGCAGGCGCAGGAGGCTCACGCCCACCTGAGAAACACGCTCCGGACATTGATCGGCACGGCGGCGGACGGCGTCCGAATCCTCTACGGGGGGAGCGTCAAGCCGGATAACGCCGCAGCGATCTTCACGCAGCCCGACGTGGATGGCGGATTGATCGGCGGGGCGAGTTTGAAGGCGGAGAGTTTCATCGGGATCATTTCGGCCGCGGCGAGCCATTGAAACGCCGCGGGCAATCTGTCAAGACCCGCCGCGGGCTAGTTTGTCCGAACCCGCCGCGCCAAGCGGCGGGGTGACGCTCCCGCCCGTGCGGCGCGGCTTGTTTACGATCGCCACCCCGCCGCTTGGCGCGGCGGGTTCGGAGGAGCGGCCCGGCCGGCGGCGTGCGTAAGACGCCGCCAGTACTCAGCCGCCGCCGCCGTTCAGCGTGCCGACGAACGGATCGACCGCTGGACCACAGTAGGGTGGGAAAGTGCATGCCGGATCGACTTCGAGGTTGACGCCCGGCCCGTCATATCCGGAAGTGAGAAAGCGATAGGCGAGCGGATCGCATATCAGGATCGTGCCGCACGGGTTGAGGTCGGCGACGAAGTTTCCCAGGGTGCCGGGGGTGCATGAACTAAGCTGAAACGCCGTGCCGGTCGAGGCGACCACGACGGCCGACCGCAAGAGGCGCCATCCGGAGCGTGTCATCGCGAAACTCCCTGCTAGCCGCCGTCAGCGACGAGATTCGGACAATCAAGAAGGAGCGCCACCGGGCGGCAGAAGTCAAAAAACGTGCCGCCGTCGCAGTTCACAATTCCGCAGAAATTCAGCGACTGGATGCCGAAATAGACCGGAAATTCGACACAACCGTTGTTGGTTGAATAGCCGAGTTGAAAAGCGGTGCCACTCAGTGCGGTCCAGACCAGCCAGGACGATCTGCGGCGACTGCGGGACATACCAAATCTCCGACGGCAAGCCTGCCCCCGTGACGATCGCTGGGCGAAGTATACGACGGTCCCGAATGGGCATCAAGCGGTTCGGGTGGAGCCTGGTGGTGCGGTTCGGCGTCACAATCGTGCGTAAGTCACGCGGTGGCGAGCGGGATGTGCAACGCTACCACGTGCTTGCAGGCCGCTTCCACCCCGCCCGAGCCGATGTCCAGCCTGGCCGCCCGGAAGCGGTCACAGGCCAGTCGGCCGTCCTGGTTGCTGATGCTCCATCGGACGCAGAGGTCCTGCGCTACGGCGCCGGCGTAAAGCCCTCCAGCGGGTTGCCGTAGTAGGCGCCCGTCTTCCAGGCCCCGCGATCCCATTGGCCGTCCTGATCGCCGATGATCTGCACCGGGACGATGAAGCGGTGACTGCCGAGCTTGTTCGTGGTCGCGATGCCGTTGTCGAACCGTCCATCGGGCGAGACGGTGAACTTGATCGACCGTGCCAGCTTGCCCTTTCGCAGAACCTTGACCTCGTATTCGCCGGGGTTGGGCTTGATGTTGTGCATCGAACCGGTCTGTCCGGGGATGTCGGCGGGCTTGTCGCCGGAGTTGTCCCAGACCATCACGCTCGGGAAATCGCAGACGACGCGGGCCCACTTTGCTTTCTGCGGCATGGAGTCTTCGACGGACTGCGTCGGGTTGATCTCCAGGTCATACTCGGCGCTGGCCTGGCCGCGCTGGTGGTTGTCAATGAACACCTTGCCCACTTCCTTGCCCTGGTAGAACAGGTGCGGCTCGAATTCCACCGCGTCGCCGCGGACCCAGAACACCGCGTTCAGCCACGGGCGCTTCCATTCGTAGACCGAGTCGGGTTTCAGGCACAGGTAGGCGATCGGCAGGTTCCAGTCGTGATCGACGTAGTAGACAAAGTGCTCGGCGGCGGCCTCCCCGGCTTCGTTTGAGTGCGCCTTCGTGACCGTGAATTTGCCCTTGTAGAGCTCGGATTCCGTGCCGGCCAGCTCGTTTCGCAGGCGGATGACGAATTCGACCGGGCCGGTGTAGGTGACGCCCTTGTCCTCGGGGACTTCGCGCGCCCCGCCCTCGGTGTCCAGGAAATAACCCTTCTGCACCTGCTCGGTCTTGCAGTCGAGCTTCACCCACGGACCGGTCGGAAGGATGAACTCGACCGAGACCTGGCTGCCGCTTTCGATCGGCCCGTTCACGCGGAGCTTAACCTTCGGCACCCAGCTCCAGACGGCGTTATTCTTCTGGTAGGCGCTGAGCGTGAACGCGTTGATGTGCAGAAAGTCCTTGGCGATGGGCGGCAGGTCGCCGGGCGGCGGCCACACGTCTGCGCCGCCCTTGTCCCCCTTGCCGGACGACTTCTTGTCCGAGCCTTTTTCCTTTTTCGATTTCTCGTCGTCCGATTTCTTCTTTTTCTTGAGCTCGGAGATGCCGCGCTCGACGTCGCCGACGCTCTGGGCGGCGGACAGCGGCGAAAGGAGACCCAGGGCGGCGATCAGCACAGCGGCGACGGTGAAGGCGAAGGGATGCTTCATGTTTCTTCTCCAAAAAAAAGGGAGCGCCGCGACCAGATCGCGGCGGCGCGCCGCGACCGGCAGCCCGTTCCGCGGCGGCGGAACAAGGGCGGCGCGTGGTGCAGCGCTGGGCCCGGCCGCCGGGCGAATCGCGGATGACCCGAACGGGAGCGTACTTTACCGCTGCGCGGGCATGGAAGTCTCGGGAATTCGGCAGAAATCGCCGACGGGCGTGATCGTCTCGTCGCGTGGAACGGGCATCTTGCGTTTTCGGGTGGGCCGGGCGGGACGCGGGACGCCCGTCCCGCCCGAAATCGGCGGCCTTAGCGCAGGCCGAGCGCAGTCAGGTCTTCGCGCGGCTCGTCGAAGCTGCAACTGCCGAACGAGATCACAAACCGCCGCCGGGCGGCTTCGACGTCTTCGGGCGTCACCGCGTGCGTGCGGTACAGCAGGTAATCATCCGTGAACTGAAACGCCTTCGCGTCCTCGTCAGACAGCACGGCCGTCAGCGCGGTGCCCTCGAGGTTGTAGACGTGCGCGAGCACGCCGGCGACGAACACGTTCAAAAATCCGTGCATCTTCGCGCCCAGTTCGGCGTTCCCATGCCGCACGGGGTGGTGCAGCCCGGCCGTGAATTTCATCGGGATGCGGACGTCGCGACAGGCCGCGATCGCCGCCGCGACCAGCTCGCACGCCGGGATCGCGCCCGGCTCCGTGCCACCGGTGCGCAGCTTGAAGCCGGCGGGCGTTGTGGCGTAGTCGCGGTTGAATGTGGCGATCGCGTCGGCGAAATACGCCAGCGCCGCCGCATCACAACCCGGCGGCGGCTCGTAGAAACAGGCCAATCCGCCGGCGGCGATCGGCCCGAGCGTGTCGGCCGCGGCCCGCAGCAGGTCGCTGACGGATCGGCCGTCACGCGAGCGCAGCGGGGCCCCGGGCAGGCGCGCCTCGAACGCATCAGCGCGGACGTAGCGCCCGTGAGCCGTGTAAAACGCGCGGATCGCGTCGACGTCGCCGCTGAGATTCTCGAGAAACCCGGACGCGCTCTCGCCGCCGCGGCCGAGCACGGAGAATCGCAGCGGCGGCTTCTGGCTGAAGAGCTCGTCGCGATATCGCTCCAGCAGGGCCAGCTTCGCGGCCGGGCAGATAAAGCGCGAGAGCATCCACGCGTCCCGCTCGCCCCGGTAGCGCGCGTAGTTGCGAATAGCCGGATCCAGATCGAGCGAGGCGGGCGGAAAGAGGCCGGCGTAGTCAATCACCTCGTGCAGTAAGGCGCGCAGAGCCGGGGACATGACAGTCTCCTCGCAATCGCCGGAGCGTAACCGAACCGGACGGCGCGTGGCAGACTTCCCATCCGAGCGACGCGCGTCGGATGTGGCCAGAAGTTCTTGGCAGACGCCGCCGGGCGGGCGGTCGCGGGCCGACGGCGTCTTTCCGAACCCGCCGCGCCAAGCGGCGGGTTGACGATCGTAAGCAAGCGGCGCCACACTTGCCGGGGACGTCGACCCGCCGCTTGGCGCGGCGGGTTCGGACAGATAAGCCCGCCGAGCCGGCCAGAACCTCACGCGTCCTTACCCTTCGAATAGCGGCAACTGCCTCACTGCCGGCCTCACCGCCGGCGAGGCTTTTCGCCAGCGCTGCCCGGCGTTCAGCCCCAGCCGTGTGGCGGTCACCTCGAACAGCCGCGCGACGCTCTCCCAGTACACGCCCTGCCCGTTCATGCGACAGCCAAAGCGGCTGTCATTCAGGCGCCCGCCGCGCATGTCGCGGACGCGCGCCTCGACCCGTGCGGCGGCGTCGGGCAGCGCCTCACGCAGCCGCTCCAGGAAGACCTCGCGCACCGTCCCGGGCAGGCGCACGGCGGTGTAGGTCGCGACCTGCGCGCCGCACGCGGCGGCCTGCTCAAGCACGGCCGGCACGTCGCGGTCGTTCAGCCCCGGGATGAGCGGGGCCACCATGACACCCACCGGTACACCGGCGTCGGCCAGGCGTTTGAGCGCCTCAAATCGCCGCGACGGCGGCGGGGCCCCGCGGTCGATCAGCCGAGCGCGGGCGTCATCGGCAAAGGCGATGCTCACGTAGACCCGCGCCCCGCTGGCCGCGGCCATGCGAGCCAGCAGTTCCACATCACGCACGACCAGGTAGGACTTGGTGACGATCCCGACCGGCGTGCGGAAATCGTGGCACACCTCAAGGCAGCGGCGCGTGACCTGGTAGACCGCTTCCAGCGGCTGGTAGCAGTCCGTCACGCCCGAGAACACGATCGGCTCGCGCCGCCAGGACGAGCGCGACAGCTCGCGCGCCAGCACGTCGGCCGCGTTGGTCTTGACCGTGATCCGGCTGTCGAAATCCGTCCCGGCGCCGAGCCCGAGGTACTCGTGCGTCGGGCGCGCGTAGCAATAGGCGCACGCATGCTGGCAGCCGCGGTACGGGTTGATGCTCCAGCGGAACGGAATGTCCGGGCTGTCATTCTCGGAGAGGATCGAGCGAGCGGACTCTTCGTAGACCCGCACCTCCACGGCCGGTGGCGGCCCGAGCCACTCGCGGTGTTCGGACAGATAGGCGTTTTTGGGATTCGAAATGGGCCGCACAGTCGCCTCCTGCCGCGCGGCCATGATTATAGTAGGTTTTTGTTAGCATATCAAGCCAGACCCGCCGGCGCGATGGACGTCTTTCCGAACCCGCCGCGCCAAGCGGCGGGGTGACGTCCCCGGCCTGTGTTGCGCCGCTCGCCAGCGGTCGTCAACCCGCCGCTTGGCGCGGCGGGTTCGGACGGCCACGACGACCGATGATTCGAAGCCGGACGCGCCAATGAAAATCCGCTATTTCCAATCCCCACCCGGTTACAATTGAGAACGCATCCGCGGGTGTTCGGGTGTGCGCTGCCCGCCCCGGCTGTTTCCCCAGTATTGGAAATGCCCATGCGAACTTCACGAATCGCCGTCGCCGCGCTGCTGCTGAGCCTCGCGCCGCGTCTCGTCCTGGCGCCGCAGCCGAACGTCGCCAGCCATGTTCCGGCCCGTAACGCGCTGACCGCCGCCGTCGACGCCTCGATCAGCGTCACGTTCGACCAGCCGATCAACCTGGGTTCGATCACGCCGGCGTCGTTCAAGGCGTTCGGCAAGTGGAGCGGCGCCGCGCTGGGCGCGTATTCGTTCAGCAACGCCGACCAGACTGTCACGCTGACGCCCGCGCAGCCCTTCTCCGCCGGCGAGTCGGTCATGGCCGTGCTGGCGAACACAATCGAGGCGGCCGACGGGTCGCCGCTGCGGGCCGCGGGTTTCTCATGGCAATTCTGGGTCGCGGCCAAACCCGCCACGCTCGCTTTCCGCCAGGTTGACGTGCTGACGACGCGAACCACTCCCGGCCAGCCGACCACGGCCTATGGCGGCGTCGGCGCCGATCTGGACGGCGACCGATTTCTGGACATCACCATCGTCAATGAAGACACCGATGACCTGCGCGTGTTCATGAACTCCGCCGACGGTTCCGGCCTGTTCGACCCGTTCATGACCCCCACGCACGCCGTCGGCAACGTGCCCAGCCCGTGCGAATCGGCTGATTTCAACGGCGACGGCAGGGCGGATATCGCCGTGTGCAACACCGTGGACACGCGCGTCTCGGTGCTGCTGGGCAACGGCGACGGCACGTATCAAGCGCAGCAGGCAATCACGGTCGGCAGCGCCCCGCGCGGCATGGCGGTGCTGGACGCCGACGGCGACGGCGACGTCGACATCGTCAACAGCAACAACAGCAGCAACAACATGTCGCTGATTCTCAACAACGGCGCCGGCGTGTTCGGCGCCGCGACCTCCTTCGAGGGCGGCGGAACGGGCGAGTGGTCCGTCGCCGCGGCCGACATGACCAGCGACGGCATCATGGATATCGTCATCGGCTGCCGCAGCAGCAACACGATCGTCGTACGCCGCGGGCTGGGCGGCGGTGTGTTCCAGTTCGTCTCGTCGCGGGCCGCCGGCGGATCGCCGTGGCAGATCGCCACCGGCGACTTCAATGGCGACGGCCATGCCGACGTGGCCACCTCCAACAGCGGCAGCGCCACCGGCTCGATCCTGCTGGGCGACGGCGCCGGAAACCTGTCCGCCGCGGTCACCAGCCCGATGGACCCCTTCCCGATCGCCACCGACGTGGGCGACATGGACGGCGACGGCGATCTCGATTGGTGCACCTCCAGCTACAGCGGCGACTGGTTCCTCTACACCAACAACGGCAACGGCACCTTCACGTTCAATCAGGAGTTCATTTCCACGTCGGCGGCGTCCTGCGCCCTGCTGCTCGACATCGACAACGACGGCGACCTCGATCTGGGGCTGATCGACGAGATCGCCGACGAAATCCTGATCATGAAGCAGCGCGGCCCGCGCACGCCCGGCGACATGAACTGCGACGGCGCGCTGAACGTGCTGGATATCAACCCCTTCGTGCTCGCGCTGGGCGACGCGGCCGCCTATGCCGCAGCCTATCCCGACTGCCTCGCCTCGAATGCCGACACGAACGGCGATACGCAGGTCAACGTGCTGGATATCAACCCGTTTGTTGCGCTGCTCGCCGGGCCGTAGGCACCGTGGCGCCGGTTTCCAACCGGTGCCGGCAGCGCTTGAAAAGCGGCGCCACAGAGCTCCAGTCCGGCTTCTTTCGCCGGATCGTCGGCGCCTATCGCGCGCGGCGGCCGCGCCGCTACCGCCCGCCGGCCTGCTTTTCGTACTCCGCAATCCGCTTGCGAAGCGACTCGGCCAGCGTCGCGTTCTGCTGCGCCTCGGCCGCGTCCAGCGCCTTGCGCGCCAGTGCAACGCCATCGGCCGCCCGGCCGCTTTGCACCAGGGCCGCGGCCTGCAGGTCCAGCGCCGCCGGCGCTGATCCGCCCAGCATCAGGTTGGCCCGCTGTCCCAGGTCCAGCGCCTCGGCCGGGTTGCGAAGCTGCGGGTCCGGCGCCGTCAGCAGCAACCATCCGAGGTTGATCGCCAGTCGCGCATCATCCGATTTCTGACCGAACCCCTGGCGGAGCATTTCGATCGCCTCGCCGTAACGGCGCAGCCCGGCCAAAGCCCGGCCGCAGTTGTTGTAGGCGTCGACCAGCGTCGCATCCAGCCGCAGCGCGGCGTGGTACTCGCCGACCGCGGCTTCGAGTTGCCCGGCGCGCGTCAGCCCGACCGCCAGCGCGTAGCGCGCGCTGGCCGACTGCGGCCGAAGCTCCGCGCAGCGCTGCAGCAGCTTCAGCCCCTCGTCTCCCCGGCCGACCGCGATGAGCGCGACCGCATAGTCGTTCGTCATCGGCACGTGCCTCGGCCGCAGCCGCAAACCCGCCTCCAGAACCGGGATCGCCTCCGCGTCGCGCCCCGCCTCGTGCAGCGCGACGCCCAGCCGCCAGTGCGCCTCGGGATTCCACGGGTCCGCGGAAACCGCCTCGCGAAGAACCTCCACCGCTTCCGCGTAACGCCCGCCGCGCAGCGCCGCAATGCCGAGCCGATGCAGCGCTTCAGCCAAAAGCGAGCGGGCCCGGCCGTATTCGGGCGCGTCCGCGACCGTGCTGCGCAGCGAATCGGCCATGGCCCGGGCCGCCTGTCCGGAGTTGTCGCGGGCCGTGTCGTGCAGCACCGTCTGCGCCTCGACCGTCCGCGACTTGGCCTTCCGATACCGCGCAAAGGTCTGCTGGGCCGCGGCCTCGTCATCCAGCAACGGCGCGAGCCGCAAGAGCAACGACCGCGGGCTGATGCGCAGCGAATCCAGCAGCCGCACGTTGCGGGCCAGTTGCGGCGTGCCGATGCTGAGCGGAGCGGAAAACTCCAGATACAGATTGTCGTCGGTGTTCAGCCGCGCGCCCGCAGCGAACGCCCGCGTGGCCGGCTCGTCGAGCGCCAGCTCCGCCAGGAAGGAGAGCGGGTCGCCCAGCCCGATCGCCTGCATCTCGACCGCGACGCGCGGCTCGGCCAGCCGGCGGGCCAGATTCTCAGGATCAATCCGAACCGGTCGGTTGCTGCCGATCAGCACGGCGTCGAGCGCCGTCTGCCACACGGTGACATGCGCAAACGCGGCGGCGAAGGAGGCGACCGCCGAGCGGACGTTGGCCTCGGACAGCTCGTACAAGGGCAGCCACTGGCAGGCGATGCCGCCCTCATTCAATCGGCTGGCGACTGTGCGGTAATACTCGACGGTATACAAATACGCCGACCCGGCCGCCCAGGGGTGAATCGGGTCGGCGGTGATGACGTCAAATCTCTCGCGCGTTGTGAGCAGGTAGTTGCGCCCGTCCTGAAACACGACCCGCACGCGCGGATCGCTCAGGGCGTCGCCGTTGACGTCGCTGAACTGCCGCGCCGCCCCGACCACGCCCGGCTCGATTTCCACCAGCGTGATCTTTTCGATCCGCTCATGCGCCGCGACGCCGCCGAGCGTGATGCCCGCGCCCAGCCCGATGACCGCGGCGCTGCGCGGATCAGGATGCAAGAGCGCCGGCAGGTGCCCCAGCAACCGCTCATGCTGCAAATCGGTGTGGCTGTCGCTGGCCTCCGCCTTGCCCATGACGATAAAGACGCGCGTGCCGGCGTTTTCCACGACCGAGAGAATCGTCCCGCGGCCCTCGTGATAATAGAGCACGCCCAGGTCGGCCATGGCGCGCTCGACCACCGGCCCGGCCTGCCCGGCATACGAGGCCATCAGGTTGTTGCAGAACGCCCCCAGCCGGCGCGGATCCCAGCGCGGCGCGTGGTGCAGCGCCGCGCCGCCGCCGCCGATCAGCGCCAGCACGGCGACAATCGCGATCGGCGCGGCCTTCGGAAAGCGGCCCGCCGCGGCCGCCGCCAGCACCAGCAGGCCGTAGCCGGCGTTCAGCGCGGACACGGCCAGCATGCCGCGCTGCAGTCCCAGCGCCGGCAGCAGCACGAACCCCGCCAGTAACGAACCGGCGATGCACCCCAGCGTGTTCAGGCCGACCACGTCGCCGACCGATCGCCCGAAGCACTCGCGAAGCCGGGCGCGCGCCTGTCCGGCCAGCGGAAAAGCCACGCCCATCAACACGCACGGCACGAGCATGATCGAGAAGCTGAGCAGCAGCGTCGTGATTCTCCCGACGCCGGCGACGCCGCGGTAGAGCCAGGCGTTCAGCTCGATCGAGCGCTGCGGCAGCTCGGGAATCGTCTGCGTCGCAACAGCGCTGCTCACGCCGATCAGGACCAGCACGACGCCGAACTGCACGCTCTCATGCACCCGCCGCAGCGGCAGCAGGGCGTGCAGCCCGCTTCCGAGCGAGATGCCGATCAGGAAGGCGGCCAGCATCACCGTGAAGCTGTAGGTGCTGGTGCCGGCGGCGACCGAGATCGCCCGCGTCCAGAGCACCTCGAGCGCCAGGGCGCACAGGCCGCTCACCGCCGTGCCCCAGAATGTCAGCCGCAGCGCCAGCGCGTAGCGATTCGCGGGGCGCTCTGCCGCCTCGGCGGCGTGCGACGTGACGGGCGAGACGCCCGTCCCACCCCGCACGGCAGGCGAGACGCCCATCCCACCCGGCGTGACGGGCGAGACGCCCGTCCCACCCCGCACGGCAGGCGAGACGCCCATCCCACCCGGCGCGGCGGTCGAGACGCCCGCGCTCCCCGCCGCGCTGCGGTCAGCCAACACTGCAATAATCGCGATCAGGCCGTTCACCGCCGCGGCCGCGACCTGAGTGTGCCAGACTCCCAGCATTGGCAGAAGAACAAACGTCGCCGCCAGCGCACCCAGCACGGCCCCGACGGTATTGATGCCGTACAGCCATGCCAGTCGCACCCCCAGCTCGCGCTGCTGATGCACGAGATAATGCGTCAGCACGGGCAGCGTTCCGCCCATGAAAAACGTCGGCACGACCAGCACCCCCAGCGCCAGCCCGACGCGCATCAGGTTGAGCTGCCAGTTCACCTCGCCCAGGGCCCCTGCGGCGGCGACGTAGAGCTGATTGAGCGCGCTCAGCAGCGCCGGCGAGAGCAGCGCGAAAACGCCGACCGCCAACTCCAGCAGGCCGTAGACGCGCAGCGGGCGGCTCATCCGCGGTGTGAGTCTTCCCAGCACGAACCCGCCCAGCGCCAACCCGCCCATGAACGAGCCCAATACGATGCTGACCGCCTGGTGGCTGGCGCCGAAGATGAGGCCCAGGCTGCGCGTCCACGCCACCTGGTAAACCAGCGCGGTGCCGCCGGAGAGGAGAAACAGCAACGTCACAAGCGCGAGCCGGCGGCGATCCATGCGACTGCCGATTCTATCGGCGATTCTTCGCGCGGAGAAACTCCGACGCGCCGGCGCGTCGGCGGGACACTCGGGTGGGATGGGCGTCTTGGGTGGGATGGGCGTCTTGGGCGGGACGGGCGTCTTGGGTGGGATGGGCGTCTTGGGTGGGATGGGCGTCTTGGGTGGGACGGGCGTCTCGCCCGTCCCCGCGCCGCGACAGCCGCCGGCCGCGTGGGTATAAGAGCCGGAGTCACCGCGCGCGGCTCGGGCTGCCCGCCCGTTTCATCGCGGAGCTGGAAGGTGCTCGCATGCGACCACCGTGCAATCTGTCGAGCACGCGCCCGTTCCCGGCGCGATCGCGTCGCGGCAGCGCCGCGCTGGTGACGGCCATGACGGCGCTCGTCACGCTGGCATCCTGTCCGGCGACGTTTCCATCTGCTCTGCCGCCGGAGCTCGAAGTCACCGCCGCTGACCATGTGCTCGGCTCGGCCGACGCACCGGTGACGGTGATCGAGTACGCCGACCTGCAATGCCCCGTGTGCAAGCGCTTCAACGATGAGTCATTCGCGGCGATTCGCGAGCAATACATCGACACCGGCCGCGTGCGCTGGGTCTTCCGGCATTTCCCGCTGACCGGCGTTCATCCCCTGGCGCAGGCCGCGGCCGAGGCGGCCGAATGCGCCGCCGACCAGGCGCGCTTCTGGGAGTTTCACGACGCCGTCTTCGTCGCTCAGGCTGACCTGACGGACGCGCTGCTCACGCGGATCGCCGCTGACCTGGGACTGGACCGGGCGGCCTTTGCGGAATGCCGCGCCAATGGCGGAAAGGCGGCGCGCGTCGCGACGGACGTCGCCACGGGCGGCGCGCTGGGCGTCAGCGGCACACCGACTTTCTTTGTGAGCGGCCTCGCGGTCCGCGGATTTCAGACGGCCGAACAGCTCAGCGCCATCATCGATCAGGCCCTGGCAGCCGGGATTCAACCATGAGATTCACAGGTTGGGCGCCCGCCGATCGGCTCGCCATTCTCGCGATCTCGCTGCACAGCGTCGCCTTCGCCCGCGCCCAGGCCACCCAGCCCGCCGGTCCGGAGCCGATCGACGCCTGCGGCGTCCTGGTGCAGGGCCGCGAATGCGTGCTCTTCGAGGGCGGCGGCGGCAGCTATTACCTCTCGAACTACGGCCGCTTCCGCGCCGGCGATGCGGTTCGCGTGGTCGGCACGGTCGATCCCGATTGCAGCGCGATCTGCTCCGACGCCGACGGCTGCATCAGCGGGGCCGAGGTCTACGACCCGGTTTCGTTCCCCTGCGGCCAGCCCATCCGCGTGCCGTTCGATCCGTGCAGCGGCGTGATGATTCCGGCGCTCGCTGCGGTTAGTTTGGCCGCAGCCTCGGCGAAGCGAAAATGTCGAATGTCGAATGTCGAATAGCGAAAGTCACGCCGAGCGCCGTGGGCATTCGCAATTCGACATTCGACATTCGCCATTCAACAAGGCCCCGCTCTACCCGCGCAGCAGTGCCCGCCACGCCTTCAGAAGCCCCAGCGCCGTTTCCGCGTCGACCGCCGCGTCCGGCAGTTCGCGGAGCTGCCGCACGATCGCCTCCTCCGGCTCCTCGAACAGACGTAGCTGCCGTTGTCTGCGGCGCTGCACGGCGGCCAGCACCGGGCGGTGCGTCTCGCGGCCGAAGTTCTTCTCCAGCTCGCTCAGGACGGCGTTGGCGCGCTCCAGCACCGCCTGCGGCACGCCGGCCAGCTTGGCCACGTGCAGCCCGTAGCTGCGGTCGGCCGGCCCTTCGACGATGCGATGCAGGAAGACGACCTGGTCTTCGAACTCGCGCACCGCGACGTTCAGGTTGGACACGCCCTCGACCAGCTCCGCCAGCTCGGTCAGCTCGTGGTAGTGCGTCGCGAACAGCGCCCGGCAGCCGACGCGCCCCGCCAGGTGTTCGGTGATCGCCCACGCCAGCGAGAGCCCGTCGAACGTGCTCGTGCCGCGGCCGATCTCGTCGAGAATCACCAGGCTCCGCGGCGTGGCGTTGTGCAGGATGTTCGCGGTCTCCAGCATTTCGACCATGAACGTCGATTGCCCGCGCGAAAGCTCGTCCGCCGCCCCGACGCGCGTGAAGATGCGGTCCACCGGCCCAAGCTGCATCCGCCGCGCCGGAACCCAGCAGCCGCAATGGGCCAGCAGCGTCAGCAGCGCCACTTGCCGGATGTACGTGCTCTTGCCGGCCATGTTGGGGCCGGTGATCAGGGCCAGGGCGCAGGGCGTAGGGCGCGGGGCGCGGGCGGCCTCGGCATCGACGGAATCGTCGGCGGCCTGCGCCCTGCGCCCCGCGCCCTGCGCCCCGGAGTCCCGCGCGCCCAGCCCCGTCTCATTCGCCACAAACCCCGCCTCCAGCGCCTGCTCCACCACCGGATGCCGGCCCTCCTCGATCTGCAGCAGCGGTTCATCCACGAATTCCGGCCGGCAGTAGCGGCGGTCCAGCGACAGGTCGGCCCAGCCGGCCAGCACGTCCAGCTCGGCCAGCGCCGCCGCGACCCGCTGCAGCGCCGGGATGTGCTGCGCCAGCCGCTCGCGCAGGTCGCAGAACAGCTCGTACTCCAGGTCGCAGCCGCGCGCCTGAGCGGAAAGCGCCTCGGTCTCGTAGCGCTTCAGCTCATCGGTGATGTAGCGTTCGGCGTTCTTAACCGTCTGCCGGCGGACGTAATCGGCCGGCGCCCGGTCGCGGTGCGCATGCGAGATTTCGATGTAGTAGCCGAAAACGCGGTTGTAGCCGACCTTGATCGGGATTCCGGCGCGAGTCGTCTCGCGCGCCTGAAACTCCGCCAGCCAGCGCTGCCCGTCGCGGCCGATCAGTCGCAGCCGGTCCAGCTCCGCGTTCCAGCCGTCGGCGAAGATGTCGCCTTCGCGCAGGGTGATGGGCGCGTCCGGCCGCAAGGCGGCGCTGAGCGCCTGCGCCAGCTCGTCCAGCCCGCCCAGCCGCGCCAACAGTTCATCCGCCTGCGGGCTGTGCAATTCGCCCAGCCGCTGCCGCATCGACGGCAGCCGCAGCAACCCCTCGCCGATGCTGCGCATGTCGCGCGGGCTGATGCGCTGCACGCCCAGCCGCCCGACCATGCGCTCGATGTCGCCCGTGTCGCGCAGCGCCTGGCGCAGCGCCGTCCGCGCCGCCGGCTGTTCGCGCAGCGCCGCGATCAGCGACTGACGCCGCTCGATCGCCCGCGGATCCAGCAGCGGATAGCACAGCCAGTTTCGCAGCAGCCGCGCCCCCATCGGGTTGCAGGTGCGGTCGACCGCCGCCAGGAGCGACCCCGCCCGCCCCGCCGTGCGCATGCAGCGCTCCACTTCCAGCGCGCGCAGCGTGGTCGGGTCCAGCGCCATGAACGCGCTCATCTGCCGCCGCCTGGGCGGCTGGAGATGCCGCGCCGCCGACTTCTGGGTCTCAAGCACGTAGGCCAGCAGCGCCCCGGCCGCCTGCAGCGACAGGTCCACCTGCTCGAAGCCGAAACCCTCCAGCGTCGCCGTCTGGAAGTGCTGACGCAGCAATTCGTCGGCTCGATACGCCGCGAAGTCCGCCGGGCTGCGGCGAGTCACCGCCGCCTCCAGCCGCTCGCGAAGTTGCGTCTCCAGGTCGTCGCGTCCCACGTGCGGCGAATCGGGCAGCAGCACCTCCGCCGGCGCCAGCCGGCCGATTTCGTCGATCAGCCGCGCTTCGTCGCATTGCTGCACGTCGAACCGCCCGGTCGAGAGCTCCAGCCACGCCAACCCGGCCCGCCCGTCGGCCCGCGCCGCCGCCGCCAGGATGTTGCTGCGCGATTGATCCAGCAGGGCGTCGTCCGTCAGTGTGCCGGGCGTGACGATCCGCACAATGGCCCGCCGCACCACCCCCTTGGCCTGCCGCGCGTCCTCAATCTGCTCGCTGATCGCCACCTTGCAGCCGGCGGCGACCAGCTTGCCCAGGTAGCTGTCGAGCGCGTGATACGGAATGCCGGCCAGCGGCGTTCGCCCGCCGTCACGGCTGGTGAGCGCGATGCCCAAGAGCTTGGCGGCCCGCACCGCGTCGTCAAAGAACATCTCGTAAAAATCCCCCATGCGGAAAAGCAGGATGGCGTCGCCGGCCTGGCGCTTCTGCTCGACGTACTGGCGCATCGCGGGCGTGAGGGCGTCAGCGGCGGGCAGCGGCAGGGCGGCCGCCGAATTCGACGTGGTAGCCTGATCCGGAGCGAGCGCTGGAACCGGAACCGTCGCGGGGTGAAGCAGCTCGTCGGCGATCATCGGGGCCACGCCAGGACTTTAGCCGCGAACCCCCAAAACCGAAATCGCCATTTTCGCGCCCGCGAGAATGTAGCCCGGCCGCCCCCGGCCGGTTCGTAACGGCCGCCCCCGGCCGGTCCGTAACGGCCGCCCCCGGCCGGTCCGTAACGGCCGCCCCCGGCCGGTCCGTAACGGCCGCCCCCGGCCGGTCCGTAGCGGCCGACCTCCGAGTCGGCCGTCGCGCTGGGGACACGATACGAAATAGAGGAGCTGACGAGCGAGATTCGCTGGGACGATCAGCACGAGGATGAACTGGATCGACGCTGACCGGAGCGAACGCCGGACGGCTGCGCTGCGGTTGTTTCGCCGGAGTATGGCCCGAACACTAACCGCACCGGCCGCCGCCCTGCCCGGACACGGAACATCGGCTATAATCCATATATTGAAAGGCGTGTCGCCGCGGGCCGAGCGGGGAGCCTGCGGCGTCTGTGTTCTGTAGCGGCGTCCACCTTTCGGGTTCGGGGGCGAAACGGAGCGTGTGAGAAACGGACCGGCCCGTGCGGACGTCGTTGCTTGCGCGACGCGGCGGTCCCCCCGCGATCTGCGGGACGATTGGTGCTGGATGGGAGATCAACATGTATCGCCAGGTTTCCTTCGTCAGCCGCTGGGCCTTGCTCATGGCGGCCGGGGTCATTTTGTCAGGTGCGCAGCACGATGATCGTGGCGGCCGCAGCGCTTCGGCGCCGGATTCGCCGGCGATTCCGCTCGGACAATCCGACCCGGCCGCTCCGACGGGCGAATCCCGCCAGAGCGCGCCGCTCCTGGCCGACGGGACCGTGCCGCTCACCGGCACGCTGCTCCACGACAGCGGCGCCTACGGCAGCGTGCCCCTGCGATTCGACATCAACGATCCGCAGTACCCCGCGGACTGGAGCTGTTACCAGAACCAGCTTGACAACCAAGCGACGCTCGGCGACGCCTGGCGAGCGCACGATCCGATCTTCGGCTGGGGCTATAACGTCGGCCCGACCGGCGGAAAGCAAACGGACGACGAAGCCCAATGGCTGCTGGGGATGGAGGCCGGCTACGTCGCCGATTACATGGGCGATGACCTGATCGACGACACGGACATCTGGTTCGAGTTCTACTTGCAGCGCACCGACGCCGCGAACCTGTACTATCAACGCCCGATCGAGGTCTTCTGCGAAGCGACCCGCGACACCACGCCCAAAGCGCTGCTGCACTTCTATCAGTACTACACCAGTTGGATATTCTCCCAGACCGGAACCACGGCCATGCTGCTGCACCCCGCGGCCGGCTACCTGTCGCTCGGCGGCGACAGCGTCGGCGTCAGCCTGCGCGTCGCCAAGAACGACATTAACGCCGTGGAGCAGGTGGACAGCGACGGCGTGGCCGTCCCGCTGCTGAAGCTGAATGCGGCCAACGAGCTGGAGGTCGGATCGGCCGCACGCGCCACGGTCGTGCCAGGCGACCTGGGCGTGACCGGGACGATCACGGGAACGCTCTCCGGCAAGACGGCGCTGCGCCGCGACGTGCTGGCCTCGTCCGCCGCACTGACGCTGAATACCACGGAATCCAGCTATTTCCAGGTTCGGGCGCTGAACACGAACACGACCGTGCACAGCGTTGGATCGCCGATCGTCGGCGACCGAATCCTGCTCGAGATCTCCGCAACCGGCGCCGCGCGGTTTGTGTCGTTTGATGCGGCGGAGTTCCAGGCCGTGAACCGGGCTGTCCCCGGCGCCCACACCTGCGTGTTTCAGTTCGTCTTCAACGGCGACGTGTTTGTTCAGTCCAACGTGCCGATTGACACGCTGACCCATTGACCGGTATCGGACCGCCCGACGCCACGGTCGTCTGCGTACGCGGTGCGGCGGCGAGTGAGTGACGGACACGCGTCTCCTGTCCAGCGATGATCGAACTGAAAACGGCCTGCCCGCCGCTCCCTTGGTCGGACGGGAAGCTCGCTGCTACTATCATGACTGGAAGACGTGTCGCCGCGGGCCGAGGGGAGGGCCTGCGGCGGCTCTGTTTCTGCGGCGGACACGTCCTGGTGCGGTAAGTCCCGGCAACTAGGAGAACAAACATGTCTACGCCGGCAAGCGCTCTTGTTTTCTCACTCGCGACGCTCGGGATGGCGGCCACGGCGCCGCCGGGAATCAGCGATGACGTGCAGCGCGACGCCCTGCGGGCCAGCCCCTACATCGCGCTGCTGGAACAGGATCTCGGCTCGCTGCTGACCCACTCCGAAGCGGCCAGCAGCGACTGCCTGGGCTACGCGCTCGCGCTCGACGGCGAGACGGCCCTGGTCGGCGGCTACGGGCGCGACGGGCTGACCGCGTATAACGACGGAGCGGCCTACGTCTACGTGCGCCAGGCCGGCATCTGGACGCTGCAGGCCACGCTGCAGGCGGCCGACCCGGTCTTCGGCGCGTGGTTCGGCTACGCCGTGGCGCTGCAGGGCGATACGGCCCTGATCGGCGCCCCCGGCGGCGGCGACCCTGCGAACAACAGCGGCGCCGCGTACGTGTTCGTGCGCGACGGCGCGACCTGGACGCAGCAGGCGCGGCTGGTTTCCGACGACGCTGCGGTCGACGATCGATTCGGCGTCTCGGTCGCGCTCGACGGCGACCAGGCCCTGGTGGGCGCCGCGAGGAGAGGTGACGGCGACGAAGGCGCCGCGTACCACTTCAGCCGCAGCGGCACGACCTGGGCCCAGCAGGCCCGGCTGGTCGCCCCGAACGCGCAGGGGGCGAGTCAATTCGGCGCAAGCGTCAGCCTGCGAGGCGGTACGGCGGCCGTCGGCGCGCCGTATGCCCCCGGCCCGCTCGGACAGCATCTCGGCGCGGTCTACGTGTTTGAACATCTCGCCGGCGCGTGGACGTTTCAGGCCGAGCTCGGGTCCGACGAGTCCGGCGACGAATACCATTCGTTCGGCAATGCGCTCGCACTCTCCGGCGAAACGCTGCTGGTCGGCGCTAGGTATGTGCCCAGCGAAGGCGCGCTGAACCAGGGTGCGGCGTATGTCTTCGTGCGCAACGGCGCAACCTGGAGTCGACAGGCCAAGCTGCTCGCCGCCGACGGAGAGGCCGACGAGAGCTTCGGCGTTTCTGTCGCGCTGGCCCAGGACACGGCCCTGATCGGCGCGCTGTGGGACGACGGGTGGCGCGGGGCGGCCTACCTGTTTGAACGCAGCGGGACCACGTGGACTCAGGCCAACAAGCTGACCGCGCCCAGCCCGCGCGGAGGTGACGTGTCCGGCAGCGCGGTCGCGCTGTCGGGGGACGCGATGCTCATCGGTGCGTATGGCTGGTTCGGCCTGGCGGGCTGGGAGCTCGGGGCCGCGTTCGCGCTGCGGAATGACGCCGGCGCGTGGACGCACGAGGCCAAGCTGGGGCTCGCGGATGACGGCGACCTCTCGGCCGACGATTACTTCGGCCAGGCCGTGGCTATGTCCGGCGACAGGGTCGTGGTCGGTGCGTTCCATGACTGCGGACCGGTCGGAGGCGACCAGGGATCGGCGTACGTATTCGAGCGCGCCGGCGAGACGTGGACGCGGCAGGCGAAACTGACAAATGACTTCGGCTGGGGTGAGTTTGGCGCCAGCGTGGCGATCGACGGCGACACACTTGTCGTCGGCGCACCGTGGGAAGACACGCTCACCGCCACAGCCGCGGGCGCCATCTACGTCTTCGTGCGAGAGGGGGGGCAGTGGATACAGCAGGCCCGGCTGACCGCCGAAGACGCGACCGAATCCGACCTGCTCGGGTGGGCCGTGGCGCTCTCGGGCGACACGTTGATGGCCGATGCCATCTATGCGCCCGCCGGCGGCGTTAACTTCGCCGGCGCGGTGTACGTCTTCACCCGCGACGCCGCGACCTGGAGCCAGACTGCCAAGCTGGTGTCCGAGGCGCCGCGACAGAACGGGAGCTTCGGCATGCGGCTGGCGCTGCAAGGCGACACCGCCCTGATCGCCGCTCCGGGAGACGATGATCCGTTCAACCCGGGCGGGGCCGCGTACGTCTTCGTTCGCAGCGGCGCCGACTGGGTGCGCCAAGCCCGCCTGGCCCAGCCTGACCCGTCCTGCTTTGATTTCGGCGCCAGCGTCGCGCTGGATGGAGGCCAGGCGCTCATCGGAGCGCCCGGCGACGCGCTGGGTGAAGAAGGCGGCGCGTACGGGTCGGCGTTCATCTTTGCCCGCAGCGCCGGAACCTGGACGCAGCAGGCCAAGCTGGTCGCGCGCAATCCCGGCTTTGAGGACTACCTCGGCGGCACGGTCGCGCTCTCGGGCGACATCGCCGTTGCCTGCGCCTCGGGATTCGACGGTTCGGCCGGCGTCGACCAGGGCGGTGCGTTCCTCTTCGTTCGCAGCGGAAGCCTCTGGTCGCAGCGCGCGGTGATCGAAGCCCCCGCCGCCGCCGAAGCCGACGGCTTCGGCTCCGGAATCGCACTGGCGGGCGGCCTGGCGGTCATCGGAGCGGCGGCGGGCGACTATCCGGGACCGGGCGTCGACGCCGGCCGCGCGTACGCCCTGCGCCTCGGCCCGGACTGCAACGCCAACGGGATCTTCGACCCGCTCGACATCTCGAACGGCACCAGCCAGGACGTCAACAGCAACGGCGTTCCGGATGAGTGCGAAGGCCCTGTGACCGTGGGCGACATGAACTGTGACGGTGTGCTCAATACGCTCGACATCAATCCGTTCGTGCTGGCGCTTTCCGACCCGGCTGGTTACGCCGCGGCCTTTCCCGACTGCACGATCAGCCACGCGGACGTCAACGCCGACGGATTCGTCGATGTGCTGGACATCAACCCGTTCGTGCTGCTGCTCAGCGGCGCCTGACCCGCGCGCCGGCGACAGCGGGCGTTTGTGGATCGCCGCATGATCCGTCTGTCGCGCTGCGCTTGGCCCGGTGAACGGGGCGCCGCGGCGGGCGTCCGGCGGCCCAAGGCCGCATACAATCGCGGCATGTCGCGAAACGGCCGGATCATCGTGGCCATGTCGGGAGGCGTGGATTCCTCCGTCGCCGCCTGCCTGTTGAAGGAGCAGGGCTACGAGTGCATCGGCGTCTTTCTGCGCGTCGGCGCAGCCCCGGCCGCGGCGACCGATGAGTCCGGCACGCAAAGTTGTGAAGTACCGGCCGCCGCGGACGCCGGCGCCGCGCCGCGCCCGCGGCTGCGGCACGGCTGCTGCTCGGCGACGGACGCGATCGACGCCCGCGCGGTCGCCGGACGGCTGGGAATCCGTTTCTACGCGCTGAATTTCGAGGCCGATTTTGAGCGGATCATCGACTACTTCGTCGACGAATACGCCGCCGCCCGCACGCCCAATCCGTGCGTGATGTGCAACGTGCACCTCAAGTTCGGCAAGCTGCTGCGCTACGCCGACGCAATGGACGCCGAGTTCATCGCCACCGGCCACTACGCCCGCATTCGCCGCGACGCCGCCGGAAACGCGACGCTGGCCCGCGCCCGCAACCTGGCCAAGGACCAGTCCTACGTGCTCTTCGGCGTGCAGCGATCAGCGCTGCCGCGCTGTGTTTTTCCGCTGGGCGAGTTTGAGGACAAGCGGCACGTGCGGGCGCTGGCGGCCGGGCTGGGGCTGCGCGTGCACGACAAGCCCGACAGCCAGGAAATCTGCTTCGTGCCGGACAACGACTACAAGGAGCTGCTGCGCCGCCGGCGGCCGGAGGCCCTCCGCGCCGGCGACATCCGCGACACGTCCGGGCGCGTCGTCGGACGGCACGAGGGCGTGGCGAATTTCACGATCGGCCAGCGGCGAAGTCTCGGCATCGCCCTGGGCCGGCCGGTGTACGTCACCTCGCTGAACGTGGTAAGCAACACGGTCACAATCGGCGAGAGGGATGATCTGCTGGCCGGCGGACTGGTGGCGCAGCGCGTCAATTGGCTCACCGATCCGCCCGCCCGCGGCTGCGACGTCGCCACGGACATCAAGATTCGCCACATGCACACGCCCGCGGCCGGTCGCATCCGCCGCCGCGACGATGAAGCCGTCGAAGTCCGTTTCGACGAACCGCAGTCGGCCGTCACGCCCGGACAGGCGGCGGTGTTCTATCAAGGCGAAGACTGTCTCGGCGGCGGGTGGATTCAAGAAGCGCGGTAGCGATGGGGGGGACGGGCGTCTCGCCCGTCCCATTCGACGGGCGAGACGCCCGTCCCACCCCACCTGCTATATACTCCGGACGGTGCTTTCAGGAGGCACACGCATGACGCGCTCCATCTCGGCGCTGACCGTCGCCCTCGCGCTGGCCGTCGCGCGCATGGCCGCGGCCGGCGACTGGCCCAATTTCCGCGGCCCGAATCACGACGGCATCAGCGACGAAACCGGCCTCAAGGTCGCCTGGAGCACGCCGCTGAAACTCATCTGGGAGCGAAACGTCGGCTCGGCCTTCAGCTCCTTCGCCTGTGTAGCCGACCGCGTCTTCACCTGCGGCACGCAGGACAAGCAGCAGGTGCTCTTCTGCCTGAACGCCGACAGCGGGGCGGTCCTCTGGCAGACGCCGCTGGAGGGCGAATACGTCGAACGCCAGGGCGGCGACGGAACGCGGGCCACGCCCACGGTGTGCGACGGAAAGGTCTACATCCTCGGTGCGCGCGGCAAACTGCTGTGCGCCGACGCCGAAACCGGCAAGCAGGTCTGGAGCAGGCAGTTCAGCCACGCGCCGCGCTGGGGCTACAGCGGCTCGGTGCTGATCGAAGGCGAGATAGCGGTGGTGTCCGCGGGCGAAGGCGACGGAGCGCTGCTCGCGCTCGACCGCAAGACCGGAAAGGAAATCTGGACGTGCGGCGGCGATCCGGCCGGCTACGCCACGCCCTATCCTTTCACGTTCGATGGCATGCGCTACATCGCCGCGTTCACGGGTGATTCGCTGCTGATCGCCGCCGCGGACGACGGCAAGCCCGCGTTTCGCATGGGCTGGAAAACCGATTGGAACGTCAACGCCGCCGCCCCGATCTTCAGCGACGGACGCCTGTTTTTCAGCTCCGGCTATCAGCACGGGGCGACGCTGCTGAAGCTCAGCCGGAGCGGCGACAAGCTGGAAGGCGCGGCGCTCTGGGAAAGCAAGGTGCTGCGCGAGAAGTTCCAGTCGAGCGTGCTGTTCGAGGGCCACCTGTACACCAGCGACGAGGTGGGGCTCAAGTGCGTCGAGCTCAGCACCGGCAAGGAGCAGTGGAAAGTCCGTCGCATTACGCACGGCACGCTCACGTTGGCCGAGGGTCATCTCTACCTGCTGACCGAAGACGGCAAGCTGGAGATCGCGAAAGCCACGCCGGCCGAGTACAAGGCCCTGACCAGCGCCGAGATTCTCAGCGGCCGCTGCTGGTCGGCGGCGGTGCTTTTTCGCGGCCGCATCTACGCACGCAATCTCGATCGGCTGGTTTGTTTCAGCCTCAAGGAGTAGCCCCAGCCGGCGTGGGGTGACCATGGGCATTGGCAGGCTCGGCGGGCATTTCTGTCCGAACCCGCCGCGCCGAGCGGCGGGGCGACGTCCCCGGCCCATGCGGCGCCGCTCGCCTGCGATCGTCAACCCGCCGCTTGGCGCGGCGGGTTCGGAAAAACGGCCCGGCCCGCGGCGTCTGCCAATAACGCTGGCACGCGCAGCCGACGAGTCCTCACGCCGACTCACGCGACCGCGCCTCTCTGCGGCTATACTTCGCGTTGTGGAAATTCCCCGCACCGACTCGCATGAACTTGCAATCCAGCCGGAGGCGTTCGCGTCGCCCCTCGACACCGCGCTGCCGCTCGCGGCCACGGCTGATCCGCGGCTGCACCTGCTGGGCGCCTCGGCCGACGACTTGCGCGTGTGGCTGGTTGCCAACGGCCACCAAAAGTACCGCAGCGCGCAGCTCGTAGACTGGATCTACGCCAAGAACGCCGAAACCTTCGAGCAGATGACCAACCTGTCGAAGCCGCTCCGGACGTGGCTCACCGAGAACGCGCACCTGTATCGCTCGACCGTCGCGCGCTCGCAAGCCGCCGCCGACGGCACGCAGAAATTCCTGCTCACCTTCGCCGACGGCCGCAGCGTCGAAAGCGTCTGGATCCCCGAGAACCAGCGGCACACCGCGTGCATCTCGTCGCAGGTCGGCTGCCCCGTCGGCTGCAAGTTCTGTGCCAGCGGCCTGACCGGCGTCGAGCGCAACCTCACCGCCGGCGAAATCGTCGAGCAGGTGCTGCGCGTCCGCCGCACCGTCGCCGACACGACGGCGCCGGCGCACGACGGCCAGCCGGCGCGGCTCAGCAATGTCGTCTTCATGGGCATGGGCGAGCCGCTGGCCAACTACCACGAAGTGATGGCGGCGGTGCGGATCATCAACGCCTCCTGGGGCTGCGGCATCGGCGCCCGCAAGATCACCATCAGCACCGTCGGCCTGCCCCGGCAGATTCGCATGCTGGCCGAGGAGGAGCTGCAACTGAACCTGGCGCTCTCGCTGCACGCGCCCGACGACGCGCTGCGGCAGGAGTTGATTCCCTGGGGGCGCGTGCCGATCGCCGAGCTGATCGACGCCTGCTCCTATTACTTCCAGAAGACGGGCCGCGAAATCACGCTCGAATACGTGCTGCTGGCGGAGGTGAATGACCGCCCGACGCAGGCCGACAAGCTGGCCGTCGTCTGCAAACGGCTGCGCTGCAACGTCAACCTGCTGCGCTACAACCCGGTCGAGGGAACGCCCTACGCGCGGCCGACGGCCGAGGCGGCGTTTCGCTTTCAGGAGCGACTGCGCGAGCGGGGCGTCAACGCGCACATCCGCACCTCGCGCGGCCAGGACATCGACGCCGCCTGCGGCCAGCTCCGCCGCCGGGCGCTCGCCGAAGACGGGATTGAACCACAGAGGCACAGAGACACAGAGAGTTCAGACTAGGGCTGCGTCACGCGCTCCGTTTCGGGGAGCATCGGCGTCTCGCCGGTGCGCACCGGCGGGACGCCGATGCTCCCCACTTCCCCGGAGCCCACTGTGCTTCGCATCCTGCTGGCTGAGCCGCTCGAACCCGCCGCCGACGCCCGCCTGGCCGCCGGCGCGAGCGTGATTCGCCCGCCCGCATCCGACGAGCGATCGCTCATCCAGCACATCGCGGAGTGCGACGCCATGATCGTCCGCACGCACAACCACGTCAGTCGCCGCGTGCTCGAAGCCGGCAAGCGGCTGCGCGTGGTCGGCGTCGCCGGCGTCGGCACCGATCGGGTCGACGTCGAGGCCGCCAGCGAGCTGGGCATCGCCGTGCTCAACACCGCGCACGCCTCATCCGACGCCGTCGCCGAGTTCACCATCGCGCTCATGCTCGAACTGCTGCGCCCCGTCGGCCGCCTGTACGCCGCATACAAGTCCGGCTGTTACGCCGCTTCCCGCGCCCAGCCGCACGGCGTCGAGCTGCGCGGCCTGTGCGTCGGCATCGTCGGCATGGGGCGGATCGGTTCGCGCGTCGCCCGGCTGTGCAGCGCCGGCTTCGAATGCCGCGTGCTCTATAACGACATTGTCGAGGTCGGCCCGTTTCCATTTGCGGCGGCCGCGGTGGAGAAAATTGAACTCTGGCGCACTTGCGACGTGATCAGCCTGCACGTGCCGCTGACGGCTCAGACGCGCGGCCTGATCGACGCCGCCGCGCTGGCGCACTTCAAGCCCGGCGCCCTGCTGATCAACACCGCCCGCGGTCCGGTTGTGCGGCTCGACGCCCTCCGCGACGCGCTTCGCGCCGGACGGCTCGGCGGCGCGGCGCTGGACGTGACCGACCCGGAACCGCTCGCGCAGGGCGATCCGCTCTTTTCGATGGACCGCTGCATCCTGACCCCGCACGTCGCGGCGCGGACGCAGGCCGGGCTGCAAGGCATGTTCGGCATTGTGGACGATGTGCTGGAGTGGCTCCGTGCCCGAGCCGCCGGGAAATGAACGCAACGCGAAGCGCCAGCGAGCACCCGAGCCGCGCCGTCAGAACGCGAAGCGCCGGCGAGCGCACGTCGCGGCGGGCGCTCGCTGGCGTTTCGCGTTCGGAACCCGCCACGGAAGTGGCGGGCGAGCGGGCCCCGCACTTCCGTGCGGGGTTCTGACAGGGGTGCTTAGTTCGATCCCAACTCTCCCGCTTCCGAATAACGCCGGGCGAAGTCATCCAGATTTGCCGCCGTCACGAGTTCGCACGGGATGATCCGCTCCGTGCTTTCCAGCTCCGCCCCGATCAGCGCCGCGATCGCCATTCGGCCTGCCGCGTACCCCACCTCCCCATCCAGCGCTCCCACCAGGGCCGCCGCCTCCCCGCTCCGCAGCCGCGGCCAGAGATTCGGCGCGGCGCCCAGCGTGACGAAGCAGTTCGCCGCCGGCAGCCGCAGCCGCGGCGCTTCGTGCAGCCACGGCCGCGGATCGAGCGTCACGACCAGTCCCACGTTGGGAAACCGCCGCACCGTCTGCTGCACCGCATCCTGCCAGGCCGCGGCGTCGCCGGAGATCGCCCGCTCCTCCAACAGCCGCAGCGACGGCCGGTCGAGCGGGTTTCGGCCAAAGCTCTGAAAACAGCGCGTGCCCAGCTCGCTGGTGCCGCTCGCGTGCAGCAGCGCGTAGCTCAGCCGTCCGCCCGCCACGCCGCCGAGCTTGTCCGAGAGCAAACCGGCGCCGCCGATCAGGTCTACGCGCACCAGCCCGGTCGCGCCTTCCGCCTCCAGGGCGCCGCCCATCAAAATCACTGTCTTGCCTCCGCCGGCGGCGCGCGCGATCGCCGCCCGGTCGGCCGTCGCGTCATCGGAATAGATGCACAGCGCCCGTGCCTGGTGATCGAGGCCGAGTTGCACCAGCGATTCGAGGTCCGCATGGTCCGGCGATTGCACGTTCACGAACTCGCCCTTCAGGTAGGGCGCCTCGCGCAGCGCGCGCCGCACTCCGCCGCGCAGCGCCGGCCAGCGTGGATCGAATTCAGAAGGGCCAATAACAAAAAGGACGGTGCCGGATGGCGGAAGCTGGCCCGGCCGCGGTTTATAGCGCCCGCAGCCTGCCGGCACCAGCAACATGAGCGTCGCCGTGGTGCAGAGCAGCGCGCAGCCGCAACTGCGCCGCGCGCGGCGGGTAGAATGAACTGCCGTTCCGGTGCTTTGGGACGTTGAGCGCAAAGGCAGGTTCCGTCGGTCCGACTGGGGGACCGGCCTCTGGCCGGTCTTCGCGCTCCGTGCGACGCTCAGACCGACCCGAGGCCGGGCAATGGGCGCCATGCCGGCGGCTTTCGTGTCGGCATGCCCGCGTCAGCCTTGAGCGGCGCCGCATCGCGGTCGGCGCTTGCCGGGCGCGATATAATAGCCGATGATGTTGAATGGCGCTGTGCGCCGGAGGTGGTCCATGGTCCGGGCGATCCTGATTTCGACCTGTGTGCTCGCGTTTGTTGCCGACGCCTGCCTGGCACAGTCAGCCACGGGCGGAACCTCCACCAACACCGTCACTCAGACTGATCCGCGAAACGTCGGCGGCACGCCGGGCTCGTGGGTTCGCAACGCCATCACCCGCCACGGCGGGCTGAACAGCGCCCGCGTCAATGGCTCGCGCGGCGGCGACAACACCAGCGGAACGGGACAGAACAGCGGCGGCGGGACGGGCGGCAGCACCAGTGGTTTGAGCGGCCTGCTTGGCGGGTTGCTTGGCGGCGATCTGAGCGGGTTGTCGGGCCTGCTCGGCGGCGCCCTGTCGGGCGGCGGTCTCGGCGACCTCAGCGGGTTGCTCGGCGGCTCGACCGGCGGCAACACGGCCACGACCGGCGGCAGCACAACTACTGGCGGAACGGGTGGGACCAGCGGCGGCGCCGGAGTCGCCGGCGACGGAATGATCGACACGCTGGAAGAGCTGATCCAGTTCGGAAACGCTTCCGGCCAAAATACCGGCGCGGTCGCCGGCGGCACAACGCAGGTCCGCGATGCCGGCACGAGTGGGAAGCTCAGCGCGGCCCAAACTTCCGGCGGCTCGACGACGGGCGGCTCGACGACCGGCGGCTCGACGACGGGCGGCTCGACGACGGGCGGCTCCACGACCGGCGGCACCACCAATCAGAACTACGCTCTGACGCTCGGCGGCGGGTTCTCGCGCCTGCCTAAGCGGGATTTCGGGAACACGGCCCAATCGTCCACGGGCAATGGCTCGACGGCCACGACGACGCGACCCTTCCTGATTCGCTGGGCCGACAGCACCATCAGCGCTCTCAGCACCGCCCTGACCCTGGGCTTCAATC
The DNA here is from genome assembly GCA_007859745.1 of Phycisphaerae bacterium RAS1. Taxonomy (NCBI): domain Bacteria; kingdom Pseudomonadati; phylum Planctomycetota; class Phycisphaerae; species Phycisphaerae bacterium RAS1. Next base: position 1,996,317 of record SMLU01000001.1, on the reverse strand, counting down.
AGTCGGCGTTCGTCGACATCCTGAAGGATCTGTTCCGCCCGCTGTTTCCGAACCTGGCAAGCGCCGACAACTCCAACAGCAACTCGAACGACAACAGCAACGACAACGGAAACAACAACGACAACAACAACAGCAACTCGAACAGCAACGACAACAACAGCAACGACAACAACAGCAACGACAACACCGGCGGGAACACCGGCGGCAACGTGGACGACATCCCGCCGGGCGGCAACAGCAACGACAACAGCAGCGGAACCGTGAAGCCGCGCCGGTTCAACTGACATACGCGCCGCCCTCGCGGCCGGCGCGAACGCAACTCCCGAAGAAGGGCCGGCAGCGTGCCGACGATCGCCGGCATGAACTGTGCGGCAGGCGTGGGAGCGACCCGCGGACGCTCCGGGTGAGTGACGGCGTCCGCCCGCCGGCCACATCTTGTGTCGAATCGGAAAAACGGATGCCGACCAATCCACGTTTTTTTGACGCCTTCCGCCGCGTCGCCGCCCTTTGCGCCGTGGCCGGCGGCGTCGCCGCCCTGCTGGCGTGCGGGTACGGGCTCTATCAGCTCGGCGCGGGCCACGTGTCGATCGGCCTGGCGTACGGCGCCGGCGGCCTGGCCGCGTTTGTCGTGACGCTGCTCGTCTACTTCCAGGTGCTCCTGGCCCATAAGGTGACGACGACGGCCTTCCGAGCCTACGACACATTGCTCGAATCGGCCGAGTCGATCCGCCGCAGCGAGGCGCACCTGCGCACCATCGCCGACAACAGCACGCTTTCCGACTGGGCCAAGCGCATCATCTATCGCGAGAAGGACTACGAGTTTCTGCGCGACACGATCCGCGGCGCGATTGTCCGCCAGGACTGGGAAGCCGCCGACCACCTGATCGCCGACCTCCAGGAGTCCTTCGGCTATCGCGAGGAGGCCGCCCAGCTCCGCAGCGAGGTCGAGCGGGCGCGCGCCGCGACGGCCGACGAGCGCGTCGCCGGCGCGCTGCAGCGCTTCGAGGGGCTGTGCGACATGCAGAAATGGGAGCAGGCGCGCCGCGAAGCCGACCACCTGCGCAGCCTCTTCCCCGACGACGCGCGCATCCGCAGCCTGCCGGGCGAGCTGGAGCTGCGCCGCAACCGGCTGAAACGCGAGCTGCTGACGGCTTACAGTGAAGCGGTGCGAACCGAGAACGTCGACCGCGCCCACAAGCTGCTCGTGCAGCTCGATGAATTCCTCAGCCCCAATGAGGCCGCCGCTCTGAAGGAATCCGCCCGCGGCGTGTTCAAGGCCAAGCTGCTGCAGATGGGGGTGCAGTTCTCGCTGGCGGTCACCGAGCGCGACTACGCCCGCGCCATCGACACCGGCCGGCGGATCGTCCGTGAATTCCCCAACAGTCGCTACGCGCGCGAGATCGGCGACATGCTGCCGACGCTCGAACAACGCGCCGCCGGCCACGCACCGATCGTTCTGGGATCGGTAAATTCCTGATTGGACCGATGCAGCCAACATGTTCGGCAAACCCCGCTGGCCGACGCCGGCGGGCCGACGCCGGCGGGCCGACGCCGGCGGGCCGACGCCGGCGGGCCGACGCCGGCGGGCCGTTTCTTCCGAACCCGCCGCGCCAAGCGGCGGGGTGACGATCGCGGGCGAGCGGCGCGGCCAGCGACGGCGCCACCCAAACCGGAGAGGGTCGACCCGCCGCTTGGCGCGGCGGGTTCAGACAGACAGCCCCGCCGATCCTGTCAACAGCCTTGGTACACCCGACCGAGCGCCGACCACGCCGAAAGTGGCGATCCACGCGTAATGCGGATAAACTCGCAGTAATTGGGCAACCCGCCTGTTTTCGAGTGACCTGAATGAGCCACGAGCGACGCCCCGATACCGCCGGTGAAGTCCGACTACACACGGGCCTGCCGACGGCCGCGCGCGTCAGTCTTCCGCAGCTTTCGGTCACGCCCGGCGCCTCTTCGCCGGCTGCATCGAGCCAGCGCTCCAGCGGCGGGAATGCGCCCGTCGTCGGCTTCGTTTCCCTCGGCTGCGCCAAGAACCTGGTCGATTCCGAAAAAATGCTCGGCCAACTGGCCGAATCCGGATGCCTCATCAGCGGCGACGAGAGCGCCGCCGACACCATCGTCGTCAACACCTGCGGATTCCTCGAATCGTCGCGGGCCGAGGCGCTCGACGTGCTCCGCGAGCTGGCCGGGCGAAAACGCGCGGGTTCGCTGCGGCGGATCGTCGTCGCCGGCTGCCTCGTGCAGCGCGACGGCGACAAGCTGCGCGAGTGGGTGCCCGAGATCGACGCGCTGGTCGGCGTGAACAACCGCGACGATGTCGTGAAAGCCGTGTGGCGGATGGACCGCGACGCGGCGGTCGATCGCTTCCTGGGCGACTATCACCCGATCGCCGTCGGCGACACGCATCGATGGAATGACCTGGGCCGGCTGCGTCTCACGCCGCGCCACTATGCCTACGTCCGCATCAGTGAAGGCTGCAACCAGAAGTGCACGTTCTGCACAATCCCCTCGATCCGCGGGCCGATGCACAGCAAGACGCCCGACGAGTTGGTCGCCGAAGCGCGCGAACTGACCGCCGACGGGGCGCGCGAGATCATCCTCATCGGTCAGGACACGACCAGCTACGGCGCGGACATCGGTTACGAGCCGGGGCTGGCGGGGCTGCTGCGCCGGCTCGACCGCGAGCTGACGGCGGCGCACTGGGTGCGGCTGATGTACGTCTATCCCTCGGTCTTCACCGACGAGATGATCGACGCCATCGCCGAGTGCCGGCGCGTCGTCAAGTACATCGACATCCCGCTGCAGCACATCAACGACCGCATGCTCAAGGCCATGCACCGCCGCGTCACGCGACAGGAGACCGAGACGCTGCTTGAGAAGCTGCGGCGGCGCATCCCGGGCGTGAGCATCCGCACGACGTTCATCGTCGGCTTTCCGGGCGAGACGGAAACGGAGTTCCGCGAGATGCTGCAATTCGCGCAGGACTTCGACTTCGACGCGGCGGGCGCGTTCAAGTACTCGCTGGAGCCTGAGACGCCCGCCGGCCGCATGAGGGAGCAGGTCGACGACGCGCTGAAAGCGGATCGCTATGAGCGCTTCATGCTGGTGCAGCAGGCGGTCGCGTTCGCGGCGGCGAAGCGCCGCGTGGGCAAGAAGTTCGAGGTCGTGATCGACGGCGAGGACGAGCGCGGCAGCCTGGCGCGGCACGCCGGGCAGGCGCCGGAGGTGGACTCGGGCTGCATCATTCCGGATGGCGCGCACGCGGCCGGACAGTTTGTGAGCGTGCGCTGCGTGGAGACGGATGATTACGATCTGGTGTGCGAGGTGAAGGGCGCAGGGGGGAAGAAGGGCGCGGGGCGCAGGGCGCAGGGCGCGGCAGGTGGCCGCCGCGCGAACTCCGATCGCAAGCGACGGCCGGCGCGGCGAACGTAGGGCAGTCTTTCCGAACCCGCCGCGCCAAGCGGCGGGTTGACGCTCGAAGGCAGGCGGCGCCCGCTTGGACCCGGGACGTCGACCCGCCGCTTGGCGCGGCGGGTTCGGACACACAAGCCCGCGGCGGGTTCGGACACACAAGCCCGCGGCGGGTCCGGACAGAAGTGCCCGCCGAGCCTGCCAAAACCCACCGTCTCCCCTACCTGGCCGCGTGCCCTCCGCTGCCGCTCATCCAGGCCTTCACGTCCATGTCCAGCGCCCGCACCAGGAACGCCCACTTGTCCGCCGCCTCCTCGATGATCTTGGTGGTCGGCTTTCCGGCGCCATGACCGGCGCGGGTCTCAATGCGAATCAGGATCGGGGCTTCGCCCGAATGCGCCGCCTGGAGCGTCGCCGCGAACTTGAAACTGTGCGACGGAACGACGCGGTCGTCGTGATCGGCGGTGGTGATGAGCGTCGCCGGATAGGGGCGGGCGGGCTTGATGTTGTGAAGCGGGCTGTACGCGTGCAGCACCTTGAACATCTCCGGATCGTCCGGGCTGCCGTAGTCGCTGGTCCAGGCCCAGCCGATCGTGAACTTGTGGAAGCGCAGCATGTCCATCACGCCCACCGCCGGCAGCGCCGCCCCGAACAGCTCCGGCCGCTGCGTGATGCAGGCGCCGACCAAAAGCCCGCCGTTGCTGCCGCCGCCGATTGAGAGCTTGGGCGTCGACGTGTACTTATTGGCGATGAGCCACTCCGCCGCGGCGATGAAATCGTCGAACACGTTCTGCTTGTTCTTGAGCCGGCCGGCGTCGTGCCAGGCCTTGCCATATTCACCGCCGCCGCGGATGCAGGCCTGGGCGTAGATGCCGCCCATTTCCATCCAAACCAGGTTGGTGACGCCGAAGCCGGGCGTCATCGAGGCATTGAACCCGCCGTAGCCGTAGAGGTAGGTCGGGTTCATGCCATCCAGCTTGATGCCCTTGCGATGGCAGATGAACATCGGGATCTTCGTGCCGTCCTTCGAGTTGTAGAAAACCTGCTTCACCTCGTAGTCGGCCGGGTTGAAGTCCACCTTGGCCTGCTTGAACACCGTGCTCTTGCCGCTGGGCACGTCGTAGCGATAGATCGTCGGCGGGGCGTTGAAGCTCGTGTACGAATAGAACGTCTCCGTCTCGTTTCGCTTGCCGCCGAAGCCGCCGGCCGAGCCGAGTCCGGGCAGCTCGACGTTGCGGAGAAACTTGCCGGTCAGGTCAAACGCCTTGATCTGTGTGCAGGCGTCCTTGAGATAGGTGGCGAAGAACGTATTGCCGACGCAGCCGACGCCCTGAAGCGTCTCCTCGGCCTGCGGGATGATCTCTTTCCAATTGGCTTTGTCGGGCTTCGTCACGTCAATGGCGATGACGCGGCCGCGCGGGGCGTCCAGGTCGGTCTGAATCCAGAAAAGCGGGCCGTCGTTGTCGATCACGTTGTACTGCGCGTCGAACTGGTCCAGGAGCTTGGCGATCGGCGCTTTCGGATTGCCCAGGTCCAGGTAATACAGCCGGTTCTTGGGCTCCGTGCCCTGCCAGATGTACACCGTCAGGTACCTGCCGTCGTCGCTCACGTTTCCGCTGAAACCCCACTCCTTCTCGTCCGGCCGTTCGTAGATCAGCTTGTCCTCCGATTGCGGCGTGCCGAGCTTGTGGAAGAAGAGCTTCTGAAAGTAGTTGGTCGATTCGAGCTTGCCGTCCGCGGGCTCGTCATAGCGGCTGTAGAAGAGCCCCTTTCCATCGAGCGTCCATGACGCTCCGCTGAACTTGATCCACTTCAGGTGATCCGGCAAATCCTTGCCCGTCTCAACGTCGCGAATCTTGTATTCCACCCAGTCCGACCCGGCCGCCGACAGCCCGTAGGCCATCAGCTTTCCGTCGTCCGTGATCGACATGCCCGAAAGCGCCACCGTGCCGTCGGCAGAAAGCGTGTTGGGATCCAGCAGCACGCGCGGCGGAGCGTCGAGGCTGTCGGCGACGTAGGTCACCGACTGGTTCTGGAGGCCGTCGTTTCGCGAGTAGAAATAGCGGTTGCCGCGCTTGAAAGGCGTGCCGTAGCGCTCGTAGTTCCAGAGCTTGGTCATCCGCTCCTTGATCGCGTTCCGCGCCGGAATCTGCTCCAGCCAGCCGAAGGTGATCGCGTTCTCCGCGTCGACCCAGGCCTTGACGTCAGGCGAATCCAGGTCCTCCATCCAGCGGAACGGGTCGGCGATCTTCTGGCCGTGCAGTTTTTCCATGCAATCGACGCGCTTCGCGACCGGGTACGCGATTCTCCCGCCCGCGCAGGCGACGGAAGCGGCGACGACGAGGAGCGCAAGCGCGCTGCTGCGAATCAAGGGGCGGTTGAGCAACATGATCAGGCTCCGGGAGGTCCTTGCGGTCAAAACGGCTCTTGTAGACGTCTCGTTGATAGACGCCGCATGTTAGGCGGGCCGGTCGGGAAATGCACCCCGGCGACGAGCTATTAATAACAGAGCGGGCGCATCCCGATAGAGGTTGCGATTGACGATGCCTTTCCGAACCCGCCGCGCCAAGCGGCGGGTTGACAATCGCTGGCAATCGGCGCCGCATAGGCCGCGGACGTCACCCCGCCGCTTGGCGCGGCGGGTTCGGACGGATCGCCACCTGAAACCGGATGCGCCCTAACAGAGCCGCGCCTTTCAAAACCGTGCCTTTCCGAGCCGCGTCCGTGAGAGGCTTTTGCGCCATCACGTAACCATCGGCGCATTCAAGTGCGGTCGCTGGCGGCCTGGCGCTCACTCTTCCAGGTACTCGAAAACGGCGACCGCGTCACCCGAGACGACAATCTGGCCGCCTTCGAAGTCCAAACCACCCTTGCTGGTAAGTGCCTTCTCAAGAGCGAGAGTGCCGCCGAAGACGTAAAAGGTGTTCCAGGTGTCGACGTAGTATCCGTACGTCGTCAGGCGCATCTCGCCGCCGGTGACCGCCAGACTGAGGGCCGGACGGTCGCCCTTGAACTGGACGCGGCCGAAGCGGATGGTCCCGGCCGCGGCTTCGATAATGCCGGCGCCGCGCAGCGTATAGCGCGTCCCGGTCTGCATGTCGCCGAAGTCGAGCTGGTCGTTGGCATCATTGACGAGGATGTTACCGTTGTTCTCGACGCCGACCAGAAAGACGATCGAGCCCACGATGGGGAATCCGGAGCCTACCTTCAACAGGTAGGTCGTATCGCCGACGATCGCGCCGCCGCCGCCATTGTCCGCCAGGGCCGAGATTGTGCCGCTGCCGGTGACCTCCACGTCGAAGCCGGAAAAGAGCAGCCGGCCCAGCGTGCTGCCAGACTTCTCGAGCTTCAGGTCGCCATTGATCACCAGCCGCGCGCCGCTGGGGCCGCTACTGCTGATCGTCAGGTCACGGGCCGTGACTTTGAGCGTACCGCCGCTGTCGACCGTGACCTTGCCGCAGGTCTGGTTGGCGTTGGCGACGTTGCAGGTGCGTCCGTTCGGAATTGTGGCCGTGTCGCCGGAGCTGGGGACAAACTGCGGGTTCCAGTTGTTCTGGTTGCCCCAATCGCCGCTCGTCACGTTGAACGTGTAGTCAGTCGCGAACGCTGCGCCGGAACCGCCGATGCACATTGCCGCGATTAGAATTTGCAGGCTGCGTTTCATGAGTTGCTTCCTTTGGTTTGTCGTGCGCAGACTTTCCACGCTCTGCCCACGCGGGCTCGATGCTCGCTGGACTGTCCGCGCCTATTCTGTGGTTCTCGGTCTATTGACCGCTGATGAGCTGTACGAACGGGTTGATATCCAGGATGTTCACCTGGCCATCGCCATTCGCGTCAGCCAACTCAATGAGACAATCCGGATACTGCTGTTCGTAGACGCCGGGATCGCCCAGCGCCAACACGAATGAGTTGACATCCAGGATGTCTACGATCCCATCGCAGTTCATGTCCCCGACGGGCATGCGCTGCAGAATGCGCACGTCGGTCCAAAACGGATCGCCGGAGTTCCATGCCAGTTCGCCGCGTTCGTTGATGTCATTCACGAAGTTCCAGAAGGGGTCGTTGCTGATCTGACTGAATTGCCCATCGAGATACAGCCAAACCTGCCAGTCGCTGGTGTCATCGTGCCAGCGATCAAAGAACACGTCGCCCTGGTCGTTGATCCGGGCCGCCGCGCCCCAGTCGGTCAGGCGCGTCGTCGCGCCAGCTTGCCACAGGTCAATTACGTGGTAATAAAATGGCGGAACCACGTGCGGGATGACAATCTGACCGGCATTGTTGAAGTCGACGATGTTGGCCTCATACTGGTAGGTCGTGACCTCGATCGTCGCTCCACCACGGTAGAGCTTCACCTTCGAAGTCCACGGAGAATCGCAGAAGTTGAACTCGGTCCAGGCGATTTCGTCCAAATCATTGATGCAGGCTCTCTGATTAGACAACCCCGTAGCCGAAATCACTTGCGTCGTCGCTCCGTCGAAAAAACAAATATTGGACTCCGCGGCGCCGCAACCGGAACCGATCCACTGGTACCAGGCGACATGGTCCAGGTTGTTCAGGCGCGGTGACTGATCCTTGTATGCATCGCTGGTTAACTGTGTTAGTTGCCCATCGCGCAACATGACAATCTCAGTCGTGCCGCCCGGCCCGATCGCGCGATGCCACACAATTGTGCCAAGATCATTGATGTGCGGAAACTGGTCCTCGACCGAGTCGTTCGTGAGCTGCGTCAGAACGCCGTGATCGTACAGAAAAATCTCGGCCGTGTTCGCGTCGTATGGATCAAGCACTGTTGCGAAAACGACCTGGCCGAGATTGTTGATCGTCGGCGCCCGCTGAAAAGCCGGATCAGACGTGACTTGTATGAGCTCGTAACCCGGAAGGCTCTGCGCCAGAACATTCCGCGCAAGTCCGAGCACGAGCGCCGCCCACCAGTGCAATCGCATGACTCACCCTCCGAACAGTGACGCCGATGCGCCCTCGGCAGCGATCAAACTCCACCGCCGCCTCAGAATCCCCGCGACTCCATAATACCAGCGCCCATGAGAAATGAAAGACGAGAATCAGATATATTTGGACGTGGCCGGTGGTGCAGGCGGTCGCGGGCGGCGCGGCCCTGGCTGGCGCCCACGGCCCGATCGATCCGTGACCGGACCGCGCGCGTTGGCAGCGCCGCTCCGGGGGCCGGTCGGGAAATGAACGGCGACCCCCGGAGATTACCACATTCACGCCGCGTCTGCGACGACACGGAAGATGGACCAACATGCCCGCGCGCAATCCCCGGCTCCGCCGCGCGGAATGGACCGCGCGGCGTCCCGCACCAAATGACAGGATTCTCAGTCTAGCCGCGCCGCCGCAGGGCCAAAAGCCCGGCCGCCGCCAGCAGCGTCATCGCGCCGGGTTCGGGCACCCAGGTCGCGGCGCTGAACGTCCCGCTGCCCGTGAAAGGCGACGGAATCGTGCCGATCTGCAGCCCGGTGGCCACGTCGAACATGTAGAAATTGGCCTGCGTGGTATTCGGGCCGTCGGTCACGTAGTACGCGACGCCGTTATTCACGGCCAGCCCGTCGATGTCCGTTTCGCCGGCCGGATAGGGGGCGACAAACGTGTCTGAACCGGCATTGAAATCGATGCGATACAGCCCGCGCACCGAGCCGGCCGGCGCCGTGTCGCTCAGGCCGTAAAGCTGGTTGTTCGACATGTCGAAATCCAGCCCGCCGTAGTCGAACGTGGACGGATGCACGTACACCTGCGTCGCGATGCGCGTGGCCGGATCGATCGCGTAGACGGCCTCGGTCGCGATGTTCCGCGTGCCGTACAGCTTTCCGTCGTAGAAGCCGAGGGCGACGAAGTTCACCGTCCCGGCGCCGAACGTCATCGTGCCCAGATTGGTGGGCGTGAGCGTCGGGCCGAAGGGCGAGCTGAAAAGCGTCGAGCCGTTGTTCCAGTAGAGCGTGTTGGTCGAAGAATCGTAGGCCATGCCCCACGGCTTGGCATCGCTGGTGGTCGCCGAGTAGAGCGCCGTCGCGGCGCCCGACCCGGGATCGATGCTCCAGATGGTGGCGGTCCCGGATTGGTCATTTCCCACGATCAGCTCGCCGCGCGCGACAACCGCGCACGACAGCAAGAAAAACGCCCCTAAACGAATTGCCTTCATTGCACTCCTCCTGCCGTCGAGATGGTTCGGCGACGACCCCCATAATAGGCTCCTCCCGCGGTCGAATTCAACAAAAACTCACGCAATGTTCGGAGGGTGTGCCCAGAAATCCGGGCAAGCCGGCTCTGGCTTGTCCGAACCCGCCGCGCCAAGCGGCGGGGTGACGTCCGGCGCGTCCGCGGCGGCGCATCGTAGATTGACGCCGATCGCCGTGCGCACCTCAACCCGCCGCTTGGCGCGGCGGGTTCGGAAAGAAAAGCCGCCCTCCCGGAATAATGGGCACACCCATTTCGGAGAGAATGCGCAACCCATTCGTTATCGGTCCGGAACCGCCCGCCAGACGCCGCTACCGTCCTGCTCGAAATCGCTCACTCTGGAGCCGACCGTCCACTCGAAGGGCTGCCCGTCCAGCAGTAGCGCGATGCTCCTCGCCCGTGACAGCGGCAGCAGCGCCCGCTCGATTCGGATTCGCCGCACATTTTCTGTCTCGATGAAGAGGTGGTCATCGGCCTCGGTGCGCACGACGGCTTGCGCCGCCTGACCGTCCCGCCAGCGGCGGACGATGACGACGTACTCCAGCAGCTCCGGCGGCGTGGGCGTGGGAGTGGGGACGGCACTCGCCGTCGCCGACGTGGATGATTGTGAAGGGACGCTCGCAGACTGCGTCGCGGCGATACGCGGCGGCGGCGCCGGCCGGGAGGCCCGCGGTTCCGAACCGACTTGCCGTTCGGATGGCTGCGGCGCGGTGCAGCCGGTCAGGCAGGCAGCCGCGAAGACGGCGGTCACGCAAGAACGAGCGACCCGGCGCTCGCGACGCGAGAGCAACGGAACCTGCGGCGGACGGGAATTACGGCGAGCCATGATCGACCTCCGAACGCGCGACGCCCGCTTATACCGCGCGTCGTGCCCCAAAGGCGGCAGTTTGGCAATTGGAATCTGAGTAGCGGTGCAACCGACGTTCCCGGCAGGCTCGGCGGGCTTATCTGTCCGAACCCGCCGCCCGGCGGGCCAGTCTGTCCGAACCCGCCGCCCGGCGGGCCAGTCTGTCCGAACCCGCCGCGCCAAGCGGCGGGGTGACGGTCGTCAGCGAGCGGTGCCGCACAGACGGGTCGTCAACCCGCCGCTTGGCGCGGCGGGTTCGGAAAACCGCCCGGCCGGCGGCGTCTGCCGAAAATGTCCGCCACACGCTGACAGAGTTGGGCAATAATCAGCGTTGTGCGGCGTATGGCGAGAGAAAGGGGGGCGTTGCGCGCCGTGGACGGACCTTTCCATCGACTCAGGAGACCGGCGATGAGGCTCTTCAGCGTCGTTCATGCGTCATTCGCGATTGGCGCGATCTCCATGGTTTCGCTGGCGGGGGGCCCGTCCACCGGCTTGATTCCGCTCACTGACATGGCGCCCGGCGACCAGTACCAGGGGTTCGCGGGCAGACTCTACCCCGACGGACGAAACTACCTCTGGGGCGAGCATCTGGCCGACGGCCTGCACGAGGCGCAGCAGATCGTCCCGCGTGACGCCGCCGGCAACCCGGCCGCGGGCGGGCGGATCGTTCTGCTGAGCATCGGCATGTCGAACACGTCGCAGGAATCGACCGCGTTCACGGCGGCATTCAATGGCTATGCGGATCGCAACCCGGCGCTCACGTTCGTCAACGGCGCCCAGGGCGGCCAGACCGCGGCCATCATCAGCGACCCGGCCGCCAACTTCTGGACGGTCATTGATCAGCGGCTCACGAGCGCCGGCGTGACGCGCGAGCAGGTGCAGGCGATCTGGTACAAAGAAGCGAATGCCGGCCCAAACAACGGTTTCCCGGGACAGGCCGACCTGTACCGCGACCAAAGCAAGCTCATTCTCAACATCATCAAGACGCGCTATCCCAACGCACGCATCGTCTACGCCTCCTCGCGCATCTACGCCGGCTACGCCACCACCATGCTGAATCCCGAGCCGTACGCTTACGAGTACGGCTTCGGCGTGAAATGGCTGATCGAAGATCAGATCGGCGGCGACGGAGCGATCAACTTCGACCCGGCCGCCGGACCGGTGAACTCGCCGCTGGTGCAGTGGGGGCCGTACCTGTGGGCCGATGGCATGGTGGCCCGCAGCGACGGGCTGATCTGGCAGCAGACCGACTTTTCCGCCAGCGATGGGACGCATCCATCCGCCAGCGGGGCGCAGAAAGTGGCAAACATGCTGCTGGCGTTCTTCCGCGAGTCGCCCAAGTCGCGGCTGTGGTTCGTGCGGCCGGAATTGCAGGTCCTGCTCGGCGATCTGAACGACGACGGCGATGTGAACATCCTGGATATCAACGCCTTTGCGCTGGCCATCTCTGACCCGGCGGCGTTCGCGGCCCAGTTTCCGGGCGTCGACGGGCTGCGCGCCGGCGACGTAAACCGGGACGGAGCGGTGAACGTGCTCGACATCAACCCGTTCATTGAGCTGCTCGAAGCGTATTGAGCGTTAGGCGGCCAGTCGCCAAGAACGCTCGCGGTCCGTCGTCAGCGTCAGAACGCGAAGGGCAAGCGAGCGCGGGCGTCGTCGAGCGCCTAGCGCTGCGAGCGCGTCAGCTCGCGCCCCATGCCGCTCCACATTCCCCCTGGCGCTACCGCGTAGCCTGTCCCGCCAACGCCGCCACGAATGGGTTGATATCCAGCACATCGACGCCGCCGTTACCATCCAGGTCGCCGTTGAGCAATTCGCATTCGGGATACTGCCCGGAATAGCCTCCCGGATCGGACAGTGCCAGCACAAACGCATTGATATCGAGCACGTTGAGCTGTCCGTCGCAGTTCATGTCGCCGGGCTGCCATAACGGAACGCCGGCGACGACGTACGCGCGGTTGCCGCCGGGGCCAGCCGCGCCGACCAGCACGTCGATCCAGCCGTCGCCGTTCAGGTCGCCGGCGCCGATTGCGTCGAAGCCGGAATTCTCGCCTGCCCGCGTGCTGGTGATCGTTCGCAGCGTCGAGCCATCACGGCCGGAGAAGAGGTAAACCCGGCCGGCCTGGGGGGCGCCGTCGCTGTTAAGGTACGCCCCCACGGCCAAATCGTCGTACCCGTCGTTGTTCACATCGCCCGCCGCCCGGCCGCAGCCCAGTCCTTCCGAAAGATCGCCCTCAATGAAATGCAATCGTTGGCCGTCGATGCCGGAGAAGACATAGCAGGCGCTGTCGGCATAGTCACCCACGTACACATCGGGCACGCCATCGGCGTTGGAGTCGCCTGCCGGCCCGACGAAAAATTCACCGAACGCGCCGCCCGTCGGTTCCGCCTGTAGCGGGGGAAACGCCGCAAGATGAGTTGAACCGTCATACACATACGCGCGCCCGACGGCGCCGGGGCCGGCGGCCGGTGCGCCGACGACGTGCTCGGGGATGCCATCGCCGTTCAGATCGCCGACCGACGCGATGCCGCTGCCCAGGCGGTCGCCGGCCGCCTCGCCATCCCAGGAATGCAGCCGGACGCCGTTGGTCGCGGAATAGACGTAGGCGCGGCCGGCCGACGCACCGGCGGTGTCGTGGAAGGGGGCGCCCACCAGAACGTCCGCGCGCCCGTCGCCATTCACGTCACCCGCGCCGGCGACGCTGTAACCGAACGCGTCGCCCGAAGCCTGGCCGGCAATCGCCCGAATCAACATGCCGGTCGCACCGGAGTAGATCCGCACGGAGCCTGCGCCGGTCGTGCCCACCTGCGGCAACCCGGCGATGACATCCGCCACGCCGTCGCCGTTCACGTCGCCGGCGTCGGCAATCGAGTAGCCCAGGTTTGCGTTCGCCGAGCCGGCCGTGAGCGTCAGCCCGGGCAGCGCCATGCCCGTCGCGCCCGAGTAAACGTACACGCGCCCGGCGTTGCTCGCGCCGGCGTCGTTGAACGGCGCCGGTACGATCAGTTCCGGAATGCCGTCGCCGCTTACATCCGACAGGACGGCGACCGCCCAGCCAAGACCATCTCCGGGCGCCTCGCCGACCCATTCGTGGATGAGCGAAACGTCCGACTCGACAAACTGCGCGGCGGCGCGGCCCGCGATCGCGATCGCGACCACGCCCGGCAACAGCAACCGCCGCGCAGGCACACAACGTCTGATCATGGAGATTTACCTCGTCGTCCGGCCGGTGCAGTGATTCCACCGGCCGCACGCTTGCTCGCACGGGAAAGTTAGGGAAGAGCTGAGTGTCCGGCTATCAGAATCCTGCTCGCGCGGCGCGGCGGCGCGCGGCGCCGATTCGGCCGCGGAGACTCGACGGGCAGACGCCAAACGCCCTTCGAAACGCCGACGTGAAGTGAGCGTGGTTGGAGAACCCCAGCTCCAGTGCCAGCGAGGCGAGGTCGGTATCCGGGCGTTCGAGTGCTTCAAGCGCCAGATGCAGACGAAGCTGCGTCAGGCAGGCGTGAATGGTGCTGCCGCTGCGCTCACGAAATACGCGGCAGATGTGGTAGGGCGAGCGCCCCACCCGCGAGGCGATTTCATCCAGCGTCCAGCGCAGCCCCGGTTGGGTCGCGAGCAGCGCCCGAATCGCTTCGACCAGTTCCTCATGTGTGGACGCCGCGCGGCGCATGTCACCCGCCGGCGCCGCGACGCCGAATCCGTAGCTGAGCGCGATCACGCCGCGCATGAGGCCGAAGACGGCCTCCTCCACCGCGAGCGATTCGTTCGCGGCGCCGCTCCGCAGCAGGTTGAACAGCCGCCGCTGCCGCAGATACATCCGCGCGTCGCTTTGGCCGCAGCGCAACCGGAACGGCCGCATCGGATCGTCGGGCGCAAAGGCGTCAAACTCCGTGACCGCCTCGTGCATCGCCGCCGGCTCGACCGCGAACCACTCGCATTCGTCGCCGCGCTCGCACAGCGCTCGCCGCGTGTAGATTTGCGCTCGGTTATAGAACATGACGCGGGCCGCATCGGCGACCAGCGGCCGCTCGCCGACGTGCGTGATCTGCACCGGCACGCGTGGGAACACGAAAAAGGGCCGCTGCTCGGCCTCACTGGGCCGCGTCCAGTGCGGATAGTGCGGCGGGCAGCGGAACATGCCGATGCTGACGCGCCGCCCTTCGTAGACGGGTCGGCTGGCAGGTGGAAGCGTTTCAGGGCCTGGCTTCATGGTTTGCTCGTCGGCCGCACATCGGTCTATTCGTACAGACACAGCATATGTTTTCGTCTCGACGCAAAACAGAGAAATCTCGCGCGTGGGTCAGCCTGGCGGACGGCTCCGAGCCGGCTGGAAAACGCGGCTTCGGGGCAGCACAATTGACGCCGAGCGATTACATCGCCGCGGCCCGCTGAAATCGCCGTTCCGCGGCGAATGAATTGGAGCGAGTTTTGAACACGTCCGCTCGACTGTTTGGCGCTGCCGTCGCGGCGCTGCTGCTGACTCTGCTGCCGGGCTGCCTGATCAATGTTCCGATCTACTACTACGCCAGCTACGAGATCGCCTCCGACCCGCCCGGGGCGCACGTTTTCAAGCCGGACGGCACCTACGTCGGCGAGACCCCGACGCAGCTCACGCTCCGCCGCGACGGCAAGGACAGCGAGAAATACCGCCTGACCTTCGTCAAACGCGGTTACCAGAGCACCGAGCTGCCGCTCCTGGTGCGCTACGAGTACCTGCTGGAAGACACGGCGGTCGAGCGCTGCGAAAAGCTGCTTGCGATACTCGAGCAGGAAATGACGCCGGAGACGCTCGGTCTGGCGCCGGTGCCGCTGGAGAAACGGGCGGCGCTGGCGGTGATCGACTTCGACGTAGGCAAGGGAATTGAGAGCGATGTGGGCAAGGCGGCCGCCGACCTGTGCCGCGACGCGCTGGCCCGCACGCAGCAGTACAAGCTGATGGACCGCAACAACATCCGCAGCATCCTCGGCGAGCGCGACTTCGCCGAGGCGGTGCGCTGCGAGCAGACCACCTGCCTGACGCGCTTCGGCAAGCTGCTGGAAGTGCACTACCTGGCCCACGGGCGCATCACGCGGCTGCGCGATGAGCAGGTGCTGCACCTGGGCATCGTCAGCGTCGAGACGGCGGAGCTGGTCGGGCAGGTGACGGCGGTGTGCCCGAAGGATACGGATCAGTTGCGGAGCGTGGTGGCGTCGAAATCGTATGAGTTGGTGGCGGCGAGTCTGAAGTCGCGATGAAACGGCGTCGCGGGGATTGTCCTTTGGCCTTCGTCGTCACCCATGCTCAATTACGCCCCATAAAACATGCTGTATCGTTGTTTTCCGAGTCCGGAAAATTGACATTTTTTGGAATTTCAACTTGATTCCGTTTTCCAATTCCGGAAAATATCATAATCTTGGAAAACACAAGCAGGCAATCTCCGCCAACCTCGCGCGCCGCGTTCGCTGAACGCCTAGAGCAAATCGCTACGCCTTGGTTGCCGCGTATCTGGATCACGGTTGTGAGTGAAGACAAGCTGGGTGCTGAGGTTCCCGACCTGATCATTGAAGCGCGTTGGGAGAATGCAAACGATGCGTCGAAGTTCGCCGTGCGAACAGCGAAGCGAAATACGCCGCGAATAGTCGACGAAGCGCAGCGCCTGGCAACGAAATGGGCCGCAGCGTGCGGGCTGTGCCCAATGATTGTGGTCCCCTACCTGAGCGAGACTTCGCTCACCCTGCTCGCCGAAGCGAACGTGTCCGGGCTGGACCTGTGCGGCAACGGACTGATTCTCGTGCCGCCCCGGCTCATGCTCTGGCGCTCGGGCCGGCCGAATCTCTACCCGGAGTCGCGTGCGATGCGCTTCGCCTATCGCGGGGCCACATCGCTGGTCCCACGCGTATTCCTGAGCCGTCCGACCTTCGCCACCATGAAGCAGGTGGTTGACGAAATCTCAGTCCGCGGTGGAAGCGTGGTGTTCTCCACCGTCTGGAAGGCAATCGCCCGAATGCAGGAAGACCTGATCGTAGCGAAGGACGACCGCAGCATCAGGCTAATTCAACCGGAGCGGCTGCTTGAAGAACTGGCGGACAGCTTTTCGGCGCCCAGGAGCATCCAAGAGGTGCGGTTGCAGGCCAAACCGGAAGACCTTTTTCGCATCGCCAAACAAGACGAATCAGCGGGGCCGCCGGGCGTTCGCCTCGGCCCGCGACTTCGATTGGTCATGTCAGGGGCTTCTTCACAATCCCGCTACGCCGCCGGACTCCGCTCAGACAAGCCGGTGCTCTACTGCCAGTCGATGGGGGAACTGCGGCAGCAGATGGGTGCGGCGTGGCGCCCGACCGAGCGATTCGCAGATCTCGTGCTTATTGAGACCGACGATGCGACGCCGTTTTTTGACTCGGAACGAGACGGCGACGTCCGCTACGCGTCGCGCCTCCAGACGTACCTCGAGCTGAACTTCTCGCGCGACAAGCGGGATCGCGAGATCGCGACGCAGATTCGTGACCAGATCTTGGCGGCGGCAAGTGCGCCGTCGACGGGCGGCCGATGAGTCCGATCTTCTCAACGCTTGTGGACCTGGACTCGCTTTTAGGCAATCGAATGCGCCTTATCATCGCGGGTGGACTGGGGCTGTACCTGAAGCAAGTCTATCTGGAGAAGACGGGAACCAGAACGCTCGTGAAGCTGGACCGCTGGCCGGTCGCACGCACGACTGAGGATATCGACTTGTTTCTGCCCGCGGCACTGCTCGTCTCGCGCGACGACTTCGCGCAAATCCGAACGGCGCTTGACACGCTGGGCTTTGCCGAAGTCGAGTCGGCCAAGCACTACCAATTCGTTCGCGCGGGACAGCGCGGCAAGGTGAAAGTAGACGTGCACATAGGGCCTCTCGGCCCGTATGGCGGGCATAATCACGCCGGCAATGATCGCCGTGCGAGACCAAAGGGAAAGCACACTGGGCTGCACGCCAGACGAACAGACGAAGCGCTGGGCGCCGAGTTAGAGCCGTTTCCGATTCCTCTCGACGGCGTGCGCTCGGATGGTACGCCAGCAACCTGTGAAGTCCACGTTCCCAGCGCATTTCCGTACGCGATGATGAAGCTCTTTGCATTGCGCGATCGGCTCGACGACCCCGACAAGAGCCTCGGCCGCCACCACGCCCTCGACCTGTATCGGATCATCGCCATGCTGACCGAGGAGGATGAGCGGCTCGCCGGTGAACTGGCCCTCAGGTTCCGACACGATTCGCACCGCATCGAAGCGCTTCGAATCGCTCGCGAGTTATTCTCAACTCCGGAGAGCCGCGGATCGGTGCGCCTGCGCGAGCATCCGCTCGCGCCAGGTGATTTCAGCGCTGACTGGTTGCGAACCGAACTAGTGCGTTTGATCGATGGACCTCCCGCACCGGGCTAAGCGAGCTTCTCGCCCGCGCTGCTCAGATGCGGTAACGTACGTGCATGCTCAAGACTGCCCTCCACGACTTCCACCGCGGCGCCGGCGCCAAGCTCGTCGATTTCGCCGGCTGGGAAATGCCGGTCGTCTACTCCGGCATCATCGAAGAACATCACTACACCCGCGAACACTGTTCCATCTTCGACGTCTCCCACATGGGCCGCCTCGAATTCCGGGGCGGCTCGGCCGAAGCGTTCCTCGAAAAACTCTGCACCCGCCGCATTGGAGACATGAAGCTCGGCCAAAGCCGCTACAGCCACGTCTGCCGCGAGGACGGCGGGATTCTGGACGACGTGATCGTCTCAAAGCACGACGGTTATTTCGGAATGGTCGTGAACGCCTCGAACCGCGAAAAGCTGCTCGGCTGGTTTGGCAAGCGCCGGCCGGCCGACCTGGAAATCCGCGACCTGACGCTCGAGACGGTGATGGTCGCCGTGCAGGGGCCCGAGGCGATCGACACCATGCAGCGCCTGCTGCCGCTGCCGGTCAACGACCTGAAGCGCTACCACTTCAAGACCGGCGAAGTCATGGGCGCGGTCTACACCATCTTCCGCAGCGGTTACACCGGCGAGGACGGGCTTGAGATCGTCATCCCGGCCCGCCTGGCCCCTGCGGCGATGCAACTTCTAATCGCCAACGCCGAGGAAATCGGCCGGCCGATCAAGCCCGCCGGACTGGGAGCGCGCGACACGCTGCGCATGGAAGCTGCGATGCCTCTCTACGGACATGAGTTAACCGAGGACTGGGACTCCATCACCGCCGGACAGACCTGGTGCGTCGATCTCACGAAGGAGTTCATCGGCCAGCCGGTGCTGGCGAAGGTGAAGCAGTCGCCCCGGCGGCAAGTGGCGGGGTTCTCGCTGGAAGGCAAGCGCATCGCACGCCAGGGCGCGAAAATCTTGAGTAGCGGCCGCGAGGTGGGCGTCGTCACCAGCGGAACGCAAAGCCCGACGCTCAACAAGGTGATCGCCATGGGCCTGCTCGACGCCCCGCTCTGCACGCCGGGCACGCGGGTCGAGTTCGACCTGCGTGGGACCGCCGCCAGCGGAGTCGTCACGCCCTTGCCGTTCTACAAGCGCGCGAAAGCGAGCTGACGTGCCCACCCCGCCCGCTGCCGCCGGCGACGCGCACACCAGCGTTCAGCAGCTCCGCGACGCGCTGGCGCGTTTCGTCGCCGAGCGGAAGTGGGAGCCGTTTCACGACGCCAAAAACCTCTCCATGTCGATCGCCATCGAGGCCGCCGAGCTGATGGAGCATTTCCAGTGGGTCCGCAGCGAAGACCTGCCGCGCGTGCTGGCGGACGACAAGCTGCGCGGCGAGATCAACGACGAGCTGGCGGACATCCTTTGCTACTCGCTGTCGCTGGCGAACACGTTGGGAATCGACGTGAGCCGGGCCGTGCTCGGGAAGATCGAGAAAAACGCGCGCAAGTACCCGGCTGAGAAATTCCAGGGCCGATATGAGAAGCCGCGCTGAACCGCGTAAAGAGTAGCCGCGAATCCCGCCCATCTGACAGTCTTTTTGAGACTTTTCTATTTTCTTCAGCATTGTTCCGCGGCAAGCCGAAGCTGGGTGCAAATCCGGACGATGCTGCGTGAATCTCCTCACTCAATCACGCTTGAAGTCCATGCCCGCGATTTCCACTTCTTCTTAAGGTGGGGTCAGTGGCAAGTGCCAGGCGAAAGGCGTGATTGTGCGTACGCACCGGTTGTACCCATTCGGATCGAGGCTGTCGGCCTGCACGGCCCGCTGCGTCACCGCCGCCGTTATCGGTTTCGGACTGCTGGCCGGAATGGGTGGCTGCCCGGACTCCACGCAGGTCGCCGGCGAAACCGTCCGGGGCGATGACGCCACGCAAGCCGCGAGTTCCGGTGCGCCGCTGGACGTCTGGGATGGTCAGCCCGCGGGCGGGAACGCGAATTCGAACGACAACTCCGCGCCCGCCGCCGGAAACGACAATACGAACGTCAACGACAACAACAGCAACGACAATACCGGCGGCGGCGACCCGCCCGTTGTTCCACCGGTGGACCCGCCCTCGGACGATCCGCCGCCGAGCGACCCGCCGCCGGACGACACACCGCCGGTTGATCCGCCGGTGGATGACGATCCGCCGATCGACGGCGAAACAGCCGTTGGCGACCCGCCGCTGACGCCGGCCGGCGTCTATCTCGCCGGCCTGGGCATTCCGCGAACGCTCGCGCTGGGCACGGCCAACGGGCTATCGGGCAATGGCGGCGTCGTGATCGGTCGGACGCGGTTCGACGTGGGTGGAACCGTGAAGGCTCTCACCTGGTCAACGATCGCGACCAATGACATCGGACAGTTGCTGACGTCGTCGCGATACGCCACGGCCAACGGCGTGTCTTCGGACGGCCTGGTCATCGTCGGACAAAGCAAGTCTGCCGCAGGTCTCGAGGCGTTTCGCCGCTCCGCCGCCGATGGAATGGTCGGCCTGGGCGACCTGCCTGGCGGCGCGTTTTCAAGCGTCGCGTTCGGCACGTCGGCCCGTGGCGCCGTGGTCGTGGGAAGTTCCGCGTCCGCAAACGGCACGGAGGCCTTTCGCTGGTCGAGCGTCGCCGGAATGACCGCTCTGGGCGACCTGCCCGGCGGCGCCTTCAGCAGCGGCGCGACGGCCGTCTCGGCGGATGGACTGACGATCGTCGGCTTTGGAACGTCGGCCGAGGGAGAGCGGGCAGTCCGCTGGAACTCGTCCGGCGCGGCGGTCTCATTGGGCACGCTTCCCGGCGGCGCCTTCAGCCGCGCGACCGCGGTAAGCTGGGACGGCGGCGCGATCGTCGGCGTGAGCGACAGCGAGGCTGGTGAGCGGGCCTTCATCTGGACCGCCGCCGCCGGCATGCGTTCGCTCGGCGAAATCAGCGGCGGCGACGAATACAGCCTCGCGACCGGCGTTTCCGCGAGCGGTGCAGTCGTCGTCGGAACGGCGGCATCGGCGGACGGCTTCGTGGCGTTCGTCTGGGATGAAGCCCGCGGCATGCGGCGCGTCGACCAAGTGCTTCAGGATGAGTACGTCTCGCTCGTGACCTGGCGGCTGCGCGGCGCGACCGCCGTCTCCCCGGACGGTCACGTCGTCATCGGCTACGGCGTCAACCCGGCCGGCGACGCGGAAGGCTGGCTGGCGCGTTTGCCGTGAACGACGGAGAGATTCGATGCGTTCTCGCACGTGGATGTTCTGGTCGGCGGTTGTCGCGGGGCTGCTTCTGCTGCCGGCGCGATCGCTCGCCCCCACCTACCAGTGCTCCACCGTCTCGCTGGGCATCGATGACCAGGGCCGCGTCTCGTCGATCGTCGATCGCGAAGTAAGCCGCGAGCGAATCAAGACCAACATCGCCACCTACCGGAAGTACCTGTGCTACGCCAAACGCAATAACGTCTTTCACGAGCCCACCGGCTTCTCCTACAGCGGGGAGCAGCTCACCTATTCATTCGGCTCGCTCTTCTCCACTCCGACCGCGACCATCCGCATCACGCCTCACACGGATCACCTGCTCATCCAACTGGAGAGCATCACCGGCGACGCCAACGTGGATGAGTTCCGCTTCGTGACGATCGAGACCGCCAACTCGCTCGACGGCGCCGTGTGGCGGTTCCTCCGCTACGAAGACGGCGGCGTCGGACGCTACCTCGGGCTCATGCCGCTCGATCGCTGGACCGACGTGCAGGTCGGCCCCGCGGGCGCCGGCGGATACCTGTGGGCGACGGCCTACCGCACGCGCGCCTACCCGACGCCCGTCTCGTTCGCCGGCCGGAAAGCCGCGCTCTTCGCGGCCCCGCTCGATCGCGCGGCGCTCTTGGCGCGCGTCAGCTCAGTCGAGGTGAACGAGGGCGTGCCGATCGGCGTCGCGGCCCGCCAGCACCCGGCCCTGCAGCGCTCCTGCATGTTCTGGGACCAGATGCTCTACAGCGAGCGGAACGCCGCGCTGCAGCTCACGCTGGACGCCGGCGTCGGCCGCGTCCTGCTGCACCAGCCGCTCTGGCAGGACTCGCGGCAACCGTCGGAGGTCCAGCCAAGCTGGGGATCGACCGCCAACCTGCGAAGCTGGATCGACAGTCTGAAAGCCGAGGGTATCGTCGTCGGCGCACACGTCTTCCCGACTCAGTGCGTCAAGAACTCCCTCGCCTACGTCGCGCCCGGCGCTCATGCCGGCCTGCGACGCGACCGCTCCGTCGTGTTGGCCGCCGACCTGCCCGCTTCGCAGACGGATGGACTGATTCAGACCACCGAATCGCCGGCCGGCTGGCCGCTGGACGACGGAAACCGCGACATCGTCATCGGCCGCGAGATCATTCAGTACGCCGCGCTCAAGACCGACGCACCGCCTTACGGTTTCGTCGGCCCCTTCGTTCGCGCCAAGAACCAGACCGGATCGGCCGGCGCCCTGGGACCGCAGGACGCCCTCGCCGGCGCCGCGATTCAGCACCTGGTTCCGTCCCTGGCCGAGTACGCCTACCAGTGGGACATCGCCAGCGGCGGCGCCGCCGAGCACGCCCGCGCCAGCGCCGTGCTCATGGATGCGCTCGGCTTTGACTACATCTACTGCGACGCCGTCGAGCACAGCGAGTCGCCGCATGACTACACGCTCGGCGTGCTGCTGAACGGCATGTACGACGCCGTCGCCGCCAAGCCGGCCTGGATGGAGTCGTCGCTCGGGACCGGGGTGTGGGCCTTCCCGCTGGTGGCGGTCGCCGGCCAGATCGACTTCCACTGGTCGGAGCCTTTCAAGGGCGAAGTGGACCGCAACGTCGCGTTCATGAACGCGCCCTTCGATCCGTTCGTGGAAAAGCAGCTCGGCTGGGCGATGATCGCTTCGCCCGCCAACACGACCGAGCACGTACGGCCGGATGACTTCGAGTATCTGCTCGCCAAGAGCGTGGCCTGGGAGGCCCCGGTCGTCATGCTGGCGCGCATGGACCGGTTCAATGTCTGGCCGCACCGCGACGCCAATCTGAAGTTGATGGCGCTCTACGAGCAACTTCGCCTCAGCGGGTACTTTCCAGAGAGCGTGCGTTCCGCCGCCCGCCGCGCGCGCGACTACATGCTCTTCCGCGAGGCGGCCAGCGGCGTGTTTCACCTGCTGCCGGTGTCGCTGCTGCCGGTCGGCGCGGGCAGCGACTCCGTGCGCGCCTTCGTCAGCGAGCCGCTCGCCAGTGGAAAACGCTTCGTTTCGCTCTGGCCGGTCGAACTCGGCCGAACCGTCGAGCTCTATCTTGACGGCGTCAGCGCGGCGGACGTGAGCGGCTACGACTGGCGCGAGTACTCCCTGGGCGTCACCAGCGCCGGCCCGGGCGTGGTCCGCGTCACGGCGAGCGGGCGCATCTACCTTGAGATGGCCAACCTCGTGAACCCCCAGGCGACCTTCTCCGCGGCCCGCGCCGTCGTCCGCTGAACCAGCGTGCGCGAGTTGGCGCCGCATTTCAGAACGCGAAGCGCCAGCGAGCGCACGCCGCGACATGCGCTCGCTCGCGCGTCGCGTTCCGACCGCAGCGCTCGCCGCCGCGACCGCGCTTGCAGCGCGAGCCCCGCATCGGTACGACTGCGCCCATGTTGCCGCCCGACGCCCTCCGACGACTCGAGCTCCACCAGGGCGACATCACCCGCCTCGACGTGGACGCCATCGTCAACGCCGCCAACAGCGCATTGGCCGGCGGCGGCGGCGTGGACGGCGCCATCCACCGCGCCGCCGGCCCGAAGCTGCTCGAGGCCTGCTCCGTGCTCGGCGGCTGCCCGACCGGCGACGCCAGGATCACCCCCGGCTTCAACCTCGCCGCCCGCTTTGTTATCCACGCAGTCGGCCCGGTCTATCGCGGCGGCAGCCACAACGAGCCGGCCCTGCTGGCGTCCTGTTACCGCCGCGCCATCGAGCTTGCCGCGCAGCATCAGCTACGCTCGATTGCCTTTCCAGCAATCAGCACCGGCGTCTACGGATATCCCTTCGAAGCCGCGACGCAGATCGCGCTGTCCACGACCTGCGAAATGCTCACGATTCACGCCGGAATCGAGCGCGCCATCTTCGTGTTCTTTTCCGCCGGCGACTACACCGACGCGACCCGCGTGCTGACGCGCCTGATCAACCCTGCCGCCGGACACGCCGGATGACCGCCCGCGAGCGCCGCTTTGCGTGCCGCGCCCGCCGCCCGTAAACTGCCCGAATCCAGATGCCCGGAACCCTCGCCGATCTTTGCAGCGCCCTCGAACGCTACCAGATGCGCCCGCGGCTGGCCGGCCGCGGCGATACGCTGATTCGTTCGGTCGCCACGCTGGAGGAGGCCGGCGAGGGGCAGATCACATTCCTCTCCAACCCCAAGTATCTAAAGCTGCTGCAGACGACGCGGGCGTCCGCCGTCGTCATCAAGCCCGACGTCGAAGCGCCGCCGCACCTGGCCCGCATCTGCGTGGACGATCCCTACGCCGCCATCACCGTGCTGATCGTGACCCTGCACGGCTACCGCCGCCATCGCAAGCCGGAGCCGACGCGCGCCCCGCCGCAGATCGCCGCCAGCGCCCGCATCGGCGAAAACGCGTTGATCTACCCCGGCGCGACAATCGACGAAGACGCGCAGATCGGCGACCACGCGGTGATCTACCCCGGCTGCTACATCGGCCCGCGCTGCCGCATCGGACACCATGTGCTCCTCTATCCGAACGTCGTGATCTATGACGACTGCATCCTGGGCGACCGCGTCACGATTCACGCCGGCACGGTGATCGGCAACGACGGCCTGGGTTACGCCCCGTTTGAGGGCCGCTGGGCGAAGATTCCGCAGATCGGGATTGTCGAGTTGGGCGACGACGTCGAGATCGGCGCGAATTGCTGCATCGACCGCGCCACGCTCGGCCGCACACGAATCGCCCGCGGCACGAAGATGAGCAACCTGATCGCCATCGGTCACGGCACACAGGTGGGTGAAGACTGCCTGCTCGTCGCGCAGGTCGGAATCGCCGGCTCCGTTTCCGTCGGCAATCACGTCACGCTCGCCGGGCAGGCCGGCGTCGTCGGCCATATTCGCATCGGCGATAAGGCCACCGTCGGCGCCAAGGCCGGCGTCACCAACAACGTCCCCGAAGGTGAAACCGTCCTGGGCCAGCCCGCCATCCCCATCCGCGACATGCGCCGGCAAGTGGCCTACGTCGCGCGCCTCGGCGACCTGAATGAAACCGTGCGGCGGCTGGAAAAAGAGTTGGCGGAACTGCGCGAGAAGTTGAAGTAACCTCAAAGTGGGGCCGTCGAAATCTCGTTGCGTCACGGTTTCGCGGGCTGGGTCTCGGCTTCTCTGCGCTGCTTTCGCGTAGGGATTGCGTCGAGTCGCGGCTTCAATTGCCTTTCGAAAATCTTGTCGAGCGGCGCCCGCAGGGCTTCAAGCTTCTCGCGCGCCTTCGAGGCCCCGCCGGGACCTTCGCGAGGATCATAGAATCCGCGAGCCGCCTCCATGATCTTGTCGCCGTGTTCGTTTAGATATTCCTGTGCCTGCGCTTGGCAGTCCCAGAGTACAAACTTGGCGGCCTCGGACTGCTCCCGGTCGAGCGCAAAGCGCCGGATAAAGTCCAAGGTGTATCGTTCCCACGAGGATACAACCCCGTGCGTGTGGGTGGTGTAGATGAGTTCCTTGCTCTGGATCTCCCAGTTCCTGATCTGTTCGGTCGTCATGTACGGGCTATGCTCGCCTCGCAGCTTCGCCTCGAGCACCGGGCCGCGCTTTCGCCGCCCGGCCCTCAAATCTGCAAACCACTCCTCTCCTTCAACGACCGCGTCCCCGTTCCAGAAAAGACGACCCGAGTAGCGGTTCGTCAAGCGGAAGTTCTGTGGGACGATGTTGACGCCCGCCGTGAGCTTGAGTTCTTTGCCCGTGAATGACGCCGCGTCTTCCGCGTGATTAAACCGCGCCTCGCGAACGACGATGCGTTCATAGACTTCCCCGTTCGCAGAGTATCGCACTTCCGCGGGAAACCACGTTCCATTCATCTCCCGAACTTCGCAATCGCAAGCCAGACGCGCCTTCCCATCGGCCGATTCCGATGTAATCCGCACGGCGTTCCAGCCGCGCGCCGGGTCTATCAGCCAGGTGAGCCGAGCGCCATCCACCGCTTTGGCCGTCACTTCGATTCTGTCGCCCACCCGCCGCTCCGTCCATTCGCGGTGCGGCGCCGTGGGCGCGTCGGCGCCCAGCCGCGCTCGCCGCAGAAAAGAAGGGCTGTCCAAAAGGTCGGCGCCGGACGCCGGACAGAGCCCGACCCAGCGGATGTCTACGAAATCTTCCCTCCCCGGCTTCGGCTCACCCTCATCCGCGGGAAGCCCTTCATCGACCTCGCGCCAGAAGTCGCACGACAGGCTCGTTTCCGCAAACCGCCAGACGCCGTCGGCATTCAGCATGTACAGCGTCGGGAACTTGTGCAGCGGCTTTTCAGCGCCGCGCGGCCACGCAACCCACCCCTGTTGATCGCCGCGCTCCTCGAATAACCGATCGCCGTTTGCCGCGTAGCGGCTCTGGAAGCGGCACTCGCGCCCCGGCTGCGCGCGCGAGGTGCGGCTCCAGGATACGTCGCCGCTCCGGAGCGACTGCCGTGCCTCCTCGAGTCGACCCAAGGCCGCAGGGATCTCGCCCCCAGACTGCGAGAAGGCCGATCGTACGACAGCCAGAGCCAGGAAGAGGGCGGATCGCGCGGTCATGAAAGGTCCCCTGCGCGGCGCGCTACGGGAAGAAGAGGCATTCGTCTTCAACAACAATAAGGCGGTTCGAGTAGTAGTAGCTGGTATTGGTGTAGACGCACCAGTTTGTCGCCCCACACGGCATACCGAACACCGACGGCTGACACTCCCTGATGCGCGAACACTTAGCCTGCATGATGTCGTCGACGCAAACGGTTGGCCCGTTGTCATCCTGATCCACTGCAAACGGGCCCTTCAGGCAGGTAATCTCAAGATCGAACGAGCATATTCCGCCATCGCAAACGCATGACTCGGCAGGATTGGCTGTGCAGCTTGGACAGGTGACATTGACGATATTCCCGCAGATACAGGCGAATGACGGCGGAGCGACAGCGAGGAAGACACACACCGCGATTCGGTCGAGCAGACCCGTTCGTTTCATAACTTCTGCCTTTCTGCGTGGTTCGCCTACACGCCGCCAGTACTGATGTCCGCTTCGACGTATTGTAACCGCGACGGCTTTTTTTTTTTTCAAGAGCTAGAACCGGGTTGCGCGCGTGATTTTCTTTTTACATTGGCCGATCGGTGCTACTCCCCCGCCGTCCCCCCGCGCGCGGCGGTCCTCTGATCTACGGCCGCAAGCGAAGCATCAACAGCACCGGCCACCCCTCGTACCGCGCCGCCCGCTCCGACCGGGCCGCCATCGCGCGATCGATCGTGTGCTCGCTCATCCAGTCCACTCGCAACCCTCCCCGCACCGCCCCCATGATGTAATCGCTGATCTGGTGAGGATGACTGTCCGGCCGCACCTGCCGCCCGGTCGCCGGATCGGTGAATCGCGCCCGCACGCCGCGCAGCATCATCGCCGGATGCAGCACGGAAAGCAGCACGAAGCCGTCCGGCCGGCAGACGCGCCGCATCTCGGCCATGTACGCCGCCAGGTTGCCGATGTGATCGATGACCAGGGCGCTGGTCACCCGGTGGAACGCGTGGCTGTCAAATGGAAGGGGTGTTTCCAGATCGTGCGAGACCCAGCGGACGTCGCCGCCGCCGGGCTTGGCCTGCGCCCGGCGCAGCATCTCGCTCGAAAAATCCACGCCGGTCACGCAAGCGCCCAGCGAGGCGGCCCGCAGTGCGTGCCGGCCGGTTCCGCAGCCGACATCCAGAACCTGCAAGCCGCGCACGTCGCCCAGCAGCTCACCGAAGGGGCCGAATTCGAGCTCGACGAGCGGATTGTCCTCGTCGTCGTAGATCGCGGCCCAGCGATCGTAGCCCAAGCGCGTCGGAATCAGCTCGAAATCCGCCGGAGCGCCGGCGGGTGTCGGTCCGCCAGGCGTGTGCGTGTCGCTCATGCCGCTGATTGTAAAGCCCGGGGACGTTTTGGGGAGACGCTTGGGTGGGACGCTTGGGTGGGACGCTTGGGTGGGACGCTTGGGTGGGACGGGCGTCTCGCCCGTCCCCGCGATCTCAGACACGGGCAAGATGCCCGCTCCACCCGAAGCCGTTCACAGGCTCTCCGGCCGGTCTCCCGAACAACGGCTTCACAGCCCCGGCTTGACCACCAGCGTCGTGCGGCTCTCGGCCACCTTGCCGCCCAGCAGGTCCACCACCGTCGCCTTCACCGTGTACTCACCCGCCGACAGGCTCGCCGGCAGGCGGATCAGCCGCGGCACGAAGCAGTCCTGCCGCCGCGTGCGGCAGGTGTCGCGAATGAGCGGGTCCCTGACCTCCAGCACGGACTCGCCGATGCGATTCAGCACGTTCACGGTCATTCCCAGCTCGGTGTGATACAGCCCGTCGTCGCGCTTCTCGCTCACAAAATCGCGCAGCTCGCAATACACGATCACCTCCGCGGTGCTGCCGGCGACGAACTGCGGCGGGTCGAACGTCTGGTAGCGGCCGAATCCCTCCACCTTCCAGCACAGCGCCATGGCCGGAATCGACAGGTCCGAGAGCTTCCGCAGCGACTCCGAAAGCGCCTCCAGTTCGCGCAGCACCGCTGCGGCCCCGGCTGCGGCGTCGCCCGCGTGCGCCTCGCGCAGCGCGATCAGGGCTTCCACGAACCGCTCGCCAAGCTGACGGTGCTCATCGCTCACCAGCTCCAGCGGACGCCGGGCCTGCTCATACTGTCCCGCCAGCAGTTGAAGCACGCGCTCGTCGAGCTGCTCGCGGAACGGCGCATCAGACGACGTGGCCGGCAGGCGTGACAGAAAATCGCGCAGCGACGTCGGGCCGTAGCGCGACTCGACCGCCGCGTTCATCTCCGGCGCATCACCGCTCTTCGGCGGCGGCGCCGTGGTCAGCGGCCGCCCGTCGCCACGAATCGCGACAGATGTGACCGTCGGTGGTTCGGAGTGCGACGTCGCCGATTCGCCGGGCTGTTTGGCGGGCGGCTGATGCGGCTCGCTTCGTGCCGGGATCGGCTGCCGCGCTGCCGGGGCGGGTTCGCCGGGTTCATCGCCCGGAGGCAAAATCTCGGCGTCGCGGCGCAATTCCTGCATATCCAGCGCCGCGCCGCCGCGCCGCGGCGCTGGCCTTCCGGCGATGTCGTCAATGCGGCGGATGTACTCCGCCACCAGCGGATCGACTTGTTCGTCGGCCGCGTGCTGCGGCTTGTCGACGGCGGCCTTGACGACCTGCGGCGGGTCAGGCTGGGAGTCAGCCGGCTTGGCCGCCGGCGTCGGCGTCGGCTGGAAGACCTCGCATCCGACGGCCAGCAGCGTAAATGACAGGGTCGCTGCATCCAGGCAGATTTTGCGCGCATCCATGCGGAACTCCGCGGTTCTTATCGTCACGACGCGAACCCGCGCCTGAGTGCGCTGCACAGGTCGTAGGCGCGGCGCCGCTGGCATCGTCATTCCGCCGACCGGCTGTCTTTCCGAACCCGCCGCGCCAAGCGGCGGGTTGACGTCCCCGCCCCGTGTGGCGCCGCTCGCTGGCGATCGTCACCCCGCCGCTTGGCGCGGCGGGTTCAGACAGACGCGCGGGCCGGCCACCAACGGCGACGGCAATTGTGCCTGCCGCAACGCACGTTCATAATCACTCCGCTCGACCGCCATCCGTTCGCGCTCGTCGCCACTTTGGAGCACGCGTGTCCGAACTCACCTGTCGCACCGCCGGCGAATCGCATGGCCCGGCGCTCACCGTGCTTATCGAGGGCATGCCCGCCGGCGTCAGCGTCGATCTCGCCCTCATCAACGCCGAGCTGCGCCGCAGGCAGGGCGGCTACGGCCGCGGTGGACGGCAAAAGATCGAGCAGGACGCCGCCGTGCCGCTCGCGGGCGTGCGGCGCGGGCTGACCACCGGCGCGCCGATCGTTCTTCAGATTCCCAATAAGGATTCGCGGCTCGACGACGCGCCACCCGTTCACCGCCCGCGCCCGGGGCACGCCGACCTGGCCGGCAGTCTGAAGTGGCTCACGACCGATTGCCGCGAGACGCTGGAGCGCGCCTCGGCCCGCGAGACCGCCGCTCGCACCGCCGCCGGGGCCCTGGCGATGTGCCTGCTGCGCGAGTTCGACGTTAAGAGCGTCGGCTTTGTGGCGGAAATCGGGCCGGTGCGCGGAGCCATCGCGGAGGACGCCGGCGCCGAGGCCCTCGTCGCTGCCCGCGAGAACGACGCGTATTGCCCGGATGCCGCGGCTGCGGCGGCGATGATCGAGGCGATTCGCGACGCGAAGAAGGCCGGCGACACCGTGGGAGGCGTCGTGGAAGTGCGTGTGTTCAATCTTCCGCCAGGATTGGGGTCGTGCGCGTCATACCCGCAGAAACTCGACGGGCGTCTGATGCAGGCCGTCGGCGCGATTCAAGCCATCAAGGGGGTCGAGATCGGTCTGGGGTTCGAGGCGGCCCGGCAGCCGGGCAGCGCGGTGCACGACGCCATCCACTTCGACCCGTCGCAGCGCAGCACGCCGAACTTCGGCTTCACACGCCCGACCAACCGTGCCGGCGGGCTGGAGGGCGGCATGACCAACGGGCAGGTGCTGGTGGTCCGCGCCGCGATGAAGCCGATCAGCACGCTCATGCAGGGGATGGACAGCGTGAATCTCCAGACGCTCCAGCCCCAGCGCAGCGATTACGAGCGCAGCGACGTCTGTGCCGTGCCCGCCGCCAGCGTGGTGGCCCAGAACGTCGTCGCGTTCGAAGTGGCCCGCGCCTGGCTCGACAAATTCGCCGGCGACACGCTCCACGAAGTTCGCGCGGCATACCAGGCGTACGCCGCCGCCGCACGCCGGTAGCGGCCGGTCCCCGTGCCGGCCGTCGGCGGGTGGTATGGGTGGCATGGGTCACGGTACTCCGCGACCCGTGCTCTGCCGCGCGGCATGCTTGCCCGTGCTTCGCCGACCCCCGCGCGGCCGTCGCTATACTGCGACCATGCCCTTTCCCGACCTGTCCATCAGCATGGCCCACGGCGCGGGCGGGACGGCCAGCCGGCGGCTGGTCGAAGAAGTCTTCAAGCCCGCCTTCGCCAACCCCGCGCTCGACGCCCTCGCGGACGCCGCAATTCTCGATGTTCAAAATCTGCGCCTTGCGTTCACAACCGACTGTTTCGTCGTCCGCCCGCTCGTGTTTCCCGGCGGATCGATCGGCGAGCTGGCCATCAACGGCACGGTCAACGACCTCGCGGTCAGCGGCGCGACCCCGATTGCGATCGCCGCCGGCTTCATCATCGAAGACGGGCTGGACGCCGGCGTCCTGCGACGCGAGGTGGCGGCCATGGCGCGCGCCGCCCGGCAGGCGCGCGTCGCGATCGTCGCCGGCGACACGAAGGTCGTCGAACGCGGAAAGGCCGACGGACTCTACATCACCGCCAGCGGCATCGGCTGCGTCGATCCGCTCTGGCGGCTCGGACCGCAGCACGTCCGCCCCGGGGACGCGGTGCTGCTCTCCGGGCCGATCGCCGATCACGGCATCTCGATCCTGCTCGCGCGGCATGAGCTCGCGCTCGACGAACCGGTTCGCTCCGACACGCGCCCGCTCACTGCGCTGATCTCCGCGCTTCGCGACGCCACCGGACAGAACGTGCGCTGGATGCGCGACGCAACGCGCGGCGGCGTCGCGACCGTGCTGAACGAGCTGGCGCAGGCGGCCGGCGCCGGCGTGCAGCTCGAAGAAGCCCGGATTCCCGTGAGTGAGCCTGTGCGCCAGGCGTGCGAACTGCTCGGGCTCGATCCGCTGCACGTCGCCAACGAAGGGCAGTTTGTCGCGGTAATTGCGCCGCAGGCGGCTGATCGGGCCCTGACGGCGCTGCGCAGCGTCGCGGGCGACGAAGCCGCGGCGATCGTCGGACGCATTACTGATGACGCCGCCCGGCGCGTCTTGTGCCGCAGCGCGCTCGGCGCCACGCGCGTCATCGAGATGCTCACCGGCGACCCGCTGCCGCGCATCTGCTGACCCTGGCACGCCCGCGTTTCGGCTGTACAATCCGCCCGCGACCCGGGCGCTGGAATGAGCCGCCAGCAGCCCGGCGCGATCGGGCCCCGACAATTCACGCCACGTAAACGACTGGAAGCCGGTGCCGCGGTCAACACCCACACTCAGCCGAAAGCCATACATGACCTACCCGCACTCTCGACCCGCACGCCCGGCATTCCTGCTCACGGCGGCACTGCTGTCTGCGACGGCGACAGCCGACGACGGCGGCTACCGTAAGTACGCCGAACAGGTCGCTGCTCTCAAGGCCGCCGCAACCCAAGCCGGCCCCGCCGCGAAGCTCATCAAGCTCAGCGACACGGCCCAGAAGCGCGAAGTCTGGGCGCTGGCGCTCGCCGCCCCCGCGGCAACCGAACCCGACCACCGCCCGGCGATCCTGATCGTCGGCGGAATCGACGCCGACAGCCCTACTGGCACAGAAGCCGCGTTTCGTGTCGCCGCGAAACTGATCGACAGCCTGACGAAAGAGCCGGACGGCCCGGCGGCAAGGTCGCTCGCCTGCCGAACGGTTTACATCGTTCCCTGCGTCGACCCGGACGGCTACGACGCCATGTTCGAAACGCCCGCGCAGGAACGCCGTGCCAACGGTCGCCCGCTTGACGAAGATCGCGACGGGCGCACCGACGAGGACGGCCCGAACGACCTGAATGCCGACGGCCGAATCAGCGTCATGCGCGTCCGCGATCCGGCCGGCGAGTGGATCGCCGATCCGGACGAGCCGCGGCTCATGAAGAAAGCCGACCGCGCCAAGGGGCAGAAGGGCGAATTCAAGCTGCTGGTCGAGGGCATCGACGACGACGGCGACGGGCAGATCAATGAGGACGGCCCCGGCGGAGTGGACTGCGATCGCAACTGGCCGCATCTGTTCGAAGCGGGCACGGCCGAGTGCGGCCTGCACCCGCTCTCCGAGCCGCAGACGCGGGCGCTGGCCGACTTCGTCCTGGCCCATCGCAACATCGTGCTGGCCTGCGTCTACGGGCGCAATGACAACATCGTGCAGGTCGCCAAGGCCGGCGACAAGCAGCCCGACGGCAAGCCGTACCGCGACATGCATCCCGACGACAAGCCGCTCTTTGACACCCTTTCCGAGAAATTCAAGAAGACATCGCGCCTGGGCAGTTCGTTCGGCGGCAAGCCGGAAGGCGCGTTCTATTCATGGCTGTACGCACAGCAGGGCGTCTTCACGCTCGCGATCACCCCGTGGATCACGCCCGAGCCGCCCGCCTCGCAACCCGCATCAGGACCGGCTTCCGCTCCGGCGGGCGACGGCCCCGGCGGCGCGAAAAAGCCCGACGACGCCGGTCCATCCCCCGGCGGCGGACCATCCAGTCCCGGGCCGGGCGGCGGACCACCCGGACGCGGCGCTCGCGGCGGTCGCGGCCGAGGCGCAGGGATGTTCCCCGGCGGCCCCCCGGGCGGCGCTCCGTCCAGCGAAGCGGCAGCGAAAGACACCGCGGCCCGCGAAACCGGCGTTGCAGCCACGGTCGAATGTTCCGATTCGAACAAGAAATGGCTTGGCTACAACGACCGCACGCCGGACAAAAAGGGATTCATCGCCTGGACCGCGGTCGATCATCCTGAATTCGGAAAAGTCGAAATCGGCGGCTTCGCGCCCTATTTCAAGACCGCCGCGCCCGCCGCCGATCTGACCGCCATCGCCGATCAGCAATTCGCGGCGCTGCTGGAACTGAGCGATCTGCTGCCAGCGCCCGCGTTCCTCCCCGCGGTGGTGAAAGACCACGGCGCCGGTGTGTGGGAAGTGCGTCTGCGACTCACCAACGCGGGCTTCCTGCCGACGCACTCCGCCATGGCGCTGCACGCGCAGCAGCCCGGCTGGGTGATCCGACCCCAGCTTCCCAGCGAGCGAATCATCGGCGGACGACGCATGGAACGCGTCGAGAATATCCCCGGCAGCGGCGGCTTGGCGGAAGTGCGCTGGCTGATCCGCGGCGCGCCGGACGAGAAAGTCGCCTTCACCGCGTACAACCGCGTGCACGGCGAATTGCCGACCGAGGTCGTCTTGAAAATGACGCCGCCGACTACGGAGGTGCGCCCGTGAGAAATACCGGTAGCGTCGGACCTCTGCGTCCGACGGCGCAACGAGCAGTGAGTGACGACGTCGGACACACACGTTCGACGCTACAGACGCCCCCGCGCCCTGCGCCCTGCGCCCTGCTCCCATGGATCGCGGCCGCGGCGACGCTTCTCACACTCGCCGCTCCTGCGGCCGCCCAGGACGGCTACAACGCCCCCGCCAAAGTCGAGATCGCCTGGAACCGGCTGCACGACTACGACGAAATCACCGCGGCGCTCAAGCAGCTCGTCGCCGCCTACCCCGATCTGATCAAGCTCGAGTCGATCGGCAAGAGCGTTGAAGGCCGCGACATGTGGCTGGTCACGCTGAACGTCGCCAGGACCGGCGCGGATACGGTCAAGCCGGCCATGTACATCGACGGCAACATCCACGGCAACGAAGTGCAGGCGGCGGAAGTCGTGCTCTACTCGATCTGGTATCTCACGAAGAGCTACGGCAAGGTCGAGCAGCTCACCCAGCTCATGGACCGGGCCTCGTTCTACTTCATCCCGATGGTCAATCCGGACGGCCGCGCCTACTGGTTCGGCGCCCCCAACACCGGCAGCTCGTCGCGCACCGGAAAAAAGCCGGTCGATAACGACGGCGACGGCCTCTTCGACGAAGACCCGCCCAACGACCTCGACGGCGACGGCCGGCTGCTCATGATGCGCCGCGAAGACCCCAACGGCCGCATGCGCGAATCCCCCGAAGACTATCGGCTGATGGTCCAAGTCGATCCGCAGCAGCCCGGCGACTACAAGCGCTACACCATGCTCGGCATGGAGGGCCTCGACGACGACGGCGACGGACTTTTCAACGAAGACGGCCCCGGCGGCTACGACCCCAACCGCAACTGGCCCGCCGCCTGGCAGCCGGACTACGTCCAGTTCGGCGCCGGCGACTACCCGCTCAGCCTGCCCGAGTCCAAGTCCATCGCCGACTTTCTGGTCGCCCATCCAAACATCGCCGGCGTCCAGGCCTATCACAACGCCGCCGGGATGATGCTCCGCGGCCCGGGCGTGCAGGCGCGCGAGGCCGAGTATCCGCCCGCCGATCTGCGGGCCTACGACCGCATCGGCAAGCGCGGCGAACGCATCATTCCCTTCTACACCTACTCGGTGATCTACAAAGACCTGTACGACGTGCACGGCGGCTTCATCAACTGGACCGCCGAGGAGCTGGGCATCATCAGCTTCACCAACGAGCTCTGGACCGACCGCAATCTCTACGGCAACAAAGAGGGCGCCACGCAGAAAGAGGAACTGGAGTTCAACGATTACGTCATGTTCGGCCAGTCCTACGTGCCCTGGAAGAAGTTCAAGCATCCCCTTTACGGCGACGTCGAGCTGGGCGGCTTTGTCAAAATGACCGGCCGCGTCCCGCCGTCGTTTCATCTCGAAGAGGAGTGTCACCGCAACTTCGCGTTCACCGTCTACCACGCCCAGCAGATGCCGCTTATCGAGCTGACGAATGTCGAGGTCGCGCCGCTGGGCGGCGGCCTGTCGCGCGTCCGCGTCGACGTCTGCAACCGCCGCGCCATCGCGACTACCACCGCCCAGGCCGCCCGCCGCCGCTACGGACCGCGCGACAGCATCGAGCTGAGCGGCGACGGTTTGAAAGTGGTCGCCGGCGGGACGATTGAGAATCGCTTCACGTCACCGCTGACGTTCGTCGAGCACCATCCGGAGCGAATCTGGATCGACGACGGCATTCCCGGCGAAGGCTTCCGCACATTCGAGTGGATCGTCTCCGGCGGCGGCGAAGCGCAGATTCGCTTCAACGGCCCGCGCGTCGGCAGCCGCAGCCTTGGCTGCAGCGTGAAGTAACCCGCAACATTAGGGTGGGACGGGCGTCTCGCCCGTCCCTAATCCGCTGGGACGGGCGAGACGCCCGTCCCACCCAAATGTCCGAATGCTCTCCCGCCCCCTCCAGTTTTTTCTTTCGCGCCGATCCCGGCGACGCTACCATTTTGCGGTGGGGGGACGACTCGATGCGCTCTGGGAGACACGCCATGTCGCGCCGACTGTTGCTGATCGCGGGAACGCTCGTGCTGTTGATGACCGCCTGGTCGCCCGATGTCGCGCCCGCCCGCCCCCGCGCCGACGGTGAAGTAGGTTTCAGCCAGCCGCCGGACGCGGCGGCACCGGCCGAGCCGCACCTGCCCGCGCAGCCGGGCGAGTTCGGCGGCGAATGGCCGTCCGTCACGTCCGACCTGATCGTGGGCGAGACGGCCGGGCCGCGGAAATGGGGCACGGCCACGGTCGACGGCATGGCGATGACGTCCTATTCGCACGGCTGGACCGGCTGCAACGTCGGCTCAGTCCCGCTCCAGTGGATCGACGGCACGCCCAACCACCCGGTCATCGGTGGCAACATCTACCGCCTTCGCAACGGGAGAATCGAACAGCTCGGCCAGTCCTGGTTGAAATGGGAGTTTTGCTGCCTGGAAGGCGGCGTGTGCGGCGCGTGCAGTCCCTACTGCGGCGCCTGCTGCGACCACCTCGGCGTGGGCTGTTCCAGCCCGTCCACCGCCGACCGCTGTGGATCGCAGTCGCTGCTGGGCCCGCGGTGGATCATCAACCCGAGCACCGGCGTGTTTACGC
This sequence comes from Phycisphaerae bacterium RAS1, assembly GCA_007859745.1. Classification (NCBI taxonomy): domain Bacteria; kingdom Pseudomonadati; phylum Planctomycetota; class Phycisphaerae; species Phycisphaerae bacterium RAS1. The sequence continues at coordinate 1,959,656 of SMLU01000001.1, read as the reverse complement.
AAAACCACCCCCATCCCGGCAGCGGCACGCTCGACGGCCGCATCGTCGTTCGCAACGACGACCTGAATCCGGCGCTCAACTCCGGTGCGCTCTTCTTCGGCGAGCTGCTCACGCTCTCGCCCGATGACGCCGCCGCCGGCAACGGCGAAAACAACATGTCATACAAGCGGCTGAACGTCGGCGCCTTCACCGGCGGCGGCTACGCACTGGGCTTCACCGGACTAATCGCGCGCACGCTCCCGGCCATCTACGCCTGGCAGGCGCACGGCGGCGGTCTGAACGTGCCTGATCCCAATGTCGTGATTCAGACAATCGATGTCACCGACGGCCGCCTGGTCCTGGGGTACAAGGCCGCCCTCGCCGGCAACGGCCTGTTTCACTATGAGTTCGCACTGCTCAACGTGAATTCCGACGCCTCCGTCGGCTCCTTCAGCATCCCCGCCGGCGACGCCGCCGACGTCCTGCTGGCCGACATCGGCTTCAAAGATGTGGACTACGGCGGCGACGGCATGCCCTACGATCTGAGCGACTGGCCGAACAACGCCGGCGCCGATGGCCTGCTGACGTGGGCCACAACGCCGTTCCCCGTGAACCCAAACGCCAACGCCCTTCGCTTTGGCACAATGTACAACTTCCGCTTCGACGCCCGCACGTCGCCGGTCGATCGCCTCATCACCATCGGCCGCTTCAAGACCGGCGATTCGATCACCGTGCCCGGCAAAGGCCCGGCCCCGCTGGGCGACATGAATTGCGACGGCGTGCTCGACATTCTCGACATCAACGCCTTCACGCTGGCCCTCGCCGACCCGGCTGCCTACGCCGCGGCCTATCCCGGCTGCGCCGCGACCAACGGCGACATGAACGCCGACGGACAGACGGACATTCTGGACATCAATCCGTTCGCCGACGCGCTCGCCGGCGGGTAGCGCCGAAGTAGAACCTGCCCCTTTCCGGGCCGCGACCGTGAGGGAGCGGAGGCTTGAAAACCGCTTGCTTACGCGCGCGGCTCGGGTCGAAACGACGGCTAAGCGCAAGCGAGCGCGATAGCGAAGGGTGCCGAGCCCTCTCGCCTTCGCGCTCGCTTGCGCTTCGCGTTCTGACTCGACGCCGCGGCCAGCGTCGTGGTCTGTCGCGCTGACGCCATCGCGCTGACGCCGTCGCGTTGACGCTGGCCCATCCGCTTCGCACAATCCCGGGCATGCCGCCCCTTCCCCTGAAAAACGCCTACGCCCGACAGGTCTGGGATCTGCTAGCCGAACAGGTCCGCCCCGCAGCGCCGACCGACCGGCCGCTGGACGGGTTGCTGGGGGCGACGCTGGCCGAAGACGTTCGCGCCCAGTCCGATTTCCCGCCTTTCGACCGGGCCATCATGGATGGCTACGCCGTGCTCTCCGCCGACTTCGCCGATGGCCCGCGCGCCCTGCAGCTTTCCGGGCTGGCGCGGGCGGGCGGAGACGCCGCGGCGCCGCTGACGAGCGGCACGTGCGTGCAGATCAACACCGGCGCCCCGATTCCTCCTGGCGCCGACGCGATCGTCATTGTGGAGAATTCGCGCGGTGCGGCGGGCGAGACGCCCGCACCACTCAACTCGAGCACGCAAGTATTCCTCGACGATCGGCCCAGCCCCGGCCAGCACATCGAACGCCGCGGCGCGATTGTCAGAACAGGCGACCTGCTCATCCGCGGCGGCACGCGCATCGGCCCCGGCGAGCTCGCCACCGTCGCCGCCGGCGGCCGTCGCGCGCTGCGCGCGTTCGAAGCGCCCACCGTCGCACTGCTCTCCACCGGCGACGAGCTCGTCGACCCCGGCGATCAGCCCGGCCCCGGGCAGATCATCGACAGCAACAGCATCGCCCTCAGCGGCTGCGTGCGTGACGCCGGCGGAAGGCCGACCCTGCTTGGCCGCTGCCCGGATGAACCCAACCTGCTCCAGCAGCGCCTCCGCGACGCCCTCCGTCACCGCATCGCCTGCGTCACCGGCGGCATGTCGAAAGGCACGCACGACCTGGTCCCCGCCGCGTTCGAATCGCTGGGCGTCGCCTGGCTGGTCGAAAGCCTCAAGCTCAAGCCCGGAAAGCCGACCCGCATCGGCCGCGGGCCGCAGGGACAGTGGATCGTCGGCCTGCCCGGCAACCCGGTCAGTTGCGTCGTCTGCTTCCTGCTCCTCGTGCGGCCGATCATCGACGGCCTCAGCGGCCGCCCGCCCGCGCCCCCGCCGCACTTTTCGGGTATGTTGAACGCCGACCTGCCCGCCAACGGCAGCCGGCCGATGTACCAGCCGGCCGAGTGGCGCGCCGGTCCGCGCGGTGAAGTAACCGTGACGCCCAATCCGTGGCGCGGCTCGGGCGACCCCTTCGGGCTTTGCGGCGCCAACGCGCTGCTCTACAGACCGGAAAACGCCCTGCCGGCGGCCCGCGGCGACCAGGTGTTGTTCATCCCATTCGGCCTGCCCTGATGAAGAATCGCACGCTGCCAGCCGGCGCCGCCTCGACTGCCGCCGCAGGCGTGCCCTCCGCGTCTCACGACGCGCGCGGGTTCGCGCTCGCCGGCGGCCTGTCGGTCGTCCTGCTCACGTGGCTCTTCCCGGCCTATGGCCTGTGGCCGCTCGCGTTTGTCGCGCTGGCGCCGTGGGCGCTGGCCGTCTGCCGCACGCATCGCGCCTGGGTGGTCCATTGGCTGACCTTTGCCGTCGGCTGGACCTTCTTCCTGGTCGGCTTGCGCTGGCTGATGCCCGTGACCGGCCTGGGCTACGCGGCGCTCGCGTTCTACCTGACCCTCTACTGGGCGCTCACCGCCTGGGCCATGCGCACCGCCCTGCGGCACGGCATTTCGCCGGTCTGGTCGCTGCCGGTCGTGTGGGTCGCGTGCGAATACCTGCGAGCATGGGTGATGAGCGGATTCCCGTGGCTCTTCCTCGCCCACGGGCTGTATGCGCAGACGTGGCTCATTCAGATCAGCGACATCACCGGCGCCTACGGCGTCTCGTTCGCCGCCGCCCTGGTGAATGGGCTGATCGTCGAGGCCGCGCTGTGCCACGGCCGCTGGGCCCTGCCCGGTCGCAGCCGGAAACAGCTTGGCGCCGGCGCCGTGACGACGATCCTTGTGCTCGCCGGAATGGTTATCTACGGAATCGTGCGCACCAGCGGCGTGCAATTCCGCGTCGGCCCGCGCGTCGCAGTCGTGCAGGGCGATTTTCCGCTGGTCAGCACGCCGCCCTACGGCGCCCCGGGACCGGTCGTACTCGCCAGCTACCTGGCGCTCACCGCCGCGGCCTCGCTCGACCAGCCCGACCTGCTCGCGCTGCCCGAAAGCGTCTGGAACGCGACGCAGAACCGCGACTTCCTCGCGCTGGAGCCGCAGGCCATCGACGACATCAAGCCGATCACCTGGACCTACGGCCGGCTGTGCGACAAGGCGGTCTCCGCCGCCGCCCGCGGCGACTACCCCGCGGCGGCCGACGTGATCAAGACCATGAAGCGCTGGTACGACAAGGATGAGAAGTTCGCCGAGTTGCCGCAGGCCCCTCACCCGCCGACGACCATCGTCTGCGGCGCCATGTCGGTCGAAGCCTTCCCCGAAGCCGTCGATCCGAAGAAAAAGCGCTTCAATTCGGCCCTGATTTACGATCCCGACGGCTCACAGCGGGCCGATCGCTACGACAAAATACACCTGGTTCCCTTCGGCGAGGCCGTCCCCTTCCGCACCAGCTTCCGCCGGCTCTACAACTGGCTGAATTCCCTCAGCCCCTTCAGCGACGGCGGCAAGAACCACTACAGCCTCTGGTCCGGCGCCAAGTTCACCGTGTTCGATCTGCACTACAGCGGCGGTAACGTCCGCTTCGCCACCCCCATCTGCTATGAAGACGTCATGCCTTACATCATCCGCCGCTTCGTCTGGGGCGGCGGACAGCGGCAGGTCGATTTCCTGGTCAGCATCAGCAACGACGCCTGGTTCCTTTACAGCCACGAGTTGCCGCAACACCTGGCAATCTGCGTCTTCCGCGCCGTCGAGAATCGCGTCGCGATCGCGCGCGCCGTGAACACCGGCATCAGCGGCTTTATCGACCCGAACGGGCGCGTCCACAGCGTCGTAGAGAAAGACGGCCGCCGCGTCGGAATCGGAATTGTCGGACACCGCACCCACGCAATCGAGTTGGATAGCCGCGACAGCTTCTACGGCCGCACCGGAGACTGGTTCGCCGGAATCTGCCTCGCTCTGGCCACCGGCCTGTGGCTGGCGGCGATCTTCGAGCGCTGGGTGTTGGCGGTCAAAGCGCGCCTGGCGGCGATGTTGGCCCGAACCCCTGCGTAGCGTCGGACCGCCGTGTCCGACGGTGTATCGCCTCTGGCGGATCGGTCCGTGCACCGGCCCGCTGGGGGACCGGCCTCCGGCCGGTCTCCTTCGGCCCGAAATACGAAGTGCGGAGACCGGCCGGAGGCCGGTCCCCCAGCCGAGTGGACGCCATGCTGCAGCCCCGTCCCGCGAAAGGAGTCGCCGATATGCCTTTTCTCCGATTCACTCTGGCGCCGATGATCGGCCTCGCGGCGCTGCTCGCGCTCAGCGGCTGCGTCGATCAAACCGTTCGCCTCAGCCCGACCGAGCAACTCGAATTGCGCCGCCGTGCGGAGGACCTGCTGCTTCGGGCCGCCCAGAGCGGCGATCCGGAGGTCGCCACCAACGCCATCGAAGCCCTGGTGCAGGTCGCCCCGCGCGACGGACTGCCGCGTTTCCGCGACGCGCTGCGCTCCGACGTGCCCATGCTCCGATTCGCCGGCTGTCTGGCCTGCGGCGAGGTGCGCGACCGCACCGCCGGCGAGGCCATCCGCCGTCTTCTGGATGACCAGAATCCACGCGTCCGGCTCGGCGCCGCCTACGCCGTGTACCGCATGGGTGATTTTCCCCAGGCCGAGATTCTGGCCAAAACGCTCTCGGACAATCCGGACGAGGGCCTGCGGGCCGACGCCGCCTGGCTCATCGGTCGCTTACGTGAACCCGCCGCCGCCAAGCGCCTGCGGCGCGCGCTGCGCGAAAAGGTCAATGAAAAGAGCAGCAAGGTGACCGTGCAGACCTACGCCGCACTCGCCGCCTGCGGAGACGACGAGGCCCTCGATCGCGTGATCGCGTTCGTGCAGGGCGACCCCATCTCGCGCCTGCTGGCGCTCCAGTGCCTGGCCGAAATCGGCCACGAGCGCGCCCGCGAGGCCATGACGTTTGTCCTGCGCGACCCAGAGGAATATCTGGAAGCGCGCCTCCTCGCCGCCCGCGGACTCGGCCGGCTCCGCTCGAACATGGGAATGAAGCTCGCGCTGGACTCCACCCGCTTCACGTCATCCGACCGCGAGGACCCGGAGCAGACGCCGCGCGTGCGCCGACTGGCGGCCATGGCCCTGGGCGACATCGGCGACCCCGCCGCCCTCGGCGCCCTGCGAACGCTGGCGGAAAGCTCGGACGACCAGCGCATCCAGGTCGCCGCCAGCTACGCCATCTGCCGCATCGTCGTTGACTAGACCAACTCAGCGTGAGCGAGGCGGCGCCACATCTCAGAACGCGAAGCGCAAGCGAGCGCCCGCCGCAACCTGCGCTCGCTTGCGCTTCGCGTTCCGAACGTGGCGCGGAATCGCGCACAGTCACCTACGGCGCGCCCTTCATCAGCCCGGTCTCCACCATCACCCGCCGCATCTCCGAAATCAACGCCTCGTACTCCGCCACCCGCGCCCGAAGCTGCCGGCAGTCGTCGCCGAGCTGCTCGCAGCGGTCGCGCAGCGCCTGAACCTCGGCTTGCGAGTAACTCGCGCCCAGCGGCAGCGCTGCGATCTGTCCGTCGGCCGTCTGGAACGCGTCGGGCGGCATGACCGCCTCCTGCGCCGCGCCGGATGGTTGCACGACGGGCGTCGCGCCCCAGAACGCCAGCTTCTCATCGGCCGCCGACGCGATTCGCGACCCCTGCCCCGTCCCGAGCACGACGTCTGACTTGTTCTCCAGCGTCAGGTCGCTGCCCATCCCGATCTGCACGGCGCCGTTGAAAACGTTGGCGCCGACCCAGAAGTTCGTCGCGTCCAGCGCGGCAAAATCAATTGACGATCGCCCGTCGAGCAGGTCGGCGTTCAGGTTGGTCACCAGCGTCGCCGACGAAACGACAAACGGCGCCGTCCCCAGCCCGACCCGCGACACGATCGGATGGTCGGTTTCCGCCGTCGCCGGCAATTCAAGGTTGCTGTCTTCGTTGATGTAAGGCAGCGCCACCCACGCGCTCCCGGTTCCGTTCATCTGCAGCGTAAACGGCCGTCCGTTGGTCAGCGCGCACAGGTACGTGTTGTTCACCACGTCGTTGTAAAGAAACGCGTAGTTCACGTTGTCGATCCGCTCGAACTTCACGAACTGCCGCGAAACGGCGGTCGGCGTCCCTACCGTGCCGGGCGAGTTGATCTGAAGTGCGTTGTGTTCCAGCGCACCGAAGATGTAGGGGTCGTCGGTCGCGCGGCGGATCAACAGGCCGTAGGGCCGGTAGATCTCACCGTTCGCGTGCACGTACTGAATGTGCGATTCGAGATAGGGGCCGCCCGGGCCGTTGTCCGGACTGGGCCAGAAGAAGCTCTCAATGCGGTGCGTAAAGGACGGCTCATCCAGCCGCTCGCGCCCACCGTCGAAGGAGTTGTTGTAGCCCCACGTGAACGTGTCGTCGTTCCGGCTTGAACCGGTGTTCGGGGCGGAGTCATATGTCAGATTGAACGCGCCGGATCTCTCGTCAGCGGGTGTGTACTTCAGCGCGTTACCCGACAAAATCTCGGTCGGCGCGATCTCAAGCGCCCCGGTCATCGAGCGCGTGCCATCCAGCAGCAGCACGTTGTCGGCCACCGGCCCGGGCGGACCTTGCGGTCCCGGCGGTCCTTCTTTGCCCGCCGGACCCGCGGCCCCTTGCGGCCCAGTGTCGCCGGCCGGCCCCTGAACTCCCTGCGGCCCCGCCGGGCCGACCGCTCCATCGTCGCCAGCCGCGCCTGCCGGGCCTGCCGCACCCATCTCACCGTCCCCGCCGTCGACGCCGTTGGCACCAGCCGGTCCCGCTTGGCCTTGCAGTCCGGCCTCGCCCTGTTCTCCGGCCGGGCCAGTCGCGCCGGCAGGGCCGCGCGGGCCGACCGAAGTCGCTGCCCCATCTACAGTTGTGTCTGACGCCGGGCAACCCCCGTGGACGAGCCCAATGAGCAAGCTGAGCGATACGACCGCGAGCGGAGTGCGGTGGATCACGAGTTCACCCTTATCGCTGTGCCTTGGTGGGACCGCGGGCGAGGAGCAACCAGTAGCTAGTCGTCCGAATGCAGTCCAGCGCAGCCCGGAGTACACCACAATGAACGACGATGTTCAAGCGAAATCGCCGCTCGCGATAGAATTTTTCCTAGCATCAATTAGCAGGCTGAAAGTCGCTGGTGGGAGCGCTTGCGACGCCTCGACTCGGCGACCTGCACAACCGGAAGGTCGCTCGTCGGTGTCACGGTTATCGGAATGTTTTTGAACGCAGGCGTCTTCGACGCGGAGTCGGCAACGCGCGGGACCAGGATGTTCGCCTCCGGGTAGTACATCGCCGCGTTCCCCGCCCGGATCGCAAACGCCCGAGCGACCACGACCATCCGCCCGACCTCGCTCTCCACCGCCACCGCCCGACCCGGCTCAAGGCCCAGGCGCTGCATGTCGTCGGAGTTCAAAAGGATGACATCGCGGCGATCCTGCCCGCGGTAGAGGTCGTAGTCCTCGTACACCACCGTGTTGAACTGCCCCTCGCTGCGAATCGTCATCAGCCGAAGCTGCCCCGGCGGCAGCACACTCGACGGTATCGGCGTAACGTGCAGTCGCGCCCGCCCGTCCGGCGTCTTGAATCGTGGCTCGCGAACGGCGCGGCCCGCGACGTGGAACTCAGCCCCCGTCTCATCGATGCGGCCGATCGGCTCATACTCGGGAATGACCGCGGCGATGGCGCGGCGGATGTTGCGGTGTTTTTCGAGGCTGCGCCAGTCAATCGGACCGCTCTCTCCCAGCACCCGCCGCGCCAGCGTCGCAAAGATCTGCACTTCGCTCCGCGGACCCTCGAACCGCTCCGGGCCGCCCTCGCTCAGCCGCACGAAGCTGAACATCGACTCCTGCGTCGTCGCCTGGTCTTCCTCATCGCGCGCCTTCACCGGCAGAATCAGCGTTTGCCGCGCCCGCCCCCAGGCGTGCCCCGTGTTCAGCGTCGTGGTGAAATAGACCGCGCTCTCCAGGTTTGAAAACGCCCTCGTCGTCGCCGCGGCATCCGGATTCGACCCGAACAGGTTGCCGCCCACGCACCACCCGTTTTTCACGCGCCGCTCCGCCATCGCCTGCATGCAGGCCAGCGTGTCCATCCCCGGCGTCGTCGGCAGCGTCACGCCGAAGTGCCGCTCCAGCCGCGAGAACACCGCGTCTTTCAGCTTGGGCGTCACCCCCATGGACCCGACGCCCTGCACGTTGCTGTGGCCGCGAATCGGCATGACGCCCGCGCCCGGCCGGCCGATCATCCCGCGCAGAAGCGCGAGATTGGCGATCGCACGCACGTTGTCCGTACCGTGTGCATGATGCGTGATGCCCATCGTCCACGCGAAAATCGTCGCCCGCGACGCGGCGTAAACCCGGGCGACGCGGTCGATCATCTCGCGGTCGACGCCCGAGGCCGCCTCGATCTGCTCCCAGCCCGTATCGCGAAGCGCGGCGCGGAGTTCCGCAGCGCCATTTGTATGTGCCGCGACGAAACCCTCGTCCACGGCGCCCAGCTCATCCACGCGCTTGGCCAGCCCGACCAAGAGCGCCAGATCGCCGCCCGCGTGCGGCTGTACGTAGTGCGTCGCAATCTCCGTGCCGAACAGCAGGCTGCGCCAGTCCGACGGCACCTTGAAACGCACCAGTCCGGTCTCGACGATCGGATTGACCACCACAATCTGCCCGCCGCGGCGGCGAAGCTGCATGAGGCTCGTCATCAACCGCGGGTGATTCGAGGCCGGGTTGCCGCCGACCAGCAACACGAGGTCGCATTTTCCCAGGTCATCGAGCTGCACCGTTCCCGTGCCGCCGCCCAGCGCGCCGGCCAGCCCGACAGCGCTGGCCTGGTGGCAGTAGTAGCTGCAGTTGTTGACGTTGTTGGTGCCGTAAAGCCGCGCGAAGAGCTGTGCGATGAAACCCGCTTCGTTCGACGAGCGCCCGCTGAAGTAGAAGAAATTCTCGTCCGGCAGGGTCGCAGTCAGACGCTCGACGCACACGGCCAGCGCCTCATCCCACGAAATCGGGCGATAGTGCGAATCGTCCGCCCGCGCCAGCATCGGCTCCGCCAGCCGGCCCATGTGCTCCAGCTCGCGCGGCGTCATCCGCCGCATCTGCTCAATGCTGTAATTCTCGAAGAACCGCCGCTCGATGCGCCCCTGCATGTCGGCCGCCATGGCCTGCATCGATTTCTTGCACACCTCGGGGAAGTGCCCGGCTTCGTTGGCCATGCCGCCGAGCTGCCCGCCCATCCCCAGTGCGCATGTCTTGCACGCGTTTCGCGCCCTAAGCGCCGAGAAGAAGCGCAGCAGGCCGCCGGCCCGCCGTGCGGCGTCAAACGCATAGAAAATCGATGTCCAGCCGCCGCCGGCCTTGGGTGGTTTCATGAAGCTATCCCGGAGTTCTGTCCGAGCCGCGACCGTGAGGGAGCGGTTCTTCTGTCCGAGCCGCGACCGTCAGGAAGCGGTTCTTCTGTCCGAGCCGCGACCGTGAGGGAGCGGAGCCTTGCAGTGCGCCGGCTTACGCGCGCGGCTCGGATCAATACGGCCCGTACCCGGCAGCTCCATGTGTCAGTGATCGCTGAAGAGCTGCTGTTCGTTCAGCAGATCGCGCAGCCGGTCGTGCGCCCGCGCCCGCAGCATGAACACCGCGCCCTCCGAGCGCTGCAGTTGCGCCGCCAGCTCCGCGGCCGTCTTCTGCTCCAGGTCATAGCCGCGGATGACGGTTTCATAGTCCGACGGAAGCCGGCCCAGCGCCTGCTCCAGCACGCCGCGGGCCTCCTGCCAGCGCACCACCCGGCTCGGAGTCGCGCTGGTTTGCGCGAGCTGATCCAGAAACGACGCGAACGAGTCATTCCCGGCGGCGTCGCCCACGCGGCGGTCCGGCGGCGGACGCTTGACGCGCGAGAGCTCCTTGACCGCGTCCTTCAGGTTGTTCTCCGCAATCCGCGTCAGCCACGCAACGAACGAGCTGTCCTTCCCCGGGACGAATTGGCCGATTCGCAGGAAAGCCTCCATGAAGGTCACCTGCAGAATATCGTCCACGTCCAGCACGTTTTGCCAGACAGGCGAAATCCGCCCCGCCATGCGCCGCCGCAATTCAACCGCGTGACGCTCCAGGAGCGATGACAACGCCACCGAGTCGCCGTTCATCGAGGCGAGAAGCAGCTCGGGCGTGTTGTCGGACATGCAGTGGGCCTCGCCGAATCGCTGCGCGGTGATGCGCTGTGCTGCGCCGCTGATTCGAATCTAGCCGATCGCCGCGCGCAGCGTCAATTCAATTCCCCCGCGCCCGATGCGCGGCACGCCCATCCGGCTTCAGGTGGGTCCGTCCGAACCCGCCGCGCCAAGCGGCGGGGTGACGTCCGCGGCCTGTGGCGCGCCGATCGCTCACGATCGTCAACCCGCCGCTTGGCGCGGCGGGTTCGGAAAGACGCCTCCATGCCGCGCGCGTCGTCGCGTCGCCCTACGCCACCGCCGCTCGAATGCGCACCAGCCCGGCAAGCAGCCGCTCCAGTTCCGCCAGCGGCCAGACCGTCGCGGCGTCGCTCCTGGCATGATCCGGATCGTCGTGGACTTCCATGAACAGTGCGTCGATTCCGGCCGCAACCGCCGCCCGCGCGAGAAGCGGAATGAACTCCCGCCGCCCGCCGGTAACGTTGCCGGCGCCGCCAGGATACTGCACCGAATGCGTCGCGTCGAAACACACGGGCGCAAACGCCCGCATCGTCGCCAGGCCGGTCATGTCGTTGATCAGCCTCTCGTAGCCGAACATCGTCCCTCGATCCGTCAGCATCACGTTCGGGTTGCCCGCCCCGCGCACCTTCTCGACCGCCAAACCCATCTTCTCCGGCGCCATGAACTGTCCCTTCTTCACGTTCACCGCCCGGCCCGTCGCGGCGCACGCCAGCAGCAGGTCGGTCTGCCGGCACAGAAACGCCGGCACTTGCAGGCAGTCGAGCACCGCCCCCGCCGCCGCCGCCTGCCCCGCTTCGTGCACATCGGACAGAACCGCCAGCCCGGTTCTCTCGCGCACCGCCGCCAGGACACGCAGCCCGCCTTCCAGCCCCGGCCCGCGAAACGACCCCCCGCTCGAACGATTCGCCTTGTCGAAGCTGGCCTTGAAGACGTACGGCAACTCCAGCCGCCGCGCCACGCCGCCGATCGCTTCCGCCAGCTTCAGGCAATGATCCTGCGACTCGATCACGCACGGCCCGGCGATCAGCAGCAGCGGCCGGCCGGGGCCGACGCGGTGCGGGCCGATGCGGATTTCCGCGGGCAGGGTCATGCGCCTCATCCTACTCGCCGCCGACCTAACTCGAAATACAGCGTTTCAAGCTGCTCCACCATTCGCCGCCAGTCGAAACGCTCCAGGCACAGCCGCCGGCCCGCCTTGCCGTACGCCCGCCGCGCGCCGGAATCTCGTGCCAGCTCCAGCAGCGCCTCCACGAACCCGCTCTCGTCGCCAAGCCGCACGACTCGTCCGGTGCTCCGGTCCAGCACCACTTCCGGCGTTCCGTCAATGTCGAACGCCACCGCCGGCACCAGCATCAGCAACGCCTGCACCACCGCCCGCGGCAGCCCCTCCCATTGTGACGGATGCGCCAGGACGTCAAAACCGGCCATCTGCCGCGCCACGTCCGCCGGCGGCACCAGCCCCACCAGCGTCGTCCGTTCCGCGAGCCCAAGCCGCCGCAATTCCGCCGTGTACTCTCCGCGCTGCGCCCCGTCGCCGACCCATACGAACCGCAGCCGCGGCTCCTGCCGGGCCGCGTGCGCCATGATCGGAATCAGTTGCTCATACCCCTTCTTGCGAAACAGCCGCGCGACCGTCCCGACCACGATCTCATCCGGCCCGATCCCCCACGCCGCCCGAACCGCCGAGCGATCATGCCGCGCCGCGTCAAACGGCTCGACTTCCATCCCCGAGTAGATGGTCTGCATCCGCTCGCGCGCGCAGATGCCGGCGGCGACGGATTGATCGATCATCGCGTCCGCCACCGTCACGATGCGATGCGTGCAGCGCGCCGCGCGACGCTCCAGCCAGGCATACAGCCGCCGCACCAGCCACGGCTGCGTGCGGTTGAAGCTCATCCCGTGAATCGTGTGAACGATGGCCGGCACGCGCGCGTCGCGGGCGGCGAAGCGCCCCAGGATGCCCGCCTTGCTGCTGTGCGTGTGAACCACGTCCGGCTCGATCTGCCGAAACTCCGATTCCAGCATGCGCATGGCGCGCGCGTCCATCCACGGATTCACGGCCCGGATCAGCTCCGGCAGTTCGATGTACTCGTATCCGCCGCCGCGGACGCGCTCCAGCAGGCTGCCCTCCGGCCCGCGCGTCGGCCCGCTGATGAGCGTCACGCGATGCCCGCGCTGTTGCAGCCCTTCGCACGTGAGAAGGGTGTTTTCCTGCGCCCCGCCGATGATCAACCGCGTGATGACGTGACAGATGTGCATCGGCGGATGGTAAGCGAGAAGGCAACCGGAAAAACGGAACGTCGCGCCCGTCGGCCGGGCCGACCCCGTAGCGTCCGACCTCCGAGTCGGACGTCATTTCGTACCCGTCTTCCATCCGAACCGCCGCCCCCGCGCCCACACCGCCACCCGATCTGTCCGCGCGCCTGCCGCCACTCGTCTGTCCGAACCCGCCGCGCCAAGCGGCGGGTCGACGTCCCGAGCCTCTCGCGGCCTCGCCCCCGTGAACCCCGCAAAAGACCCCAAGAACCCCACTGGCATCCCGCTCCCTCCCTCCCCCCCGCTCCCCCCGAAAATCACCGCTTGCCCCGTCCGAAATCCCGGTCTGCAAGCTAGAATGCCGGAATCCCGGCTACCTCTAATCGGCCTCGCCCGCGGGGTCGGCCGGCTGCGCAGTACGCGATTCAGCGCGCTGCCGCCCGGAGAAGGTGCCCCATGCAGCTCGCTCGACCCAGCGCCGCTAGGCGCCCGACCATCCGCCTTCCGCTCCTCTTCGCCGCCGCTTTCGCCCTCGCCCTCGCCGCCGGCATCCTCCCGTCGCCGCTGACTCCGCCGGCCCTCGGCCAGACCATTCTGCGCGTCAAGCCAAACACGCCGGCGGGGGATGACGGGCTGTCGTGGAATACGGCGTTTGATCACTTGCAGGATGCGCTCACGGCAGCGGGGCCGATCGCGGGCGGGGGGACCAGCGTCGAAGTTTGGGTCGCCGCTGGTTTGTATAAGCCGGACACCGGAGCCGGGCACACGCCGGGCGATCCGAGTGAGCGCTTCGAGGTTGAAGCAAACATCGCGCTCTACGGCGGCTTTTCGGGAACAGAAGCGACTCGCTCGCAGCGCGATTTTCGAAGCAACCTGTCAGTCATGAGCGGCGACCTCAACGGCGATGATCCGCCGGCTGGCTTTGCAAACATGACCGACAACTCCGTGGTCCTCGTGCGCCTATTGCCCGGCGCGGCCGGGCCGCTCGATGGATTTACGGTGCGCGGCGGCGGCGCCCAGGGGACGGGCGTGGCTGCGGTGTGGACGGACTTCATTGTCGAGGGCATGGACCGAAAGCAGGTGCGCAACTGTGTCTTTGTGCAGAATGGCGTCAGCGTCCGCACGGGACTAACCAAACAGCAGTCCACGGAGACCCCGGGAGTCGAGGTCGACAATTGTCGGTTCCTTGGAAACGACGGACCGGCGATCGAGGTTCTCACGGCTTGCGTTATCAACGTATTAATCCGGCCATATAATATTGGACATTCTGTGGCTTTGTGATATACTTCATGCATGAGCCAACTCGATACACGCAGGCTGTCGCCGGAGGCCCAGGAGCAGATTCGCATTCGCGTCGTCACGGCGATCCGCGGCGGCACGAAGAAGTCGGTCGCGGCCCGCACGTTCGGCGTCTCGCGCACCTCGATCGACACCTGGCTGGCCAAGGTCGAGGCCGGCAACATCACCTCGCTGCGCTCCAAGCAGCGCGGCCGGCCGCCGCAGCCGCGTCTGCCGGCGCAGCAGGCCGCGACCATCGTCCGGCAGATCACCGACCGCACGCCCGATCAACTCAAGCTGCCCTTCGCGCTCTGGACGCGCGAGGCGGTCCGCGACCTGATCGCGCAGCGCACCGGCCTGCACGTTTCGGTGCGAACGGCGGGCCGCTACCTGAAGCGCTGGGGCTTCACGCCGCAGAAGCCGCTGCGGCGGGCGTACGAACGCGACCCGGCGGCCGTGCAGCGCTGGAAGGAGCAGGAGTATCCGGCGATCGTGAAGCAGGCCAAGGCCGAAAACGGCGAGATTCACTGGGGCGACCAGCTCGGGGCGCGCAGCGATCATCAGGCCGGCCGCAGCTACGGCCGGCGCGGCGTCACGCCAGTGATTCCCGGCACGGGGCAGCGCTTCCGGGCCAACCTGATGTCCAGCATCACCAACCGCGGCCATTTGTGCTTCCTGGTCTTCGAAGGCTCGTTCAACGCCGAGGTCTTCATCCGCTTCTGCCGCCGCTTGCTGCGCCAACGGCGGCGGCGCGTGTTCCTGATCGTGGACGGTCATCCGGTGCATCGCTCGGCCGCGGCGCGCGATTGGCTGCACGCCCACCGACACCGCATCCGCATCTTCTTCCTGCCGGGCTACAGCCCCGAGCTGAACCCCGACGAGTACCTGAACAACGACGTCAAAACCAACGCCGTCGGCCGCCAGCGGCCCGCCACCAAACCCGAGTTGATCGCCAATCTCCAAGGCTACCTCCGCGACACGCAACGCCGACCCAACATCATCAGGAATTACTTCCAAGCCGAACCCGTGCGCTACGCCGCAGGGTAGAAATGTCCAATGTTTAGTGACCGGGGTAATAAGCGTTCGCGGCTGCGCCTTCAGCGGAACAGCAAGCCATGAGGACATCAGCGTTCAACCGGGCGTGTTCTCACCACAGGTGATACTGGAGGTCACTCACTCCTCGTTTTATCATGAATCAGGCGCGGCTGTTTTCGCCATGGATTGCTCGGTCTCCATTTTGCAATCCTGCTTTGGGGGAAATGGTGCGGTTCTCGACATTGCCGATCCATCCGGGGGTGGGAACGCGTACGTCGGGTATAGTGCGTGGGCAACTGAGACGCCATTTCCAACTACGCTGCCCCAGGAGGAGAACAACTACCCAGGCGCTCCGGTTGGCTTTGTTGATCCGGATGGCGCCGACAACCTGCCGGGAACCATCGACGACGATCTCAGACTTCTCCTCACTTCCCCGATTATCGACGCAGGTCCGACTTTCCCAGCGTACACGTTTGTCGACCTCGACGGCCACAGACGCGTGCATGATGGCAACGGCGACGGATCGTACGTAGTCGACTTGGGCGCGTACGAATTCGGCTCGCCGCCGTACACGCCAATCCTCTACGTGAAGCCTCCAACCAGCCTGACAGAGCCGACCAGCGGCGACGGGGCAAGCTGGACCAGCGCGTTTCGCGGGGCGCTCGGACTCCAAACGGCCCTGACTTACGCCGCGGGACCTGCGAACGCGATCACCGAGGTCTGGGTGGCCGGCGGAACGTACCGCCCGTCGCGCCCGCTGCCTCCCCAAAGCGACGGAAGCCGGTCAGCGTCCTTTCAGCTCGCGAGCGACGTCGCACTCTACGGCGGGTTCAACGGAACCGAGACGCAGCGCTCGCAACGAAGCCCGACCGCGAATGTCACGATTCTGAATGGCGACCTGAACGGCAACGAACCGCCCACGAGCAATTACGACGACAATTCGCATCACGTCGTCAAGGCGCTCTACGTCAACGCCAGTGCAATCATGGACGGATTCACCATACGCGCCGGCAACGCCATCGGGGACGTGTCGCCCAACGGCGGCGGCCTGTTCATCTTGGAGAGCGGAGGACCACTCGTCGAGAACTGCACGTTCGTTGGAAACCGCGGCGTGTTCGGGGGCGCCGCATACACCGCCTATGCCACCGGCGCGACCTTCCGCTCCTGCCGCTTCGAGGCCAATACCGCGAATCACGGCGGCGCATGCATGACCGAATTCGGCTCGATCGTGCGCTTCGACCGCTGCCAGTATCTGAACAACACCGCATCCGGTTCCGGCGGCGCCGCCCTGGTCGATCGCTTTGGAACGGTCGCGTCCTTTTCGCTTTGCGAGTTTCTCGACAATCACGCCGACGTGGACGCCGGCGCCCTTCTCTCGGCGGACGGCGGAACGGCGGTCCTTGGTCAACTGCAAATTCCTTGGAAACTCGACGGTCAACGTGGGCAGCGCGATCGCCGCCTACCTGGCCGGCGATCTGACCGCCACCAACTGCGTGATCGCGGGCAACCACGCGAATAACGCCGCAGCCGTGTATGTCGGCACGAACCAGGTCCGCACCGAGGCAATACTCTACAACTGCACGATCGTCGGCAATACGTCAAACAATGCCGGAGCAGGCGTCTATATAGAGAATCTGCCGACTCTGTGCGCCGTGTCCGTTTACAGTTGCCTCCTTGCCGGAAACGCCGCCCCCAGCGGCACGGTGCTGCAGAATCAGTTTACGTCGCCCGGCGCCGGTGCGGCGTGCGGCCGGGTGTATTCCTCGATCGAGGGCTGGGGCGAGGCGGGAGACGGCTTGTGCATCAGCGACGGACCCGGAAACAACGGTCTCGTCGCTTTGAGTTCGTTCGTCGACGCCGATGGCCTCGATAACACCTTCGGAACCGCCGACGACGACCTTCGCCTCGCGTCGGGAATCGCGGCGATCGATTCCGGAGACACAAGCGCTCTGCCGACGGACGCGCTCGACATCGACGGCGACAACGACACGTCCGAGCGGATCCCATGGGATCTCAACAACCGTGTCGATAATCCCCGCCTCGTCGACGATCCGAACGTCCCCAACACCGGCCCCGGCTCGCCGCCGCACGTCGACCGTGGCGCCTATGAGAACAACCTGAGCAGCGCCTACTGGCGCGGAGCGGCCGGCGGCGGGGGCAATGGATCGTTCAACACCGCCGCGCACTGGCTGAACAGCGTCTTGCCAACCGCCTCAACGCGGGCGATTTTTGACGGCAGCGTCGGCCTGCCGCTTTCCTACAGCGTCACCGTCGTGAGCAATGCCAGCGCCTATTCGCTCAATCTGAGCGCAAACACCGCCAGCTTCGTCCTTCCGGCGCGAACGCTGTCATTGGCGGCGCCGTCGGGCGATCCGCTGCCGTCGCTGATCGTCAGCGGCACGGGCGTCGAAGACCCGCGCCTGACCCTGCGCAACAACAACACGTTCGGCGCCGACGGCGTCCTCGACGCCCGGTCGATCAGCGTGGCGGACACGCTCGGCAGCGTCGGCCGCATCAACATCGTCACCGATCGCGTCGCCCTGGTCGCCGACGGGCGCGCGGACATCGGCCGCAGCGGCGCCGGAATGCTGGACATCAACAGCAAGGGCCGGGCCGATGTCGCGTCGCTTTACCTCGGAACCAGCAGCGGCGGCAATGGAGCCGCGACAATTACAGGACTGGATTCAGAGCTCGTCTTTGGCGGCAACGCGACGAGCAAGCTGCACATCGGCGCCGCCGGAACCGGCAGCCTCAGCGCGAGCAATGCGGCGCTCATCGCGACGGCGCAAGCGCAGGAGATCATTCTCGGCGTGTCGGCGAACTCATCCGGAACGCTGTCGCTTTCCGGCGGCGCGCAGGGCGGCGCATCGGCCAGCTTCAGCAGCGACAGCTTCGTCATCGGAGACGCGGGCAGCGGTGCATTGGAGCTTTCAGACGGCGCACAGCTTGTTTCGGCCACGAGCAGCGGCGTGACGCTGGCCCGTACCGCCGCCGGCAGCGCCAGCGTCAGCATCGGCGCCGGGTCGGCGTGGATTGAGACGCTCGGTACATTGCAGGTTGGCAACGCCGGCAGTGCAACCATAGACATTGCCCCAGGCGGACAGCTTAACTTCGCAACCGGAGTCACGCTTCGGCAGGCCGGCGTCGTCAGCGGCGGCGGCCAGATCGTCGGCGACGTTTTCAACTTCCGTCGGATTATTCCCGACGGCGGCGCTGCCCGTGGCCTGACCACCGGCACATTAGCGATCGCCGGAAACTACCGGCAGATCGGCCCCGTGCCGGGCGGCGCGGCCAGCGGCAACGTGCATGTGCAGGTCGGCGGAGGCGCACCCGGGCAATTCGATCAATTGGTAATTATTACCCCGGTCACTAAACATTGGACATTTCTACCCTGCGGCGTAGCGCACGGGTTCGGCTTGGAAGTAATTCCTGATGATGTTGGGTCGGCGTTGCGTGTCGCGGAGGTAGCCTTGGAGATTGGCGATCAACTCGGGTTTGGTGGCGGGCCGCTGGCGGCCGACGGCGTTGGTTTTGACGTCGTTGTTCAGGTACTCGTCGGGGTTCAGCTCGGGGCTGTAGCCCGGCAGGAAGAAGATGCGGATGCGGTGTCGGTGGGCGTGCAGCCAATCGCGCGCCGCGGCCGAGCGATGCACCGGATGACCGTCCACGATCAGGAACACGCGCCGCCGCCGTTGGCGCAGCAAGCGGCGGCAGAAGCGGATGAAGACCTCGGCGTTGAACGAGCCTTCGAAGACCAGGAAGCACAAATGGCCGCGGTTGGTGATGCTGGACATCAGGTTGGCCCGGAAGCGCTGCCCCGTGCCGGGAATCACTGGCGTGACGCCGCGCCGGCCGTAGCTGCGGCCGGCCTGATGATCGCTGCGCGCCCCGAGCTGGTCGCCCCAGTGAATCTCGCCGTTTTCGGCCTTGGCCTGCTTCACGATCGCCGGATACTCCTGCTCCTTCCAGCGCTGCACGGCCGCCGGGTCGCGTTCGTACGCCCGCCGCAGCGGCTTCTGCGGCGTGAAGCCCCAGCGCTTCAGGTAGCGGCCCGCCGTTCGCACCGAAACGTGCAGGCCGGTGCGCTGCGCGATCAGGTCGCGGACCGCCTCGCGCGTCCAGAGCGCGAAGGGCAGCTTGAGTTGATCGGGCGTGCGGTCGGTGATCTGCCGGACGATGGTCGCGGCCTGCTGCGCCGGCAGACGCGGCTGCGGCGGCCGGCCGCGCTGCTTGGAGCGCAGCGAGGTGATGTTGCCGGCCTCGACCTTGGCCAGCCAGGTGTCGATCGAGGTGCGCGAGACGCCGAACGTGCGGGCCGCGACCGACTTCTTCGTGCCGCCGCGGATCGCCGTGACGACGCGAATGCGAATCTGCTCCTGGGCCTCCGGCGACAGCCTGCGTGTATCGAGTTGGCTCATGCATGAAGTATATCACAAAGCCACAGAATGTCCAATATTATATGGCCGGATTAATAGTGGCCAGTCGGAACTCGGCGGCGGGCTGTTTGTGGAGTTGATCAATGGCTATGAACCGCCGCCGGGGCCGTTGAATGTGCCGCTCCTGGCGACCGGCGCGATCAACCCGCAGCGGCCGCGCTTCGACGTCGCCTTTTTCCCTGGCATTACCGGAAACCGATTCCTCAAGCTCCAATACCCGACTTCTACCAATGGCGGCCCGCGCGGCGGGGACATTCTGCTCACGGTCGCCGACTTGCAGGGTCTCATCAACCTGAACCAGCCCGAACCGGCCACGGTCGGCGGCGTGCCGAATGCCCTCGCCGTCGGCGATCTGAATGGCGACGGGATGGACGACCTCGTTCTCGCCGTTCCGGACGTTGCGAACCCTACTACGGCGCCCGGATCGGTGTTCGTGCTGCGCACCGAGTTCAATGCCGGCGTCTATATTCCGTCAACGACGCAATACGGTATGGACATGGGCGTCGAACCCTGTGCCGTCGCACTCGGCGACCTGGACGGCGACACCCTGGTCGACATTGCCGTGGCAAATGCCGGCGGCGATACCGTCACCGTTCTGACCAACAACGGCGGCCCTTCCTGGCTGTTCACCAACGCCGCCACGCTTCCCGCCGGCGACCAGCCGCGCGGCATCTGTATCGCCGATTTCGACCAGGTCAATGGCAACGACATCGCCGTCACGCTCGACGGCGACGACAACAACCCCGCCGACGACGGCGTCACGCTCCAACTGCACGGTCCCGGCAAGGGCATCATCTTTGTGCCGCTCCCCGGCGGAACGATCCCCACCGCCCCGCGCCCACGCCACCCGCGCCCCTTCGACGGCGACAATGACAAGGATTTTGACCTGGTCTTCGGTTCGCTCGGTTCGCCCAGCGCTCCCAACGACCCCGGTCCGCCCGATTCTCTCGGCATTCTGGTCAGCAATGGCGGCGCCGGCGACGGATTCGGCTTCCTGCCTGCCCCGGTCACGCTCAATGTCGGCCGCGAGCCGGTACAGTTCGTGGTCGGCGACCTCAACCCGGCCGGCGACAGCGGCGACCGGCCCGACATTGTCACGGTCAACCGCAATGACGGCACAGTCTCTATTCTCGTGAACACTACATTCAGCAGCGGCGGACCCGACAACATTACCTTCGCCCCCGCCGTTGATCTGCCGGCGCGCACCAATCCCACTCCCGGCCAGCCCGACCACTCGGCCGAGGCAAGATCAATCACCATTCTCGACCTGGATCAGGACAATGATCTGGATGTCGTCTTGCTGGCCCGCAGTGAACCGAGCATTCCATTCCCCGCCGGACAGCCGGTCGCCCGCGTGCTGCGCAACGACCTCTCCGCCGGCCAACTGGCCTTCGCCCCGGCGACCGACCTGGCGGCCGGGAGCAGCCCGCTGCTGCTCGCCGCGGCCGACCTGAACGCCGACACGCGCGACGACCTGGTGGTGATTGACGATCAGTCGCTGCTGCTGGCGATGGAATCGTCCGACTCAGAGGTCGGACGCTACGGGACGTCCGTCGCGGAGGTCGGACGCTACGGGACGTCCGACTCAGAGGTCGGACGCTACGGGACGTCCGACCCGGAGGTCGGACGCTACGGGGGCGATCGGCCGGCCGTCGCGAAGCTCGGCCATGCAGACGTCGCGAGCCGTGACGACCGCGCCAGCCGCGGCGGCGGCTCGGGCCGCATCGACATCCGCCTGAACGCTCCGGCGCCCAAGCTCACGCTCGGCGACCTGAACTGCGACGGCCTGACCGACATCCTCGACATCAACCCCTTCGTGCTGGCGCTCTCAGACCCGGCCGCCTACCAGCAGCAATTCCCGACCTGCCCCATCGCCAATAGCGACATCAACATGGACGGAAATGTGAACGTGCTGGATATCAATGCGTTCGTGGCGCTGCTCAGCGGCCGCTGACGCTCTGCCGCGGAACATCGTCGGTCGGCAGCGCGCCGACACGTTACTATTAATTCTATGTATCATAGATATCGTAGCACTGCCTCGCCGCCCCCGGGGGTGCGAGTCAGCCGCGCGAGCGGCGCCCGGCCGCACGTCGCCCCACCCGCCGCGACTTGCCGTTTTCGTTTTGACCCGCCGCCCCGCCGGAGATATCGTCGCCCGCGGTCTTCTGGAGCAATGCATGTCAAAGCCGGCGCCACGACTCGGAAAAGGCCTTCACGCGCTGCTGGGCTCGCGCGCCGCGGCGCTGCCGCGTCCGCCGCACGAGCTTGACTCCGCCACGCCTGCGACGCACAGCCAGCCGCTGCCGCGCGAGATTCCGCTCGCCGCCATCGATCGGAACATCACCCAGCCACGCGTGCGCTTTGACGACGCCTCCCTCAACCAGCTCGCCGAGTCGATTCGCACCAACGGGGTGCTCCAGCCGATCCTGGTTCGTCCTGCCTCCGACGGCCGTTTCCAGATCGTCGCGGGCGAGCGCCGCTGGCGGGCGGCGGAGAGGGCCGGACTCAGGACGATTCCCGCCATCGTTCGCGCCGTCGATGACGCGCAGGCGATTGAGATCGCGCTCGTGGAAAACGTGCAGCGCGAGGACCTCGGTCCGCTCGAACGAGCGGCCGCCTACCAGAACTACCTGAACTACTTCCACGCCACTCCCGATCAACTCGCCATTCGCCTTGGCGAGAGCCGGGCAAATATCGCGAACTACCTGCGGCTGATGCGCCTGCCCGGCGAGATTCAGCAGCTTATCGAGAGCGGACAGCTCGCGATGGGCCAGGCCCGCGCCGTCGCCGGGATCTCCGATCCGCAAAGGCAGCTCGCGGTGGCGCGAATGGCCGTCCGCCGCGAGCTCTCCGTGCGGCAGGTGGAATCGCTCGCGCGGTTGACCGAGGAATCGCCGGCGACTCAACCGGAAGTGGAGGAACAGACCCGCAGCGTCGCCTCCCGTCGCCACTTCGGAGAGGTCGAACGCGCGTTCACGAGCGCGCTCGGCGCCCGCGTGCAACTGACGCCTGCCAAGCGCAAGAATGCCGGCCGTATCATCATCACGTATAATGGCTTGGAAGAGTTTGAGCGTATCGCACAGCGACTAGGGGTCTCGTTGCGGCCGGAGTAGCCGCCATGGCGCTGAT
Source organism: Phycisphaerae bacterium RAS1 (assembly GCA_007859745.1). NCBI lineage: Bacteria > Pseudomonadati > Planctomycetota > Phycisphaerae > Phycisphaerae bacterium RAS1. The sequence goes on along the minus strand of SMLU01000001.1, from coordinate 1,937,065 downwards.
TCGCGAGCCGGCGGTCGCCGGACGGTTCTATCCGTCGGACGCGAACGCATGCATTTCGCTTGTGGATAAGCTGTTGGAACCGGCGGCGGCGAGCGCGGCAGTCGGAGGCCTTGCGCCACACGCCGGCTGGCTGTACAGCGGCTCCACGGCAGCACTTACGATCAAGTGCCTGGCAGCGTCGAACCCTGAGACGATCGTCGTCTTTGGTGCCGTTCACGTTTGGGATAGAAACACCGCGAGCCTGTTTGGCAGCGGTACCTGGCGAACACCGATCGGGGACATCGAGGTCGACCGCGAGCTGTGCCGTGAGCTCGCGCGAACGCGGCTGATCACAGTCGCGCCCGAGGCGCACCGCGACGAACACTCGATCGAGGTTGAGCTTCCGTTCATCAAGCGGCTGCTGCCGTCGGCTCGGATTGTCCCGCTCATGGTCCAGCCCAGCGACAAGGCTGCTGAGATCGGGAGGGTCGTCGCGGTGGCCGCTGGCGCGATCGGCCGAGAAGTTGCGTATATTGCGTCAACGGATCTGACGCACTACGGTCCAGCGTATGGTTTTGAGCCGATGGGCCGGGGAGTGGCAGGGGTGCGGTGGGCCAAGGACGTTAACGATCAGCGGTTCATTCGCACGGTCGGATTACTTGATCCGCATGCCGTTGTTCCGGAGGCGACCACCCACCGCAACGCATGCGGCGCCGGCGCGGTGGCGGCCCTGCTCGGGGCGGTCACGGGCGAGTCGGTTACGCTCACCGAGTTGCTTCACACTTGCAGCGCTGAGATTGCTCCGGAACGGAATCCAGAAAACTCCGTCGGATATGTTTCGGCAATCCTGAGCTAGCCGTGTTTCACGTGAAACAGGTACGAGTGGTCCTATAACACAATAATCTGCGGATCGCTTGACAATCCGTGCGGCCTGAGTCATTATGTATGTGAACACTTACACAACAGGAGTGGCGATTGCCGCGGCCAAGCCAAATCCGGGAGAAACGAAGCGAGCTGACGCCCCTGATCGCGCGGGCGTTCGCCGAATTGAGCTATCGCCGAACGACGACGGCCGAGCTGGCGCGCCGCTGCGGCGTGCGGGAGAACATCCTGTATCGCATGTGGCCCGACAAGCGGGCGATGTTCATCGCGGCGATCGAACATGTGTACGAGCGGTCGGTTGAAATCTGGCGTGGCCTGCTGGAGAAGCGCGACGGCGCGTCGCCGGCGGAGCAACTGCTGAATTACGAGGCGGGCCATCACGGCGAATTCGGGCTCTATCGCATTCTCTTCGCCGGACTCAGCGAGACGGATGACGCCGAGATCTCGGCGGCACTGAAGCGCACCTACGAACGGTTCGTGCGTTTTCTCTCGCAGCAGGTTGCGGCGCATCGTCGCCGCGGATCGCCGCGGCGGCATCTCGACGCCGAGCTGGCGGCGTGGGCGTTTGTGGGGCTCGGGACGGCGGTGAACATCGGGCGCGAGCTGGAGCTGATCTCACGCGATTCGCGGACGGCGCTGCTCGCGCGCGTCGGCCGAATGGTGCTCGACGGGGAGACACAGTGATTCTCGGGTCGTCGAATATGCCGGTTGTACAGCAACGAATTGTAAGTGTACGCCTACACAAGCCGCGCCAGGTTCGGATGCGGCGAGGTTGGTCGCCCGGCGGCGCGTCGCCGCGGGCCTGGACTTGAAAAGAAGGAGAATGTGTCATGGCAGTCATGAAGAGCAGTACATTTCGGCGCGGGCTATTGCGAGCGGGCCTCCTGATCGTCGCAGCCGCGACGTGTGGCGCCGTATTTCTGGCGGCCCAGGAGGCGTCGAAGGAGGACCCGGTACAGGGGCAGCGCCTGGCCTCCTTCAAGCAGGCCGGTACGGGCGTCCACATGACGGTATTCCCGGTGACCGTCCTCGGGCGGCCGATGCGAAACGTCGCGGACGCGGTGGGTCTGGTCCTGGAGAAGAAGGGCATGTCCGCGCTGGACGCGGTGGACACCGCATTTACCCCGCCGGCAGACGCGACCCGGGAGCAAATGCCGAAGCTGTTCGGCGAGTTTCTGGCGAAGAACCCGATCGGCGATGGTTACGCGCTGTACGCGGAGTATCTGGGCGAGCCGAAGAGTGGACCGACCGAGGTGCGGTTCGTGGTGCTGGATGCGAAGGGTGCGCTGGTGCTGGCGGACCGACAGACGCCGGCAGACGCGGATTTCAAGAAGACAGCGGCTCGTGATCCGGACCCGATGGGCTGCTCAGTGCTGGTAGCGACGCGGCTGTTTTCTCTCTGCGGCTGGAAGGAGTCGGCCAGCGGTGCGGACGGCAAGTTCGCGCGGCTGTGGGCGGAGAAGTCGGGCATGCCGGGAGCCGCAGAGCGGGATGCGATGAAGCCGCGCCTGGCGCAGCTCAAGGCGACGAAAGGCAGCGCGACGTTGACGGTGTATCCGACGCTGCTAGGCGACAAGACGGACGCGGGCAGCGCGACGCGGTTGGCGAAGCTGCTGGGCGGCACATTCGGCGGCGGCGCGGCGGCGGCTGAGGAGGCCGCGGGTGTCACGATCGCGCCGAGCAGCAATCAGCAGAAGCGTCTGTGGGACCTGGCGCGCGGGCTGCGCGAGCACGTGCAGAAGCATCCGCCGAAGACTCAGTACGCGGCGCTGGTCGACATGAACTTCAACCCTGAACATCCGGCGCGTGGCGGGTTTCAGGTTGTGATCTGTGATCAGGCGGGCGAGTGGGTGGTGGTTGAGTTCTGCAACGACGTGCATGATGAGTGGCAGCGGGCGAAGCCGAAGACGCTGGAAGACGCGGAGAAGGTCGCGGCGGAGAAGGCGGCGGCGGGAGTGAGGTGAATCGCGCGAGGCTGTTGCGGAGCGCTTTGGCAGACGTCGCTGGCCGGGCTGTTTTTCCGAAGCCGCCGCGCCAAGCGGCGAGTTGGCGATCGAAAACGAACGGCGCGACACCGGCCAGCGACGTCACCCCGCCGCTTGGCGCGGCGGGTTCGGACAGATCGGCCCTTCACGTCGGCCGCCGGCCGACCTGTATTTCTGAACCCGACCGTCTGGAGAAAGAAAGAGGCGTGGCCCTTTCACAAGCCACGCCTCGCGATATATGGGCCGCGGCCGATAGCCGTCGGCTGCGGCGTTATGCGGAAGCGCCCAGCGCGGAAGTCTGAGCGTCCGGTTTTCTGGCGGCGCTTCCCGGAAGGTCAGTCGGGAAGCGTTCGGAGGAGGCCGGGGATGCGTCCGCGTTTATGGACGCATCCCCGGTTAGGTGTCGCATGTACCGGCCGTTTAAGTCGCAAGCGCCTCATGCGCCAGGGGAGAGAGAGGTTCCCGGGTCGATGGAGTCGTTGCCGGCACGGAGCACGCAACACCTAGAGAGAGTTCGCTTCGAGGCGGCCGACCGAACCGATCACGCGCGGCCGCCGTTGGTTTCAAGGTAACTACGAGTCGTGCGAGCGGCGTTTCGCCCCGCCGCTCATTGAGGGTTTAGGACCGGTTCCGGCGTGATGTCAAACGGGTCGCCGATAATATTTGTAAATCCTGATTTGGCAGAGATTTACTATCGGCGTGTTGACGAGCGGTGAGCGGTTGGTTGGTGAGGTGCAGCGTCACCCCGCCGCTTGGGGCGGCGGGTTCGGACGGGTCGGCGCCACGCGGCGGGCTGGTGGTTGCATGAGCGCCGCCCGAATAGTGAGCGGTGCCGCTCCGGCCGGGGACGTCACCCCGCCGCTTGGCGCGGCGGGTTCGGACAGATCGGCGCCACGCGGCGAATAGGCGGTCGCACGCGAGCTGCGCCACAAAGGCCGGGGACGTCGACCCGCCGCTTGGGGCGGCGGGTTCGGACGGGTCGGCGCCACGCGGCGGGCTGGTGGTTGCATGAGCGCCGCCCGAATAGTGAGCGGTGCCGCTCCGGCCGGGGACGTCACCCCGCCGCTTGGCGCGGCGGGTTCGGACAGATCGGCGCCACGCGGCGGGTTCGGACAGATCGGCGCCACGCGGCGGGTTCGGACGGATAGGTGATGCGGCGATCACATTGCCGCGGTGGCCATTTCGCCGATCGTGCGGACCGAATTCAGGCTGGATGAGAAGAGGAACAGGATTCCGGGGAAAAGCACGAGGAAGACGACGCCGTACAGCAGCCAATCGAGACCGCCCATGAGTAGCTCCTTTGGTTTTGTCGATGTGCCGACAATGACCGCACGGCGGCAATTTAGCATTTCGAATGTCGAATGTCGAATGTCGAAGACCGACTAACAGAACCCGCCACGGGAGTAGCGGGCGAGCCGGCCCCGCACTTCCGTGCGGGGTTCTGATAGCCCGTCCCCGCGATTTCAGAACGGGCAAGATGCCCGTTCCACCCGAAATGAGATGCAAAGGCTCAGACGCGCGCGCACCGTCCGGTGCGGACGGACGCCCGCGCTACCCGAACGCTGTCCCCGCCAGAACGAGGCACGATTGGTGCAACGCCGCCCTACTGGCCGGAGGCTGAGGGCTTGTGCAGACCGACCAGCACCCATTTTCGCGCCAGCAGCAGACCGATCGGGCTGAGCATGGCAATGCTGCCGTAGAGAGTCCACATTGGAGCGGCGGTGACGCCGGTGTTGTCCCGGCCGAGCGGGCAGAAGCGCTCCAGCATCAGGCCGGCGTAGAGGCCGGTGGTCAGCTTGGCCAGCAGCCAGGGGATGTTGGCCAGGCCCATGTACTGGGCGATGCGTCCGGGCGGGGCGAGTTCGGAGGCGTATTCGAGGAAGCGGGCGGTCCACATCGCTTCGCCGATGGAGTAGAGCACCTGGAAGGTGATCAGAATCCAGAAGTTGGCGCCGGCGGCCAGCAGATACACCGGGGCGGCGGTGATGAGCGAGCCGACGATCATCACGGTGTAGATGTTCGTCTTCCTGAAGACCGCGGTGAGAACGGGCACGCCGATCAGAATGATGAGCGAGTTGGTCCAGTTGAGAATCTGCTCCATGTGATTGGCGACGTCAGACGGGTAGACGCGCAGTACGAAGGCCGGCAGCGTGAGAATCTGGGCGTGGACGAAGACGGTTCGCACGGGGAGCAGCATGAAGATGAAGAAGAGAAAACGTGCGTTGCCGAATGGGCCTTCGGTGAAATACTCCTTGAGGCGCTGGCCGAGGGGGCGCGCATCGGGCGGGGCGCCGTCGAGCAGCTTGTCCGGCCGCAGGGCCGGGCGGGCGAAAGCCACGACCATCAGCACGACGAACATCAGCAGCGCCAGCACGTTAATCACCGTGCCGACCCAGTTGACCGCCTGCACGCCGCTGCCTGTGCGGGCGGCGAGCAGGCCGATGAGGCCGCCCGGGGCGTCGCCGCCGGTGGCGCGGGCCTTGATGGCGGCGTCGACGGCGGGGCGGATGCGGCTGGAGATCTCGCCGACGACGATGATGCCGGCGTTCATGATGGCATAAATGAGCGCGTAGCCCATGGCGCTGGTGCGCTGGTCGGTGTATTGCTTGATGCCTGAATAGCAGACGGGCTGGAGGATCGCGTCGCCCAGGGCGGTGATGAGCAGGCCGGCGATGACGACGACGACGACCGCGCCGCCGGCGGACGGCGCGACGCAGTAGACGACGCGGCCGGCGACCGTGAGCAGAAGCGCGGCGACGATGGCGCGGCGCACGCCGAAAGACTCGGCGATGCTGCCGGCGCCGAGCATGAAGAGCGTGACGGCCCCGCTGAAAAGCGAGACGGCGGGCGTGGCCCAGGCGTCGGACCAGTGGAGATCGGCGGTGAGGAAAGTGACCATCAGCGGGAGCATGGCGAAGTAGGCCATCGACTCGACCGCGAAGGTGAGGACGATCAGCCAGAAGGCCAGCGGAAGGCGGCGCAGGTCGGCGAAGGCCTGAAGCGTGGATTGGAAGCCGCCGGCGGGCGCGGTGGCTGGCGAGGAGGACATGGGCGAGCTCACCTCAGAGTTCAAAGTTCAGAGTTCAGAGTGGCGAGTTGACGAAGCGCTCCGATACGAGGTCTTCAACTCGCTACTCTGAACTCGCTACTCTGAACTCTCAAGACGCCTTGAGCTTCTCGGCCTTGGCGGCGGCTTCCTCGATCGGGCCAACGTACATGAAAGCCTGCTCGGGCAGGTGGTCCCACTTGCCTTCGCACAGCTCCTTGAAGCTGCGGATCGTGTCGGCCTTCTTCGTGTAGTTGCCGGGGAAGCCGGTGAACGTCTCGGCCACGAAGAAGGGCTGGCTGAGGAAACGCTCGATCTTGCGGGCGCGGCTGACGATGCGCTTGTCCTCTTCGCTCAGCTCTTCGACGCCGAGGATCGCGATGATGTCCTGCAAGCTGCGGTAGCGCTGCAGAATCTGCTGCACCTGTCGCGCGACGCCGTAGTGCTCCTCGCCGACGACCTGCGGATCCAGAGCGCGGCTGTTGGAGGCGAGCGGGTCGATGGCGGGGTAGATGCCCTTTTCGGAGATCGAGCGTTCAAGGACGATGAATGCATCGAGGTGCGTAAAGGTCGTGGCGGGGGCCGGGTCGGTCAGGTCGTCGGCGGGCACGTACACAGCCTGCACGCTGGTGACTGCGCCGCTCTTGGTTGACGTGATGCGCTCCTGAAGCTCGCCCATCTCTGTGCCGAGCGTCGGCTGGTAGCCGACGGCCGACGGCATGCGGCCCAGCAGGGCGGACACTTCCGAGCCGGCCTGCGAGAAGCGGAAGATGTTGTCTACGAAAAGCAGTGTGTCGGCGCCGGACTGGTCGCGGAAATACTCGGCCATCGTGAGCGCGGTCAGGGCGGCGCGCAAACGTGAGCCGGGCGGCTCATTCATCTGGCCGAAGACCATCGCGGTCTGGTCGATGACCGATTTTCCGGTGCTGCCGATTTTGGCGTGCTGCATTTCGAGCCACAGGTCGTTGCCCTCGCGCGTCCGCTCGCCGACGCCGGCGAAGACGGAGAAGCCGCCGTGCTGCGTGGCGATGCGGGCGATCAGCTCCTGAATGACGACGGTCTTGCCGAGGCCGGCGCCGCCAAAGAGGCCGATTTTCCCGCCGCGGACGAAGGGCACCATCAGGTCGATGACCTTGATGCCGGTCTCGAACTGCTCGGACTTGGGCGTCAGGTCGGCGAAGTCGGGCGGGTCGCGGTGGATCGGCATGTGCTGCTCGGCCTTCACCGGTCCGCGGCCGTCGATCGGCTCTCCCACCAGGTTGAAGACGCGGCCGAGCGTGACCGGGCCGACAGGCACGGAGATGGCGGCGCCGGTGTCAAAAACGGGCGAGCCGCGGGTCAGACCGTCGGTGCTGCCCAGCGCAACGGCGCGGACGCGCCCGCCGCCGAGGTGCTGGGCGACCTCGCACCAGAGCGTCTGCTCGCGCGTCACGCCCGAAAGCGACGTTTTGATCGTGACCTTGAGGGCGTTGTAGATCTTGGGCAGTTTGGCCTCGTCAAATTCGGCGTCGAGGGTCGAGCCGATGACCTGCGTGACCTTACCCCAGTTTTCACCGCTGGCTACCATGTCAAACTCCGCGGAAAGTAGCGAGTAGCGAGTAGCGAGTAGCGAGTTAAATACGCTACGCCGGCCTCGATCTCGCGGTCTTCACAATTGAAACCAGAATCCGAACGATCTGTTCGGCTTCATCAGTAATCACCGACAATCGGCCTTTCGGAAGCAGGTCGATCTCGGCGACCAGCCGCAGCCAGTAAAGCGCTTCGCGCGCCTCTGAACGGGCGATGTTCATGCGCCGGACAAACTCGGCCTTCGAGTGCGATCCCTGGGCCTCTTCTACATTCGCGCCAACGCTCGTCCCGGCCCGCGCCAACTGGTAGGCAGCAGCCTTTCCCGCGGCGTCGGTGGGAAGCGCTCGGACGAGCTTCAATATTCGCGCCGCGAATGCGAACGTGCGGACCTGGATGTTCGGCTTTGCAGAAGCGACCATTCTGTAACTCGCTATTCGCTATTCGCGACTTGCTACTTTCCCTCAATCGCCTTCTTCCCGCCGATGATGTCCAGCAGCTCCATCGTGATCGCCGACTGGCGGGCGCGGTTGTATTCGCGCGTCAGGAACTTGATCATCTCGCCGGCGGCGTCGGTGGCGGCTTTCATGGCGACCATGCGCGAGACCTGCTCGCTGACGATGGCGTCATTGAAATACTGGTAGAGCCGGATCTTGACCGACTCGGGGATCAGCCGGGCCAGCAGCTCGGCCGGCGGGGGCGAGAATTCGAAGTCGAGCTTGATTTCGCCGCGCTTGGCGACCGCGCCGGCCGCCGGAGTGTCGGCCTTCGGCTTCTCGATCGGCAAGAGCGTGGCAATTGTGGGGCGCTGCACGCCGACGGACACGAAGCGCATGTAGGCCACTTCGACGCGGGCGATCTGCCGCTGGCGGTAGAGGGTCATGTAGCGCTCAGCCATCTCGGCCACGCGGCTGTAGGCGATCTTGTCTTCGACGTCGGTGATTGAGACCGACGGCGACTGGCCGAGAAAACGCAAGTAGTTGATGCCCTTCTTACCGACCACCTCCATTTCGAGCTTGCCGCCGCGGGCGGCCGCCTCGCGCGTGCGCTCGGTCGCGGCGCGCAGCACGCCGGCGTTGTAGGAGCCGCACAGGCCGCGGTTGGAGGTGATGGTGAGCAGGATGCTGCGCGGCACGCTGTCGTTGGGGCGGAGCAGCTCGTGATCGACCGACTCCAGTCCGGAGAGCGTTTCGATCATTTCAGTCAGTTTGCGGGTGTAGGGGGCCGAGGCGGTGGCGCGCTGCAGGCATTTCTGGAATCGCGCGGTGGCGATGAGCTGCATCGTCTGCGTGATTTTCTTGATGTTGCGCACCGCTTTGCGGCGTTTGGTGATGGCGCGGGCTTTGGCCATGGGAGATCCAGTTCAGAGTAGCGAGTTCAAAGTAGCGAGTTCAGACAAAGAACTTTCAAATCAAGACTCAGCCCTCAGGCCGGCTGCGGGCAGTCTTGACGATGGCAATCAGTATGTTGGAAATCTCACGCGCCTCCTGAAACAGGTTCGCCGATCGCTCCTGCGGGACCATGTCGAGCTCCGCGACGAGACGGAGCCAATAGACGGCCTCGCGCGCTTCACCGCGGGCGATGTTCATTTTGCGGGTGAATTCTGCCTTCGATTGGGCGCCTTGTGCCTCTTCGACATTGGCGCCAATGCTCGTTCCGCAGCGAGCGAGCTGCCTCGCGATGACCTGATCCGCGACACCACGCGGCATGGCTCGGACGACGCGCAGCACGCGAACGGCGAACTCAAAGGTCCGCTGCTGAATCAGAGGTTTGGCTGGACTCGCCACCACGGGCTCCGCGCGCACGTATTCAACTCGCTACTCTGAACTTTGAACTCGCTACTTTGACGCCGCCATAAATCGCCGCTTGAACCCGCCGACGATTTCCTTCAGGCGAGCGTCCAGCTCATCCGTCAGCTTCGGGCTCTTCTCCAGCTCCGCGCGGATTTCCGGATGCTCGTCGCGATAATGTTTCAGCAGCGCCGCCTCGAACTCCGCCACGCGATTCAGCGGAACGTCGTCCAGGAAGCCGCGGGCGCCGGCGTGGATCGAGAGCACCTGGTCCAGCACGTTCATCGGCTCGAACTGCGGCTGCTTCAACAGCTCCACCATGCGCCGGCCGCGGTCGAGCTGCCGCTGCGTGGCGGCGTCCAGCTCGGTGCCGAGTTGGGCGAACGCCTCCAGTTCGCGGAAGGCGGCCAGGTCCAGCCGCAGCGAGCCGGCGATTTTCTTCATCGCCGGAATCTGGGCGTTTCCACCGACGCGGCTGACCGAGATGCCGACGTTGACGGCCGGGCGAATGCCGGCGAAGAACAGGTCGGGTTCGAGGTAGATCTGCCCGTCGGTGATCGAAATCACGTTCGTCGGAATGTAGGCCGACACTTCGCCTTCGAGCGTTTCAATGACCGGAAGCGCTGTAAGCGAGCCGCCGGACGTCTTGATGCGGCGGACCTCGTGCGAGTCCTTGCCGAGGGCCGTGAGGTCGTGGTCGAGGGCGTGCTTGTCCTGCTCGCCGATGTAGGTTTTGCCGTTGACGGGCGTCTCGTCGCCCGCGGCGGCGCCCTTTTTCACGATGACGCGCTGCTCGGCCAGCTTGCAGGAGCGCTCCAGCAGGCGGCTGTGGAGGTAGAACACGTCGCCGGGAAACGCCTCTCGGCCGGGCGGGCGCTTCAGCAGGAGCGAAAGCTGGCGATAGGCGGTGGCCTGCTTCGACAGGTCGTCGTAGATGCAGAGTGTGGCCGCGCCATTCTCGTACATGAAGTACTCGGCCATTGTGCAGCCGGCGTACGGCGCGATGTACTGAAGCGGGGCAGGGTCGGACGCACCGGCGACGACGACGACGGTGTAGTCCATCGCGTTGTACTTGCGCAGCCGTTCGACGATGCCGGCAATGGTCGATTCCTTCTGGCCGATCGCGACGTAGACGCAGATGACGCCCGTGCCGCGCTGGTTCAGGATCGTGTCGATCGCGATGGCGGTCTTGCCGGTCTTGCGGTCGCCGATGATCAGCTCGCGCTGCCCGCGGCCGATCGGGATCATGCTGTCGATGGCCTTCACGCCGGTTTGAAGCGGCTCGGTCACCGGCTGCCTGCCGGCGATGCCGGGGGCGATGACTTCGAGCGGGCGGCGCAGCGGGGTCTGGATCGGGCCTTTGCCGTCCAGCGGACGGCCGAGCGGATCGACCACGCGGCCGACCATCACGTCGCCGACGGGGACGCTCAGGAGCTGGCCGGTGGCGCGGACTTCCTCGCCTTCCTTGACGTCGAGGTAGCCGCCGAGCACGACGGTGCCGATCGAGTCTTCTTCGAGGTTGAAGACCACGCCGGTGGCGCCGCTGGCGAACTGCAGCATCTCGCCCGACATGGCGCGCGAGAGGCCGTAGATGCGGGCGACGCCGTCGCCGACTTCAAGGACTTTTCCGACTTCGGCCACGTCGAGTTCCGACTTGTAGTGGCCGATTTCGGTTTTGATGATCGAGGCGATTTCGCTGGCTTGAAACTTCATGGGAGTATCCCGTGTCAGTTTTCGCGTTTCCGGGGAGCATCGGCGTCTCGCCGGTGCGTCCGCTGCGTCGTGCCGGGTGCACCGGCGGGACGCCGATGCTCCCCGGCGGACCTATTCAACGGTTCGTCAACGTCAGTCCGACCTCGCCGCGCGACGCAAGCCTGCGCTTCGCAGTTTGCAGTTGCGTTCGCACGGAGTAGTCGAAGCGCATGTCGCCGATTTCGAGGATCAGGCCGCCGAGAATGTCGGCCGAGACGTCAAACGTCATGATCGGCTTTTTGCCGGAAAGCCCGGCGGCGACCTGCTCGACGGCCTGCTTGTGGGAGTCGCTCAGCTCCACGGCGCTGAGCGCGCGGGCTTCCACCATGCCGTAGTAGCTTTCAGCGATCAGATCGTACTGCCGCTTGAGCGCCGCCAGCATGCCGTGCCGGCCGTTGCGGTTCATGACCAGCAGCGTGTTGAGCAGGACGTCGCTCAGCTTGCCGCGGAGCATTCTCTCGAGGCCGGCGGCGCGATGGTCGTCGTCCAGGGCGCTGGACTCCATGAAGGCGCGGAACGAGGGCTCGATCTGCTCGAGCTTGATGAGCTCAGCCAGCTCGGCGTCGATTTCGCGCACCTGGTCCTGCTCGCGCGCCAATTCAAAGAGCGCCGCGGCGTACGGAGCCACGGTCGCCAGTTGCTTGTCGAGCGCTTCGATCATGATCTACCTTCGCCGGGGAGCATCGGCGTCCCGCCGGTGCTCCTTCGTTCACTGTCGCACCGGCGGGACGCCGATGCTCCCCAGACTCGGCACGGGCGAGACGCCCGTGCCACCCAAACGCCGCACGGGGGCCGCTAGTTCATCCGCGCCTTGCCGCCGGCGCGAATCTGCTCCAGCGCCTCGCCCACCAGGCGGTCATGGTCCTCCGCCGAAAGCTGCCGCCGGACGACGTTGGACGCGGCCTGGATCGCCAGGGCCGCGGTCTGGTCGTACAGCTCCTTGATGGCCGCGTCGGTGGCGAGCTGAATCTCGCGCCGCGCGCGGGCCAGCGTCTCGTCGGCTTCCTTGCGGGCCTCCTCCTGAATGCGGCGGCGAACCTCTTCGGCGTCGCGGCGGCCTTCATCGACGATGGCGGTGGCCTTCTTGCCGGCCTCGTCGAGCTGATGCTGATACTGCTTCAGAAGCTTTTCGGAGGCCTCGCGTTCGCGCCGCGCCGTCTCAAGCGACTCGCGGATGCTGTCTTCGCGTTCCTTCAGGACCTTCAGCAGCGGCGGCCAGGCCTTCGAGCCGAGAATCGCCACAACGATCAGGAAGATGATCGTGGTCCAGACGACGTTGCCGATGCCGCCGGCGAAGATGTTCCCGCCGCCGCCGTGATCGTCGCCATGGGTCGCGCCGGCCGCCCGCGGATCGCTCGCGGGCGCTTCGGCGTGAGCCGGCGCTGCTTTCGGAAGATCAGCGGCGTGCGGCGGCGCGGGCGGCGGATCGGAGGCGATGGCCGCGAGGGCCAGACTTCCGAGCAATGCGACCGACAGGATGAATCGAGCTTTCACACGCAATCTCCGGAAATCAGAGGGCCGGGGCCAACGGGGTCCGCTCCCTCACGGTCGCGGCTCGGAAAATCACCGCTCCCTCACGGTCGCGGCTCGGAAAATCACCGCTTCCTCACGGTCGCGGCTCGGAAAATCACCGCTCCCTCACGGTCGCGGCTCGGAAAATCACCGCTCCCTCACGGTCGCGGGACGGACAAACCGGTCCCGCATGGGAGCGGCTTGGACAACCCGCACCGAGCGCCGTGGTGCTAGCCCTTGACGAACGCCGCGATGATCGCGAAGAACGCGGCGCCTTCGATCATGGCGGCGGTGATGATCATCGGGGTGAACATCGCGCCGGCGGCCTCGGGCTGACGGGCGATGGACTCGACCGTGCTGCCGCCGATGCGGCCGATGCCGATGCCGGCGCCGACGATCGCCAGGCCGGCGCCCAGGATGGCCATGCCGGGGATGGTCGTGCCGCCGCCGGGCGTCTGGGCCAGGGCCGGGTCGGCCGAGGCGACCGAGAACGTCAACACCATCAGAATCGCTGCAAACAACGAACGTGCCATGCTCAAGCCTACCTTTCGTCTCTTGCGTCGAGCCTCCGCGGCCGACGTGAATCACTGGCTTCTAGTGATGCGCGGCGGCGGGCGCGTGCTCGCCATGGTGCGCATCGTGCTCCTCGTGGTGATCGTGGTGGATATTGACGGCCTGGCCGAGAAAGACGGCGGTCAGCGTGGTAAAGATGAACGCGTGCAGGAACGCGACCAGGATTTCGAGGAAATTGAAAGCGACGCTCGCCAGGATGACCGGGATGGCGATGCCGATCCCGAAGGCGTCGATCCGCGGCGGAATGAACGAGAGCAGCACGGCCAGGATCATGTGCCCCGCGAGCATGTTCGCGAAAAGACGCACGCACAGGGCCATTGTCTTGAAGCCCAGACCGGCAATCTCAAGCACCGCGATGAAGACGTTCAGCCCCGGCGGCCCCATGAAGAAGTGCTTTACGTAGTCCATGCCGTTGTAGCGCACGCCATTGAAGACAACCAGGCCGAGCGTAAAGAGCGCCAGCGTCCCCGTGGTGAAGAGGTTGCCCGTGGCCGTGCCGCCGACCCAGTGCCCCGGCACCCACGAAAACCAGTCGGCCAGCGGGATCATGCCGAGAACGTTGCACGCCAGGATGAAGAAGAAGAGCGACCACAGATAAGGCGAGAACACGTCGGTGTACTTGCCGAGATTGGGCTGGAAAATCTGCGAGCGGAGCGTCACGCAGATGGCCTCGATCGCGTTGCCGAAACCGCGCGGCACGAGCGGGTTCACGCCGTCGCGCCCGGCCCGCATCCGCACCGCCAGCGGCAGGACCAAAATCAGCAGCGCCGCCGCGACGATCTCCATAAAGATATGGTTCGACATGAGCGGAAACGACATGCCGAAGCCGCCGCCGGGATTCAGGTCAATCACGGTGTGCTGCACGACGTGGCTGGTCGGATCGCCGGATGCCAGCAGAAACGAGCTCATCGCGCCTCCGCCTGGGACGGACCGTTCAGGCTGCGAATCAGGAGCACCTGCGCCGCGGTATCCACCGCGAGGAAGATCAGTTGAGTCACGCCGACGGCGATCAGCAACGCGTCTCCGGGGATCGCGCCGCCGGCCGCCGATCGCACCAGCAGGGCCGCGCCGAGCGTGAGTACGAACCGCGCGCCGAGGCTGCCGAGCACCGCGCCCGCCAGCTCCGCGGCCGGCCGGCGAATGCAGAAGGCGACGATCGCCGCGGCGGCGAGGCTGCCCAGAAATCCGACCGCGATGGCGGCCAGCAGGGCGGCCTGAACCGGCGCCGCGATGACCGCGCCGCATAATACGACGCCCAGCGCCGCGACGCCCGCGGTGATCGCCGGCGACAGGAGCAGGCGCGCGAAGGCGGCTCCGGCGGTCGGGCGATCGTCCTGCGAAAAGTGGTCGTCATGCGGCAGGCTGGTCATCATCGCTTCTTGGCGGCGTCTTGTTCAGCGAATCGAATTCGCGCTGCATCTCGATCGCCCGCCGGACGGTGTGATAAAGTCCGCCGGCGCAGCCGATGATCGAGCCGACGATGATGCCGATCGGATGAGACCGCAGGCTCCGATCGACCCACCAGCCGATGAGCACAAATCCCAGGATGCCGCCCGCCAGCTCCATTCCCAGTCCGCCGTAGCGGACGAGGAGGGTCCGTTGCTGTTCAACCAGCCGATCCGTCGGACGTTCGGGCTGCACGCGTCCATCCGCAACGCGGGGCGAGGACAGTCTCTCCGAGGCCGCAGACTTCGCGGCCCGTGAGAGGCACGACCGGCCATTCACGTTGGGCCGAGTATCCTAGCGAGCGCGGTAAAAGTGCGTCAAGGGGCGCGGGCGGGTGGGCGCGCCATCCTCGCGGGATGACCCGTCCCAGTGGATGCTGACGGAGCATGCAGGCAGGCTCGGCCGGAGAGTGCGATCCGGCCGGCGGCGTGCCGCTGCTGGATCGTCGCACTCCCCGGCCCGAACTTCATTCAGGCGACCTATCCGCCGAGGATGCGGCTGACGAATGGATTGATGTCAAGCACGTCGACGGCGCCGTCCAGGTTTGTGTCGCAGACCAGGACGCTGCAGTTGGGGTACGCCGCGGCGTAGCCCGCGGGGTCGGATAGCGCCAGCACAAACGCGTTGATGTCGAGCACGTTCACACGGCCGTCACAGTCGGCGTCGCCGTTGCACGGGACGCCGAACGCCAGAAGCGTCCCAGGTCCTGCGCGCGGTCAAGGTCGTCTTCAAATCCGACGGACGGCGCGCGGCGCTCGACATTGCCGGCGTGCGCCGCTACCAAACAGCGGCCCTGAACCACCCTCATTTGCTCCAGATTCTGTCCGTCGGTGAAACCGAGGCGTGTTTCTACTACACCATGGAGGTCGCCGACAACGCCGGCGACGAGAGCGGCTACCAGCCGGCGACGCTGCGGCGACGGATTCGGCCCAACGCGCGGATGAACGCCCGCGCCGCGGCGGAGCTGGTCGAGAAACTCGCGGCGGCGGTGCGCCATCTTCACGCGCACGGGCTGGCGCACAATGATGTCAAGCCGGAAAACGTGCTGTTTGTAAACGGCGAACCGAAGCTCTCGGACGTGAGCCTGCTCAATCGCCGATCGGACGAGCGCCCCGGCGCCGGAACGCCCGCCTATCTCGCACCCGAAGGCGCCGCCGACGATGTCTACGCCCTGGGCAAAGTGCTGTATGAGTTGCTTTGCGGCCGCGGCGCCGCGGATTTCCCGTCACTGCCCGTCGAGCTGCTGGAACACCCGACGGCCGAGTTGGCCGAGTCGCTGCGGCTGTGCAACCGCGTTTGCCACCCCAATCCGTCGCGGCGCCTGCAGGGAATCGATGCGCTGTTGCCCGCGTTGGCCCACATCCGCGGACTGGCCGCACGACGCCGGCGAAGCCGCCGGCGAATTCTGCTCGCGGTGCTGGCGCTTCTGGTCGGCGGCCCATCGGTCGCGGCGTGTTTGACGCGTGAGCCTGCGTGGCAGATCGAAGCGGTGGGCCGTGCGGGCGAGGTGTACACGCGATTCCGATTCTGGAATCTCGCTCACACGCCGGCCATGCCGCGCGCCGGCGGGCAGGTCGAGCTGCGTTTCGATTACACGATTGCCGGCGCCGAGGGCCATCAACTGGTCGCGGGCATCCGCACCAAGCAGCAACTGCTCGCGACGTTCTACGACGGCATCCCCGGACGCGCGGCGCGAGCGCACGCGCGCGAATCACGGTCCCGGCCAAGGCGGTTGCCGGCAACCACGCGCTCTATGTCGTGATCGCCCACGTGCCCAACAAGGCTGAACTGCAACGGTCGATCGAGTTAAACGACGTTGAGCAGTGCCAGCTCGCAACGTTGTTCGTTGAAGAGTAATCTCCACCGGCGACGATGCGATTCGGGGAATCTCGACTTGGACCATGCAGGCGCAAAACCACCGAGGATGACGTGGCTTCGCAGAACTTCACGTAACGACACCCGCGCTCCGGCAGCATCACGCGCGTCCGCGGCCCGGCTCACATTTCGGCAAACAAGCTTCCCGTTTCAAGACATCCGCACTGCCCGCCCAGTTCCGGCCATCGCTGAACGAGCGAGACCGCCGAAATGCGGCCCAGCTCGCGCGGCTCGATCTTGTTCAATCCGCCGCCGTAGACACGACCTTCCCCCCTGAGTTCGTGCCCGGTGATGTGCGTCAGCAGCTCATGCACGTCGTTGGCACGATGCGGATGAGCGCGCAGCATCGTCGCAAGTCCGCCGCGCGGGTAAAGCATGAGATACAGGTTCGTCGCGATCGCCTGCGAGCGATTGAGAATGAAGCGAAACGGCTGCTTCTCGTTGGAACCGCGGCCCATGTAGGTGCACAGGAACGCGCACGGCTCCCGACGCTCCTGTCGATACCACGGGTTTCGTTTGCCCACCAGGTATCCATCCCTCACGCCGCGGGCGTCAGCCGTTTGCAGATAATCCCACAGGGCTTTGTGACGCCGCCGAAGAACCGGCTCCGGCTCATTGCAGTCGATCAGGCACAGTTGCCGCTCGATCGCCGGATATCCGTCGTCTTCGGCCTCGATGACCGTCTCTTTGAGGAATCGCGGACTCGGAAGGATGGGTCGGAGCATGTCAGCCGGCAGGCTGCGGCGCCGTGCATCGGTGCGGTCCAGAATGAAGAACTTGTTATCACCTGTCGCGACGCCGCGCTGGATGCGGAAGAAGTCGCCCAGCGTCGGCAGGCTTTCGTCAGTAAGCGTCAGGCGATCATTCCGTGCATGACCTGGATAAACCGTCCACTTCCGCGACGTGTGCAGCCGCTCGATCGAGATGCGATCGCATGCAGCGGGCGCTTCGAGTGTTCCGCCAAACGTGAATTCAACCGTGTGGCCCGCAGGCGGCGGCGACTTTCGGAAGACCGCGACAACGGACGAAACCAGCGCATCGCCGAATTGCACGTCGTTCGGATCGAACCGATGGATGCGAATCAGGGTCACGTGATCGCAGAGATACCGCTTGAGCGCTGCCCCGTAGTTCACGTCCATGAACTCCGACGGGATCAACCACGCCGCATGGCCGCCATCCGCCATCCAGGCCGTCGCCAGCAGTAGAAAGTAGACATAAAGCCCGGCCAGCCCGTTCACTTCGATCCCGATGAGCCCGCGCACGAGCGCCCGCAACCGTTCCTTGTCCTCACGCGGAATGTGATGATGCCGCACGTAGGGCGGGTTCGCCAGAATCAGATTCGGGGTTGCCGGCCGCAGCCCATTCGCGACCATGCGGGTGAAATCGCCCTCGTGCACTTCGAGTCCGTGACTGGCCCACAGGTCGCGAGCCGCGTCAGCGAACGCGCGGTCGAGTTCGACCCCAATAGCGCTCTTGATTCTCCGTTGGCCATAGACGCGTAGTGCTGCTGAAAAGAAGCTACCCGAACCGATCGCCGGGTCGGCAAACCGCAGCCCGCCCGCTTGATCGCCGATGACGCCGCCGACAAATCGGGCGATTTCGACGGCGAGACGATTCGGAGTCGCGAATTGGCCGAGCCGATTTCGCTCGGCCGCCGACTTCAGCGCGTCCAACGCCGACTGGAGGGCTTCTCGCCTTGATTCTGCGTCGGCGACAAGGTTCGCGCTGCCGCGAGTCATAGGCTCAACCTCGCAAGATCATCGATGCGATGCTCCCATACCCAATCGATGCCTTCAGCCGCCTCGTAGCCCAGGTAGTCCGCTCCAAAGTAGCCGCAGAGAACCAATACGAAGCACACGCTCCCCCCGAACGTCGCCCGAAGCTGGTGGACCTTGGCGGCTTCTTCCTTCCGGCGCTTGTTCGTGTTCGTGAAGTCACCCGCCGACTTGCATTCGAGCAGGATCGGCAGTCGATCGGCGAGCAGCTTCTTGGGCTGAACGACGACGTCAATTGGAATATTGACTTTGACCGTCGTGCCCACGATCAGGTTTGTCCGAATCGAGTACGTGCCTGGCTCCATGTCGGTGATCGCCATCCTTGGCGGATGGGGCTTCAATCGATATCCGCGACTCCTGAGCCATCGGCCGATCAACTCAAGCTGCCGCTGTTCCTGCGCGTTCCGGATGATCGGATTTGCCGTCGCGCCACATAGCCGATCAGCCACAATCGTTGCGGCTCGATCCCAATCGCGGGCCGTGGGCGCATCCCTCACGGCGAGCCATGGGAAGATGTCCCGGTCCAACAACTGCGATAGCACCTTGCACAACTTCTCGAGTTCCGATTCAAGCGCGCCGCCCGAAGTTCGGGTGGGCAATTTCCCCGCTTCCAGCCGCCCAACCAGACTTCGCCTCACCTTCGCCAGACCAATCAACCGATCCACGGCAAGCGGTGGCGCCGTGCACATTCGCAACGTCGGCAGCGCCGCCGGGTTCGCGCGAAGCGTCGCTGCGTCAATTGCACGCAAGTCACGCATGCCCGCAAGGGCTTCGCGGACTTGCTGAGTGGTTTCAACCCTTTTTTCGCGAAACGTCCGCGGTGCGAATCGCATGAACCACGCGTTGAATTGGTCCACCGACGCGGCAATGTCCGCCTTCCACCGTTCCGGCTTGTCTGCGTTCAGTCGCTCGCTCGGCATGGGCTTTCTCCGGCGCAACAGCGTGTCACGCGGATTTGTACGGCGTATGTTAGGAACAACGAACGTATCCTGCAACGGGGCCATCGCAGCCCGTCCGCCGCCTTCGTTTCTCGCGCCGTAATCCCCGCGCTTGTCGGGCGGAGACCGCCTACCCCGCGACCTCATCCACCTTCGCGATCCGCCCTTGCGCCACGCCCGCCGGGCCGCGCGGCGCTTCCGCCCCGAAATTCACCCGCCGCCGCTCATCCCAATACCGCCCCGCGTTGTATTCGTATGACGCGCGCATCGCCAGCTCCGCCACCAGCCCGAGCATCACGGCGAAGAACCCCAGCATGAAAAACAGGATGCCCACCAGCGGCGCCTTGCCCCAGAACGCCTTCCACGGATCGCTCGACCACAGCGCCTGCGCCGCCGCAAACCCGAAACAGCCCAACCCCGCCACGCATGACCATTGCGTGATCTTGCCGAAAAAGTGCAGCGGCTTGGTGCGGTACTTCTGCAGCATCCGCACCAGGATCAGGTCCAGCGTGACGCGGATGATGCGCCCGTACCCATACTTGCTCCGCCCCGCCTTTCGCGGGTGGTGCCGCGTGACAACCTCGCAGATGCGCGCTCCGTGCATCGACGCATACACCGGGATGAAGCGGTGCATCTCGCCGAAGAGCCGCGCGTCGCGAATCTGGTGCGCCCGATACGCCTTCAGCGTGCAGCCGTAGTCGTGCAGCTTCACGCCCGTGATGCGGCTGATGATGCCGTTGGCGACGCGCGACACGAACGACCTGAGCCACGGGTCCTTGCGGTCCTTTCGCCAGCCGCTGACCAGGTCGTAACCGCCGGTTTCGAGCTTGTCGACCAGCATCTCCACGTCGCCGGGGTCGTTCTGGCCGTCGGCGTCGAGCGGCACGACGATGTCGCCGCGCGCCGCCCAGAAGCCGGCCATCATCGCCGCGGTCTGGCCGAAGTTGCGGGCCAGGTGAATCACGCGCAGCCGCGGCTCGGCGGCGGCCAGCTCGTCGAGGAGCTCCCCGCTGCGATCGCGGCTGCCGTCGTTGACCACGATCAGCTCAAACGGCCGCCTCTGGGTCGAAAGAGACTCGATGAACCACGGAATGACCCAGCGCAGGCTCTCCTCCTCCTGGAAAGCCGGGACAATGACGGAGACCATCGGTCGACCGGTCGGCATGCAACTCTCCACGCCGCTCCGCGAGCAGGCATACGCAAAGCGGTACTATACCGCCGCGGCGGCACCCGACGAACCGCCGCGTCGCTGGCGGCGCCGGCCGCTACTGGTCGGTGTTGGGCGCCATGCCCACGCAATTGCCGTGGGCATGACTCCCACACTTGAGCGGTGGAGCATTCGGATGTGCGGCAACGACGTTCAGGCCGCGCGGGCCTCAGCCGGCAAGCAGCTTCACGAATGGGTTGATGTCCAGCACGGTCAGCATCCCGTCGCCATCGATGTCGCCGTTCAGGATGTTGCAGCCGGGGTGCTGCAGCGCGTACGCCGCCGGATCGGACAGCGCCAGGACAAACGGGTTGATATCGAGCACGTTGACGACCCCGTCGCAGTTCAGGTCGCCCAGGACTTGCTCACACTCGTCCGGCACACCGTTGCCGTTGCCATCGGCGCTGCCGCCGCCGGCGATGTCGCACTCGTCGGGAATTCCGTTCGCGTTGCAGTCGTCGCTGCTGCCCAGCGCGATGTCCCGGTCGTCGCCCACGCCATTGCCGTTGCAGTCAAAAGTGATCCTTCGAATCTGGCCCGAGCCGGCGACGTACGCGAAATGGGCGTAGTAAAGCCCGTAGCCCTGCGGATCGGCCGCCAGGCACACCGGCACGCGCGTTCCCGGGGCCGACGGCGCGAACGGGCTGACCGAAAGCAGGACGTCCGCCGCGTTCAGCACCGCTGAACGGACCCATCCCTCGGCCGAATCGGCGAAGAAATACCCGCCCTGATAAGCCACCGGCCACTTGTTGCCGGAGTAGAACACGCCGCCCACCGCCGTGGCGCCCTTGAAAGCCGTGCCGGAGACATTTGACAGCGGATGGCCGATGTCGATCGCGACCGCCGAGCCGCTCAGAAAGATCGGTACGCGCGTCTGAACGGTCCCATGCCGCCATTCGATCACCGGCCGCGTGTGCATGAAGCACACACTCGCCGGAATCTGCTGTCCGGTATTGCACGGATTAGGCCAGCTCGGCGTGAGCTGCGTTTCCTGCACCAGCAGCTCGCGGAAATAGAAGTACGGGCGCATGCAGGCCGGGTCGCACGTGTCAGGGTTGTCACCGGTGCAATACAGCGGATTGATCGCGCTCACGTTATTGACATTCGTGGCTGCGTACGTGGCGTGATTGGTCAACCCTTCGAAGAGCGGCCAGCCGCAGTTTCGCGCGGCGCTGCGTGCGACGCTGAGCTCCTCCCAGGTATCCATCCCGACGTCGCCGACCACGAGCGTGCCGGGATCCGCGTCCGCGGGATCCGTGCTGCCGGTGCCGGGGCGAATGCAGAACCGAAACGGATTGCGGAAGCCCAGACACCAGACGCGCGAGCGCGGCGAATCAGGATCGCCCGCGTTGTAGAACGGATTGCTCGAAACGCCGGCGCCGGTCTGCGGGTCAAGCCGGAGGATTTTCCCGTTGTGTGAATCCAGCAGTTGTGCCCGGAAAGCGCCGACCTGCTCCGCCGCGCTCAGAATGCCATCGGCCTCCGCCGTGTTCGTGCTGAACTGCGCCGGTCGCGCGCCGCCCGTGTCGGCGCCCCACCACATCGCGCCGTCACCGCAACTGAGCAGCAGCGTTCCGTCATCCGCAAACGCCAGCGTATCCACCGAGTGCGAGCCGCTGGTCTGCGGGATGCCGTCGGCGTGCGTCTGGCCGATGAGAATCGTGCGGCTGGCCGGGTCGGCCACGTACTGCGGCGTCAGCGTGTATCGCACCAGCCGGCCGAACGTGTCGTGCACCAGGTCCAGCAGGTTGGGATTCGGATTCCCACCCGTGACATACCACTGCCAGTCGACCGGATACAGCAGGTAGATGCGGCGGTTGGCGGCGAAGTCCGGATCGAGCGCCACACCCATCAAACCGTGGTCCCAGAACGCGTACACTTCCTGATTCAGATCAATCACCGGCGTCGGCCGCCGCACGCCGTTCTCAACCAGCCAGATGACCCCGCCTTTTTCCCACACAAACATCCGCGTCTGACCGTCGAAGCATAATCCGGCGGCCTGGTTGAAGCCGCCGATAACCGTTTCTTCGATGAATCCAGTCGGGAGCTGAGCCCGAGCCGGCGGCGGGCGCATGCCCAGCAGAATCGTGGCGGTCACGACCGCGAGCATGGCAAGGAAACCAGATCGACCCCCCTGGCGACACACGGCGCGCTTCATGCCCTTTCTCCTCACTCCGGATGCGGCTGGCGGCGAATTTGTGCAGTTCGAAATAGCGCCTGGCATTATACGCCGGCGGAAATGTGAAGTCGATGAATGACGGGCGGTGCGGCGGCGGGGCGGCGCGGCGGCGGACGGGCGCACCCCGATAGAGCTTGCGATTGGCGGCATCTTTCCTAACCCGCCGCGCCAAGCGGCGGGTTGACGGTCGTCAGCGATCGGCGCCCCGCAGGCCGCAGACGTCACCGCGCCGCTTGGCGCGGCGGGTCCGGACGGATCGCGGCTGCTCACGCCTGCTCAGCGCCGGCTGGCGATCGCCGCCGCCAGCGGCTGCACGACGTGCGGCAGGACGCGCTGGCCGGCGAACTTCTCCGCGGCCAGGAGCAGTTCATGATGCAGCTTGATCAAGTCGCCGGCGAAGCGCGACGTCATGTATCGCCGGACCGTCGCGTAGATGGTGATGATGTTCGGCTCATACTCGTTCGAGCGCACCTCGAAGGTCGACGTGCGGCTCTTCACGTCCATGAACGCCTGCGTCGTGCAGTCCTCATCGAGCGCAAAACCCATGAACGGCTGGCAATCGATGGTGCGCGCCCCGGGCGGCGTCACGCCGGCGACGAGGGGATGATCCGACAGCAGCGTCTCAGCCACCAGCTCGTCGTGATTTCCGCGATATTCAAGGTCAAATCCGAAAATCACTTCGAACTGGTCGTAGTCCAGATCGCTCAGGCTCAGATGAAACGGCGCCTGGGTCAGCACCACGCCCGCCAGCCGCTCCAGCGAGAGCCGATCGTCGGCGCCGAATATGCCGAATCGCAGCGACATCGGCTCGACGCGGACATAGCGACGGGCGGCGTCTTCGGCGCCATCCTCCTCATCCAGCACGACGCCGCCGGATTGCCGCCGGCGAAGGCGCGACATCCGCGGAAAGGCCTTGCGAATCTGCTCGCAGAAGTGCAGGAGGGTCTCGCGCGACGGGTTCAGCTCCAGCTTGAAATTCAGCCGCGAGGTTACGAAAAACTCGTCGCACATCGTCTTAAACGCCCACATCGTCGTGGCACTCCGGTCCACCTGGGATTAGCAGCCCTACGTCATTATCTTCGCTCGGCAGCTTCGTGCAACAAGCTGCATGTTTCCCCGCGACCATCCCGCCGGTTTCCGCCGCCAAGTTATGAAGAAGTTAGCATTTCCGGATTGGCCGACCGGCGGAATCGTCTTAACAATTCGACCGGTTGTAGTGGCACCCGCATGTGGCGCAACATATTGTGTTTTATTGGATTACGATAAATCCGATAAAGTATACATCGGTCGTTTGACGACTACAATATCTTGGGCTATGTTTGATGTTGCCCCCAAAATCTGGTGGATACCGGATCGCCGGGGACATCGTCGTATGAGTGCCGACGCCGCGCGCCGACACCCATCTTAGTTTCAACCAGTCCTGGTCCAACATCCAAAGAAAAGGAATTCGCGGATGGAACCGTCGTGTGGCCGCGCCCCCAAAAATATGAACACGATCGACGAAATCCCGATGCTCACCGAAAACGCCCGCAAGGTGCTCGAAGCCCGCTACCTGAAGAAAAACGAGGCCGGCGAATGCGTCGAAGTGCCGGCGGACCTCTTTCGCCGCGTCGCCAGGGCCATCGCTGCCGTCGAATCCTCTTACGGCGCGCCCGAGCCGGAACGGCAGGAATGGGAAGATCGCTTCTACGCCCTTATGACCAGCGGCGACTACATGCCCAACTCGCCGACGCTCATGAATGCCGGTCGCGAGATGGGCATGCTGTCCGCCTGCTTCGTGCTGCCGGTACGCGACTCCGTCAGCGCGATCTTCGATTCGATCAAACACACCGCCCTGATCCAGAAGGCCGGCGGCGGCACCGGTTTCGCCTTTGACGAGCTGCGCCCCACCGGCGACTTCATCGCCAGCAGCGGCGGCACCACCAGCGGCCCGATCACCTTCTGGAAGGCCTTCAGCGAGGCGACCAACGCCATCCAGCAGGGCGCCTTCCGCCGCGGCGCCAACATGGGGATGATGTACATCCATCACCCCGACATCCTGAAGTTTCTGCACGCCAAGCAGGACCTTTCGCAATTCACGAACTACAACATCTCGGTCAAGGTGACCGACCAGTGGATGGACGACTACATCTCCGACGCCGACGCACCGCACGTCGTCCGCAACCCGCGTAACGGCAAGGCGTTTGTCATGCCGCG
The DNA here is from genome assembly GCA_007859745.1 of Phycisphaerae bacterium RAS1. Classification (NCBI taxonomy): domain Bacteria; kingdom Pseudomonadati; phylum Planctomycetota; class Phycisphaerae; species Phycisphaerae bacterium RAS1. Next base: position 1,912,364 of record SMLU01000001.1, on the reverse strand, counting down.
CGATCTCGACATCTGGAAATATGACATCCGGAGCCTGATCGAGATCGACTGCGTCGAGCCGCCCGCCGACGCCGGGCAACGCTATTACGGCACGCCGCGCCTTACCGGCGACCTGCCCGCCGAGCTGCGCGGCAAGGTTTACACCAAGCGCGAAATCTGGAACATCATCGTCGATAACGCCTGGGCGACCGGCGAGCCGGGCGTCGTCTTCATCGACCGCATCAATGAACACAACCCCACGCCGCACGTCGGCCGCATCGAAGCCACCAACCCCTGCGGCGAGCAGCCGCTTCTGCCCTACGAAGCCTGCAATCTCGGCAGCGTGAACCTCGGCAATTTCATCCGCAAGGCGTGCACGCCGGAGGCCAGCATCGATTGGGACCGGCTGCGCGAGGTGGTGCACGCCTCGACGCGTTTCCTCGACAACGTGATCGACGCCAACAACTACCCGCTCGAAGAGATCGACCGCATCTGCAAGGCCAACCGCAAGATCGGCCTGGGGATCATGGGCTTCGCCGACGCGCTGTACAAGCTGAACGTCGCCTACAACAGCGACCAGGGCGTCGCCTGGGGCGAGCGCTTCATGAAGTTCGTCAACGACGAAGCCCACAACTACAGCGAAGAGCTGGCCAAGTCGCGCGGTTGCTTCCCCAACTGGAAGGGCAGCATCTGGCACCTGAAGCACAACCGCCTGATGCGCAATTCCGCGGTGACCACCGTCGCGCCTACCGGCACCATCAGCATCATCGCGAATTGCTCCGGCGGCATCGAGCCGATGTTCTCGCTGGCCTTCATCCGCAACGTTCTCCGCGGCCAGAAGCAGGGCGAAAAGCCGCTGGTCGAGGTGAACGACACGTTCCGCTCCGTCGCCGCCGCGCGCGGATTTCTCAGCGACGCCCTGCTCGAGCGCATCGCCCGCGAAGGCACGCTGCACGACATCGCCGAGATTCCGGACGACATCCGCCACGTCTTCGTCTGCGCCCACGACATCACACCCGACTGGCACATGCAGATGCAGGCGGCGTTCCAGCGGCACTGCGATTCGTCGATCAGCAAGACGATCAACTTCCCCAACGCCGCTGTTCGCGACGACGTCGAGAGAATCTACAAGCTCGCCTACGCCCTGCGCTGCAAGGGCGTCACGGTCTACCGCGACGGCTGCCGCAGCTTCCAGCCGATGGCGCTGAAGAAGGACGAGGGAACGGGAAAAGTCGCTGAGGGAACAGGGAACAGGGAACAGGGAACAGAAAACGGGGCGCAGGGCGCGGGGCGCGGGGCGCCGGGTGCCACTGGCGGCTTGTCCGCCAGTGCCCCCGTCGCGTGTGCCACTGCTGTCGCAGCCGCGCCGGCCCCGTGTGCCACTGCTGTGTCAGCAGTGCCGGCCGCCGGCAACGGGTCAGGTCATAATTCCGGCACGAAGCCCGCGAGCGGCGCTGCGCTGTCAGAACGCGAAGCGCAAGCGAGCGCAGCCGCCGGCGACGCTCCAATTGTCGGCACGTGTGCTACTGCTGTCTCCGCAGTGCCCGTCGCCGCCGCGACCGCGATTTCACCGCCGGGTGCCACGGGCGGCTCGCCCGCCAGTGCAGCCGAAAAGCAGACCCTTCCGGGCGCCCCCGCGACCGCTCCACTCCCCCCCCGAACCGCCCCCTACATCGAGCCGATGGACCTCCCCGAGATCGTCTCTGGCATCCGCATCCGCCAGATGACCCCCTTCGGCAACATGCACGTCAAGCTGACGGTCGACCCGCGCAGCGGTCGCGAGTTGGAGGTCTTCGCCCAGCTCGGCAAGGGCGGCGACGTCGCCAACGGCGACCTCGAAGGCATGTGCCGCGCCGGCTCCCTCTGGCTCCGCGCCGGCGGCAGCCTGAAACATCTCATCAAGCAGTGGGAAGGCATCGGCTCGTCGCTCCAGATCCCGACCCGCCTGGGCCGCATCATGTCCCTGCCCGACGGCCTCTCCGCCGCCCTCAGCAAGTACATGCGCGCCAAGGAGCGCTTCGGTCTGCGCGCCATCCTGCTCGGCGAAGTCGATCCCGCCGAACTCAGCAACCCCTCCGCCCCGCCGCACACGAACCCGCATCCGCCGACGGATCGCATGGCGACGGCGGCCGATCACACCGTCGACGCCATGCCTTTGGCGCCCGCCGCACCCGCTTTTCCGATCCGCGACCTTCCGAGCCGCGACCTTCCGAGCCGCGCCCGTGAGGAAGCGGTTCTGGCGTGTGCCACTGCTGTCTCAGCAGTGCGATCACCATGTGCCACTGCTGTGCCAGCAGTGCAATCGCGATTGGACGCCCCGCTCTCAAGCACCGGAAATGGAAACGGGAACGGCAATGGAAACGGCAACGGCAACGGCAAACACACGGTAGCGGCCGGCGCCCCTGCCGGCCGTCCCGTAGCGGCCGACGTCCCAGTCGGCCGTCCCGTAGCGGCCGACGTCCCAGTCGGCCGTTCGTCGGGTGCCACTGGCAGCCTGGGTGCCACTGGCGGGTTGCCCGCCAGTGCCCCCTGTGCCATCGCCGTCTCAGCAGCGATCGATCCGTGTGCCACTGCTGTGTCAGCAGTGGCGGCGTACGGCCAAGCCACCGCCTTGCTCGACACGCCCGCCGCGGCTGTCGCCGATATCCTCACCGCCGACCGCCTGACGCTCGACAGCGTCCGCCTCTTCGACCCCGCGGCCGATTACCTCGCCGACGCCAGCCCCGCCGCGCTCGACGCGCTCATCGCCGAGGCCCAGCAGCTCGAAAACGCGCTCGCTCTCGACGTCCGCGACGACTCCAGCGGCGTCTTCACCCTCCCCGCCAAGCACACCCACGACGCCGCCCCGCACTACAAATTGAAATGCCCCGAATGCGGCAGCGGCCCGCTGGCGCTGCAGGAGGGCTGTCGGAAGTGCTATTCGTGCGGGTGGGGAGCGTGCTGAGACGGCCACTCGATGACGACAACGACGACAGCAAACATCACCGCCGCCACCGCGATTAGCCCCGCAGGGGCGACGGAATGTAGCCCCGGGCGCAAGCCCGGGGGTTGCGGCGTTGGCGGACGTATTCCGGTGGGCGCGAGCGGTTGCTGAGATTCGTTTCACGGATCCACTCTGTGAGGCTACACTTTTCTTGAAGCCTCCCATGACCGACGCCAATATCGTCAAAGCGCACTGCAATCAATGCCTCCGCGAAACGCGGCACTTCGTCGTCGCGGTAGAAAAGCAAGAGTACAACGAGGAAAACCCGGACGGCAGCCTCGGTTACTGGGAACATACCTATTACGAGATGCTGAAATGCTGCGGGTGTGAGAACATCACGCTGCGCTCGACACTTCATGTTGCCGGTGATCCCGAACGCAGGGCTACCTATTTCCCGCCAGCAGTCACCCGCCCCAAGCCCAGATGGATGTCAGGGCTAGTTGGTCTTAGCGCTCCGGCCATCAACCGCGCCTTGGTCTCCCTATTTCACGAAGTATACGCAGCGCTCCATGCGGGAAGCAACCGTCTGGCCATGATGGGAGCACGCGCGATCATCGATATGGTGCTGCTCGACAAGGTCGGAGATCAAGGCACATTTGCCGAAAAACTCTCCGAGATGCAGAAAGCAGATTACATCAGTCGAGCAAGTCGTGAGTTCTTGGCGGCGGCAATAGAGGCAGGACATGCCGCTACACACAGAGGGCATGCTTCGAATGATGCGGATGTCAATCGTGTCATGGACATTGTCGAGAATCTCGTTCAGACAGTGTACGTGTTGGAGACCGCCGCCCGCACGCTACACAAGAACACCCCACGGCGCTCCACCAAGCCACCCGCCCCCTGAACGATCGGCGGGTGGCACACCGAGTGGCATGGCTACGAGCTCTGGCAGTCGTGCTCTTCGTCCCGGTATCGACGTTGCAGGTGCAAGCGGGCACGCTCGCCAAAGGCCGCATGCCCCCCCCGTCCGTCAATTACCCGATGCGTCGCCGACATCGCCAAATCGTAGCGCGAAGCCCGTCGCCCAGAGTTTTGGGGAGTTGCGAACGACGACGACTCCTGAGTCGGTGATTACGACGGCATGTGCCCCAAGCGGCGCGGATTTGGCGCGTATCGCGTTGTGCATTTTGGCGGTTTCGCTTGGATCCCAGTTTGTCGTCGAGACGGTCGCTAGCTCTGTGTAGTGCCGATCTGGGCGCGACATGAGAATCTCGACATCGTCGGGCCGAGTCGGCGAGTAGAACCCCTTTGCGGTCTTGGTCACATCGACAGTTGCGCAGCCTGCGAGTGTTGTCAGGAGAATGCAGCCAATCAGCTTTTTCATTTGTCACCTTTTGTAGCGGATCGCGGTCCCCGTGATGCGCGTGTACGAGTCATTGTGCTTATCTTGCGACGCCCAATCGTCACCCTTGGAGCGGTACCCCCCGTACGTCCCGACGATCACGGCGTCCGCTCCGATTTTCGCTGCCTGTTTTCGCATGTACGCCTCGTCCGCGCGGCGCGCCTGAAAATCGGCGATGACTTCGTACGGCTCGGACGGTGCCGCATACAAGACCTCTACGTCCGACTCGGGGCGCTCGGGAAAACGGTCGGTCGCATAGTATCGGTGTGCCTCGTCCGACACGCACCCTGCCAGCGCGATCAACGCTACTGCTGAAGTTCGCCGCCGCAACATGTCATCGCCTCACTTGAAGTGTTTCGAGGTCATGATTCTGCGCCGCCCGCAGCGGCGCGTCAATGCTGCGAACGCCCGGAGCTGGGTGGCCGCGTAGCATGCGTCGCCGTCGCGCCGCCGCGCCATGCGTGCTCGATGCGCTCCGCCGCGCCGCGAACGCACCATCCGGGAATCATCGTTACATCACATCAATGCGGTACGTCACCATCCAAAGCTCAATTTGACGCAACCGGGGCGGGGTGGCACTGTCAGAACAGCGTCCGAAACGAGTGACGATTCGTGTGCCACTGCTCTGCGAGCAGTGTTTTCGGCTGACGGCGATGGGTTCGGTATCACGGCGACGCGAAAAGCTGCGTAGCCTCGCCGTCGCGCCGTCGCGGCGTCGATGTTCGACACGGCCTGTCGCCAACGCACCATCGCCCCGACCGGGGAACGGTGCGATCGGGGCGCGATTGGCGGTCGGCGGCGGATTGGTGTCAACCGTCGCGGCCCGAACGCACCCTACGTCGTCGCCGGACCGCCGGCGCATGCCGACGCGAAGGCCGTCGGCATGGCACCCGGCATGAGCATGCTTACGCGGCGTACCGCGAAAATTTGCTATGCGCTTCACGATCGCGCCGGTACGCTATGTCCACGGAGAGGTTTGAAGCATGAGAACCATCCGGTCTGCCGCACTCCTGGCCGCGCTCGCCCAAATAGCCCAGGCCCAGCCCACGCTTTACGGCCTCAGCTTCGACGGCAAGCTGATCACGATCAACACCGCCACCGGCGCAGGCACGCTCGTCGGCAACACCGGACTCTCAAGCTGCGACGCAATGTCCGCCGACCCGTCCGGGCGTTTGTTCGCGGTCTCCGCCAACGATGACCTCTATCGCATCGATGCGTCGAGCGCCTGTGCGGCGCTGATCGGCGACGTTTCGCAGGTCGAATACGTCGAAGAGCTCGCCTTCAGCCCGGCGGGCATCCTCTTCGCCGCGGGAAGCGCCAACGCCGACGTCGGAGCTGAGCGCCTCATCACCATCGACCCCTCCACCGGCCAATCCGCGACAGTCGGACTCTTCGGCGTCGCCCACGACGTCGATGCAATGGCCTGGTTCCCCGACGACGGAATGCTCTACGGATCGGATCTGACGCTCGGCGCCTGGCTGCGCATCTCCCCCGTCACTGGCGCCGCTGTGAACCTCGGTCCGCAACCGAACTTCCTGTACGCGCTGGCGGTATCGCCGTCCGGCGTGCTCTATGCCACGGCGCATACCAGCGGCGGCGGCTCGCCCAGCACGCTCGTGACCGTCGATCGCCTCAGCGGCGCGGCGACCGTCGTCGGCGCCGTGGGATTCGACACGGTCGCCGGCCTGGCGTTCGCGTCGCCGCCCGCGCCGGTCCCCGGCGACGCCAACTGCGACGGCCACGCCGACATTCTTGACATCAACGCCTTCGTGGCCGCGATCATCGATCCGGCACAATACGCGTTGCTCTATCCCTGCTGCCCGCTGGCCAACGCCGACATCAACGGCGATGGACATGTCGACGTCATCGACATCAACCCCTTCGTCGCCCTGCTGCTCGGACGTTCGTAGCAGTGGTTCGGTGCGTCCCTGACGCACCCATTCGCCTGCGCGAAGGCGCAGGATTCCTCAAGTAGCGGCGTGGCCGAAGGTCAAACCCGCCAGCGCCGCTACTGGCAATCCGCGCATCGCTCCAACACAACTTCCTCGCCGGACGGAAACCGCAGCCGCAGCAACGTCTGTCCCGCCGCGTCCTGTTCCAGCGTATACGTCAGCGTCGCCTTCTGCGTCGGCGCGTTGTCGTCGAAGACGTAATCGCCGCAGGAATCGGTCCCCACATTCGTCGCCCGCGTCGGATCAAACGCGATTTCCGGTCCGCCGACGCCGATCGCGCCCCACTCCGTCCACGACGACGAGCGAAAGCACATCCCGCCGAAATAGGTCGCCGCGGTGTCGAGCTCGTAGCGATACTGCCCGTCGGCGGTGAAGTTGTACGTCACGCCGATCGACCCGAGAAAATCGCCGGGGTCGATGATCCATGTGTAGTACGCCGGAACGTACGTCAGGATCGTCCGCCACGGCCCGACCAGCTCGGCGGGGATGGGCTCCGCGGCGCCCCCGCCGGGGAGCGGCGCGCCGCCGTTGTCTTGTCCGTTGTTCTGTCCCGGATTGTCCTTGTCGCCGGCGCCCGCATTGAGGTCGCCGCCCGCCTGCAGCTCGCCGCCCAGCGGGCAGCCCGACACCAGCGCCAAGGCACACCCAAAGCACACCGCCACAAATCGCCGTAATCGCATGGAGTTCCTCCGCGCGCGGTCTTGCGCGCACCCACTATGAAGCGACAATCAGGCGTTGAACCCACGTGCGCGACGCGTCGGTTTTTGTGTGTTCAGTGAAGCGTCATGTCGGCGGACGCGACAGGCCGGCTCGCGGCGGCTACACGATGTGTCGCCCGCCGTCGATCGGGATGATGCTTCCGTTGATGTAGTCGCCCTCGCGCAGCACGAACGCCACCGCGCGGGCGATGTCCTCCGGGCTGCCGGGGCGCTGCAGCGGGATGCGCTGTGTAAGGCGGCGGCGCGTCGCTTCGTCATAGTCCTCGGGCCAGGCGGCGACGCCCGGGGCGATGCCCACCACGTTCACCTGCGGGGCCAGCGCCCGCGCCAGCACGCGCGTCAGCGTTTCCAGCGCGCCTTTGGAGACGCAGTAGGCCAGATGATCCGGCCAGGGACGGGCCGCGGCCGCGTCGCACAGGTTGATGATCCGCCCGCCGGCCGTCCGCAGTGCGTCGCGCGCTTCGAACGCGAGCGCGATGGGCGCCGTGAGATTCACGCGCAGCACGCGCTCCCAGGCCGCCGCCGTCCAGCCGTCGAGCGTCTGCACCTCGAAGAGCGAGGCGTTGTTGATCAGCACGTCGAGCCGGCCGAACGCCGCCAGCACCTGCTGCACGAGCCGGGGCGGCGCGCCGGCGTCGGCCAGGTCGGCGGAAAACAGCTCGGCCCGCACGCCGGCTTTTCGGCAGGCGTCGGCGGTGCGTTCGGCGTCGCCGGCGGAGCTGTGATAGTGAATCGCGACGTCGCAGCCGCAGCCGGCCAGCTCGACGGCGATGGCCCGGCCGATGCGCCGCGCGGCGCCGGTGATGAGAGCTGTTCTGCCCTTGAGCTCCATCAGCGATACCTGACCCACTGCAGGCACAGGCCGCACGCCGGCGCAGTGGGGCCGGCCAGCCGCCGGTCGCAGGCGGCGATGATCTGGTCGATGCGCTGCACCGGCCAATGCCCGCGGCCGATCTCGATCAGTGTGCCGATCATGTTGCGCACCTGGTTGTAGAGGAATCCGTCGCCCTCAAAATCGATCTGAATGGAATGATAGCGGCAGGCGACCTGGGCGCGGCGGATGGTGCGGATGGTGGTTTTTCGCGCCGCGCCCTGGCTGGCGAAGCCGGCGAAATCGTGCGTGCCGATCAGCCGGGTGGCCGCGTCACGCAAGCGATCGACGTCCAGTCTGTACCATACGTGCCAGGTGCGGCCGAACTGCTGGTGCATCGCCGGCGGCGCGTCGGCATTGTGGATCGTGTAGCGATAGAGCTTGCCGCGCGCGTCGCTGATGGCGTCGAACTCGGGCGGCGCTTCCTCGGCGTGTACGAGCGCGATCGTCTCGGGCAGGCGGTCGGAAAGGGCGCGGCGGATATTGCTGAGCGGGATATCGCTGCGGGTGCGGACGTGCGCCACCTGGCCGCGGGCGTGGACGCCGGCGTCGGTGCGACTGGCGCCGACGACCTCCAGCGGATGGCGCAGCAGCCGGCGAAGGACGTCCTCGACCGTCTGCTGGACGGTCGGCTCGACCACCTGCCGCTGCCAACCGTGGTAGGGCGTGCCGTCGTAGGCGAGCGTGAGGCGGAGGGTGCGGGGAGAGGTCAAGGTTCAGAGGTCAGGGGTCAGAGGTGAATGATGAATGCTGAATGGCGAATGTCGAATGGCGAATTTCGAATGCCATAGGCGCGACCTGTGCGCGGCATTCGAAATTCGCCATTCAACATTCGCCATTTCCGTTACACATTCTGGTCGCGCGGCGGCGGCGGTTCTTCGGTCGGAAGGGGGTCCTCGACGACCACTTCGGGCTCGGCCGGCGCAGCGAGCACGTCGCGCGGGACCGTTTCGTCCGCGGTGTAGTCGTAGAAGTCGCGGTACTGCTGACGGAAGTACCCGCCGGCGCGCGCCTGGACGCCGTTGAGCACGGCGCCGATGACGCGGGCGCCGATGCGGTCCATCTGGTCGCGGGCGCGCTTCAGCAGGCCCTTCGAGTTGGACACGGCGCGGGCCACGATGATCACGCCGTCCACCTGCGTGGCCACCACCAGTGCATCGCTGATGAGCAGCACGGGCGGGCCGTCGAAAATGACGCGGTCGTAGATTTTCGAGGCGGCCTCGATGAGCTGCCGCATGTACTTTGAGCCGAGCAGTTCGGCGGGCGTGGGCGGCAGCGGGCCGCTCGTGAGCACGTCGAGGTTCGGCAGGTCGGTGCGGGTGATCAGGTCTTCCAGCCGGGCCTGGCCGATCAGGACGTTGCTCATTCCGTCGGGCCGCGTGCCGGGGAAGGCGGAGCGGATCGCGGGACGGCGGAAATTGCAGTCGATCAGCAGGACGCGCTGATTGCTCTGAGCAAGTGTGACGGCGAGGTTGATCGCCACGGATGACTTGCCGTCGCCTGCGCCGGGACTGGTGACCAGCAAGGTGCGCTGGGACTCGATCGGACCGCTGAAGAGCAGGTGGGCGCGCACCTGGCGGAAGGCCTCGGAGACGAGCGATTGCGGCGCTTTGCGGGTGGCGCTTTCGATTTCCTCGATGTCGGCTTCTTCATCATCCAGCAGCGGGATCGAGCCGAGCACGGAAAGCTGGCCGTAACGGGCGACGTCGAGCGGCGTGCGGATCGCCTTGTCGGTGAATTCGCGCAGCAGGGCCAGGCCGAGGGCGCCGAGCACGGAGAGCACGAAGCCGCCGCCGAGATAGAGCGGGAAATTCGGGCGGCTGGGGTCGAAGGCCTCGGCGGCGCTCTGGACGACGCGCAAGCGGCCGCGCTCCTTGCCGGCCGAGACGTCCGAGGCATGCTGCGCCTTGACGGCTTCCTCGTTCACCTCTTCCAGCGTTTTCTCGATGCGTTCCTTTTCCTGGTTGAGCTGGCGGTAGGTGAAGATCGACTTCTCGAGGTCGTTCTGGCGCGTTTCGACCGCTCCGAGCTCGTTATTGACCTGGTTGACCATGCCGCGTATCTCGGCCAGTTGCGTGCGGACGTCGTCGAGCTGCCGGGCTTTCAGGTCGTCGAGCAGCTCCTCGCGCCGCGCGGTTTCCTTCTGGGCGTAGCCGTCACGGCGGCGCTTCAGAATCTGAATGTCGCGGTGATTGGGGCCGAGCTTCTGGACCTGGGCCTCGATCTCGACGTCGAGCGTCTCGACCTGCTGGCGCCAGAAGCGCAGCACCGGGTCGGATTCGACCAGCACGCGCAGCTCGGCCGAGAGCGGCTCATCGCGTCCGCGGTTGAATTCGAGCGTCTCCAGCCGGGCCTCAAGCGTGGCCTGGGTGGCCTGCATGGCGGTCAGCGACGAGTACATTTCGGCCACGCGGGCGGCGGTGACGTCGCGCTCGGCGTCCATGGCCGGCACGTTCGAAGTATTGCGGAATTTCTCAATTTCCGCCGTGCGGTTGCGCAGGTCGCTGAGCAGCTTGTTGCGCGTGTTCTCGATTTCCTGCAGGGATTTGCGGTAGTTGTCCTGGGCCGAGCTCTGGTAGCGCTTCATGTATGCGTCGACCACGCGGTCGACGACCAGCTTGGCTTCTTTCTTTTCGCGGCAGTCGAGGCGGACGCGGATCAGTTGCGTATCCGGAATGGCGGTGACGACCAGTTCGTCGCGCAGCTCGTAGAGGGCTTCCTCAAAACTGTCATACCACTGGTAGAAATTGGTTTGCTTGACTTCGTCCAATTTCAGCACGTCGGTCAGCACGTCCAACTGCTTGATCTTGCGGGCTTCCGTCTCGAGCTGCAGCTTCATGACTTCAGGCGGAACCGTGTTCTCAACCGGCGACATCGGATCCTGCTGCGGCGGCTTGAGCTCCAGCGTGGCTTCGCTGGGATAAGCCGGGTACCAGCGCCACGTGATGAAGGTCGCCCCGACCACCAGCGTGTAGAGCACGGCCCCGGTGATGAACACCAGCATTTTGCGCTGCTTGACGATCCGCCACAGGTCGCCGGCGGTGATGGACGGCCCGGCCTCCGCCGCCGCCGCGGTTTCGAACCCGACGGGCTGCGGCGACGGGAGCGAACCCATTCGCACCATGTCGCGGACATCTCCAACCGTACTCATCGCACACCTCGCTTGGACCGGCCGGAGCGGCGCGGCACGCGCCGGCTCCCGACCGACCCGCCTCAGGCATCAGAGCTTCTTGAGCGCTTCGTCCGCCTTGGTCATGTATTCCTGATTTCGCTGCCGCTCGGCCTGGTCCTTCAGGCGCTCGAGCATGACGCGCGCCTCGTTGCTCCGCTTCGTCTCGCTCAGGAGCACGCCCAGGTGGTAGAGCGCCGCCAGATCCTCAGGATCGGCCGCCAGCGCTTCACCCAGCGATGCTTCAGCCCGTTCGATCTGTCCGTTCTTGAAATAGGCCCAGCCGACCGTATCCAGGACGGCCGACGAGGGCGAGAACTCCAGAATCTCGCGGGCGCGCTCGGCGCACTTGAGCGCTTCCTTGAACTGCGTCGAGTGCTCCAGCAGGAGGTACGCCAGGTTGTTGAGCGCCCCGAGGTCGTCGGACCGCTCACGCAGCACCTCGCGATAGACGTTCTCGGCCGGCTCCCACTGCTGCCGGGCCTCGAAACAGGCGGCCCGGGCCATCAGCGCGCCCAGCTTGTCTTCCTGTTTCAGGTCCTTGCGCTCCAGCACTGCGTCAATCACCTTGCCGGCGTCTTCGGCGCGGTTGTTCCCCAATAGCTGCCAGCAGAGCATGATCTGCAGCCGTTGCGACGCGGCATCTTCCCCCAGCTTCGCCGCGAGCGCGCGCATCTGCGCTTCAACCTCGGTGGGCGGGGCAAAGAACCCCATCTCACGGACGACCAGGCGCAGCACGTCGAGACTCTGGCCTGCGGACTGCGTCAGCGCCTCCTCGTAGAGCTTGGCCGAGGCGGCGGCGTCGCCGGCGGCGGCGTAGGCCGCGGAAGCGCGGGCCTTGAGCGTGACCGGAATCATTTCCTTGATCGGCGCGGTTTCCTGCTCATAGTCCTTCACCGCGTCGGACGGCCGCTTGGCGGAGATCAGCGCCCGGATCTTTTCGCCCAGGGCGATCGTAAACGCCTGCGCGTTCTTGCCGCGCGAAAGCGCGACGGACTTGTCGAAGTGCGCGATGGCCAGAAGCGGCTGGCTCTTCCCGAGCATCATGAGGCCGAGTTGGTAGGGCCAGTACGGCTCGTTGGGGAAACGGGCCGCAAACTCCGTCACCAGTTGCTCCGCCTTTTCCGGCCGCTGCATGGAGCCGTAGAGCTTCATCAGCCGGCTGGCGACGTCCTGGAGGTCCATCTCGGCCCCGGGCACGCCTTGCAGCAGCGGGATGATCTCGCGCAGCTCCGTTTCGGACAGCTCGTAGCGCTGCTGGACCGCGTAGAGCGCCGCCAGGCGCAGCCGCACCGGGCGCTGAAAGCGGAACTGGGTCGAGGTTTCGTCCGCGCGGTCGGCCAGCTCCTTGGCCTTCAGCAGGTCGTCGCGCGCTTCGGCATAGCGGAAAAGCTGCATGGCCAGGCCGCCGCGCGAGTAGCGGGCCCAGAGATTGTCGGGCTGGATGACGATCACCTTGCCGAGGGTGTCGAAGGCCGCGCGCGGGTCGCCGCGGCGCTCCTGCATGCGCGCCCGGGCGACCAGCCCGCGCGGCTCGTCCGGGAAGAGCTTGAGGTACGCGTCGATTTCCTTTTCGGCGTCGCCGAGCTGACGCGATTCGAGCAGGCCGTTGATGATGCCAACCCGGGCTTCCTGCACCAGCGGGCGGTCGTCCTTGCTCTCGGAATCGAGATTGTCAAGCACGGCCCGCGACGCTTCGACCATGCGCGCGATCTGGCCCGTGCGGGTGTAGAAGTTGACCAGCTCGAACAGGCCGCGCAGCTTCGCCTTGCGCTTCTGGTCGGCGTCTTCCAGCGCCTCGGGCGCGATGCGGGCCGCCTCCTTGAAGTGACTCTCGGCTTTCGCCACGTCGCCGAGTTCCTCGAAGAACATGCCGAGCAGGAACTCGGCCGTGACGCGCTCGCCTCCCGCGGCCTTCTCGCGGAACGCGGTGAGCACCTTCTCACCCGGCTCGCGCATCTTCATCGGGCCGTAGAAGCGGGCCGCGGAGCGGCCGAGTTTGCCGTGCGTGGGATTGATCGCGGACGCGGCCTGGAACGCCTCGTCAGCCTTCTGGCGGGCGGCGTCGGCTGCGGCGGTGTTGGCGACGGCGCCCTCGCTGCGGGCCAGCTTGCCCGCCAGTTCGCCGATGCGCACCAGGTTGTCCACGTCGTCAGGTTTCTCCTTGCGCAGCGCCTCGCGCCGCGCGATGCCGGCGGCGGGCTCCTTCTCTTCGTCGGCGAACTCCTTCTCCTTCACCAGGTCGGGGTCGTTTGCGTTGATCCGCAGCGCGGCTTCGAGGTGGCGGATGGCCTCGTCGTTGTCGCCTTCCTCGCGCTCCAGGATGAAGAGCAGTTTCTGCACGGCGAAGTTGCGCGGATTGAGCGCCTCGCCCTGCTTCAGGTACTCCAGCGCCTCAGGGTAGCGATTGAGCATCACCAGGGCGCGGGCCATCTTGGTCTTGATCTGCACCGACGCCGGCAGCCGCCGCTCGGCCTCCTGGAACTCGCGCAGCGCCGCCGCGCCGTCCTGGCGGGCGATGGCCATTTCACCGCGGTAGGTGGCGCCGCCGGCCTGGTCGTAGTTCAGTTGCGAGAGCTTCGCCACGTATCGACCGGCCGTGTCGTAGTCCTTGCGGCGGATCGCCAGGTTGTACTGGAACTCCTGGACCACCGGGTCGTCGGGCGCCAGCTTCTCCGCCGCGTCGAGATGCTGGCGGGCGGCGTCCATGTCGCCTCGGCCCACTTCGAAGTTGTAAAGCTCTTTTTCGCGCTGCAACGGGTCCTTCTGCTGCTGAATGAGGGCGAGAATCTGCTGATCGCGCTTCGCCGCGTCCTGTTCGGTGGCGGCCACCTCGAACGACTTGAGCATGCGGATCTGCTCGGGATCGGTCTCCTTGGCGATGATGCCGCGGATGACCTCGCCGGCGTCGGCCCGCTTCTCCTGCTGGATCAAGACGCGCACCAGCGCTTCGAGCGCCATGCGGTTTTGCGGCTCCTTTTCGAGCACGCTGCGGAGCACCTTCTCCGCGGCCGGAAAGTCGCCCTCCAGCGCCAGGATGCGCGCCTCGGCCAGCCCCGCGACGCCGCCGGCCTCCGATCCACCCAGCACGCGCCGCGCATCTTCGGGGCGTTTCAGTTGCCGGTAGGACTCGGCCATGGCGGCCGCCAGGCGGGTCTCATCCGGATACACGGCGCGCATCTGCGTGATGTAGTCGAGCGCGTCCTGCGCACGGTCGAGCTGGTTCAGCAGCTCGGCCCGGTTGACCACCAGGTATGCCGGCGGATCGCGCCGCAGGCGCGTGGTATAGGTCTGCAGGGCCGCCTCGGTGAACTGCAATGCCTGCCCCGGCTGGCGGTGGTCGCGATACAGAACGGCCAGCCGCTCCGCGGGGGTGGCGCCCCATACGTTCAGGAACACGGCCGCCAGCTCACGCTGGGCCGCCTCATCTCGATTCGCTTTCTCAAACGCGCGAATCGCCGACGGCACGTTCTGCTCGGCGATGTGAAACTCGCCGCGCATGAAGCTGGTGTGCGGCACCTCCGGGTAGCGCGCCTCGCACGACTCCAGGAATTTGCGGGCCCAGAGGACGCGCGGCTGCTGGGCGTCCGCGACGCCGGCCTGAATGGGATAGGCCAGGCTCATGCGGAAGGCCGACACGTACATCAGCAGCGGCTCGCCGCGCAGCTCGGCGATGCGGCGGCGGGCGCTGCGGGCGGCGTGCGATTTCGTAGCGGTTTCGAAGAGCGAGAGCGCCGCTTCCCAGTTCTTGGGATCGGCGGCGCTGTCTTCGCCGGCGACGCCGGGGCGCATCAGCATGGCCCGGGCGCGATAGGCGTGGGCGTCGAAATTGGCCGGCTCCAGCTCGACCGCCCGCGCGGCCTCGGCGATCACCCGATCGAGCTGGGCGGCGAGTTTCGGTTTTTCCGCGGTCTTGTAGGTTGCCACGGCGTCCTCAAGGAGGACGCGGGCCGTCGCAAGGTGGAGGTCGGACTCGTCGGGTTTGGCGGCCAGCGCTTTTTGCAGAACCGCTTCCCATTCGTCGCGGCGCTTCTGCTCGGTCAGCACGCTGCAATAGAGATCGACGATGGCCGGGTCGCCGGGGTTGGCGGCGACGGCGGGCTTCAGCACGTCCTCCACCTGCCGGAGATACTCGTTGCGGGCGTCGCGCGCCTGGGCCTCGCCCGCGCGCTGGGCCGCGAGGTCGCGCAGCTTTACGCCGTAGCCCGCTGAAACGCGCTCAATGCGCAGAATCGCGGCGCGCGGATTGTTGGGCTCCCGCTCCATGGCGCGCTTCAAATCTTCGTCGGCGGTCTTCAGCGCATCCGGGTCGTCCCGCATGGCGAGTCCGCCCGCGGCCCGCGACAGGAGGCCGATGAGGCTCTTTTCATCGATCTTGAGCAGCTTGTCGCCGAAATCACGCAGGTCCTTTTCGATTCCGCCGACGTTGTACCGCTTGAATTGCCAAAGGTGTTCGAGAATGGACTCAATCGCCTCGCGATTGTCGGGGCGCTCGGCGTTGACGCGCCGCAGGAGCTGCAGCGCCTGCATGACCTCGCCGAACTGGTGAGCGCAGTGGGCCGCCTCGACCAGGTACTTGGGGTCTTTCTTTCCGCCGCCGCTGGGGTCGTGGCTGACTTCGTAGGCTTTGCGGAAAAGCAGGATGGCCTGCTCCAGGTCGCCGGCCTTTTCCTTTTCGCGGGCGGTGACGGCCCACTTCTCCGGGTCCTGCTGGCCCAGGGCCTTGGTGACCAGACCGACCGCGCCGACGGAAAACACGATCCCCAGAATGGTCAGGAGTGCGACAAGGTTCTTATTGACGACGCGCTGTCGGGCCATGGTACGTCCTTCCTCACAAACGTCGCGGCAATGCTAATTCGCGCCGCTCTCGTGCGCCTTGGGCGCCTTGCCGTTCAACTCATCCCACGAAAAATGGTCCTGCAAGATCACCGGCACCAGCTTTTCAAGCAGCGGCGGCAAGGCGGCGAGCGACTGCTGAACGTCAGCGGCCTTGTCGAAGCGGTAGCTGGTGAAACGAACCTCGAACTTAGCGTAGTAGGCATACTTCTGGAGCGGGTTTGCCTGCCTCAGCCGCACCTCGTTGCGCGTCGTGCAGTATTCGCCGTTCGTGTGAAAAAAATACAGCACGGCGACGCCGGCGCTCTGTTTGTCGTCGAGCAGCGAATCGGCCTGGCGCGGCTTGATGAACTCGACCACGCGCACCGGCACGCGGTCGCCCGCGGCGCCCACGCCGCGAACCGTCGCGTGCGTGGTGTGCGGCGAACCCTTGCGATCGTATCCGGCCGCGAAATAGCACTCGTCCGGCACGTGCGGCACGAGATCGGGCTTCCCGGTGTAGTACGTAATGAACACGTGCGCCACCGCGGTCGGATCGCTCACGGATTTGCCGGTGTCGACCAGCCGCCATTGCAGGTATTCGCGCGTTCCCAGCGATTCGACGACGTCCTCGGGCGTCGGCTCGGGCATGTTCGGATGCAGCACGTACTCCGGCGCGAGCTTGGCAAAGTCCGCGGTCGCCAGCGGTCGCTTCAGGAGGACCGCCTTCTTCTGCAGGTGATAGCCGAGAAAGCGTGCCAGGGATTGCATTCCCACCGCCGACGTCGCCAGCAAGCCCAGGCAGATCGCATAGCGCAGGCTGAACGGGCGCTGTGCGACGCTCGTGCGCCGCGCGGCGGCCGCCTCGGCCTCCATCGTGGCGGAGGAGGCGGGGCTTCGCGGTGTCGCCGTTGGACTTTCCATTCCCTGATCCTGCTCCTGTGCCGCGTGCGCCGACGCGCCCGCTCACTCGCCGCTGTCAGGCGGCCCGCTCGGACTCAGACGCCTCGATAAAGAGGTTATCCAGCACCCAGCCCAGACCCATGAAAATCACGGTCGCGATCGCCAGCACGACCAGCCCGAGCGTCATGTGGTAGGTGCCCGTGGCGTACTTCGGATCGACGTAAATATGCAGCCAGCAGGTCGTGCTGACGCGGATGAAATTGCAGAACGTCGCAATCGGCACGCACGACAGAAGCATCACCGCCCGCTGCCACCAGGGACGTTCGGTCATGAACGTAACCGCGGCGCCCAGGGCGCAGAGCGTGATCGTGCTGCGCATCCCGCTGCACGCATCGGCCACGCCGATCGTGCCCGGCTTGCCGCGATAGGTAAACTCGAGCATGGATCCGATCCGCGCGATCTGCAGCTCCGAATCCAGACTGAGCACCCAGGTCGCCACCACCGCCGCCATCCGCCGCAGCGGATCGGTGAGCCGCACGTAGATCTCTTTGGGCAGCGGGATGGCGAAGAACAGGTAGAGCCAGGGCAGCCAGGCGTAGCGCATCACCGGCAGTCCGCAGAGATAGATGATCACGCCCAGCAGGCAGACCATCATCGCCAATTGCTGCAGCGCGGTGAAACGCAGGCCGGCGGGGAAGAGCGAATACAGGTATACCGTCAGCGACACGAGCATCAGCACCAGGCCGACCCAGGTGTGCTCGATGCGGCAGCGGCGGATCTTGTCCCACGAGAGATAGGCGAGGTACGCGCTGAAGACCGGGATGATCGGGCCGTGCGACCAATCCGCCTCGTGCAACCAGGCGTAGACCAGGGCGCCGTAGTGCGGGTCGGGCAAAAAGTTGAGCTGCGTCCAGAACGTGCCGACGAACGCCACCCCCACCAACGCGGCCTTGATTTGCGCGGCGCGGTCAAACGTGATTCGCCAGGGTGTCGTCGCCGCGGCCGCCATGCGTCTGAAACAAGCTCCTAGAACGGCAAGCCGCGCTGCTGTCGCCTCTGCAGGGCGATAACCTCGGGATTCTGCCGTCCGCCGAAGGCGTCCTTGTCCGCGAAGTTGCGGTCGTAGACGAATCCGAAACCGTAGGTGAAGCGGAACGAGTTGCGAATGATGAAGAGGAACGGGGCGGCGATGTGCGTGCCCACGTTCACGATGTCGTCGTCGCGCAGATAGAGGTCTTCTTCGAGCCCGGCGAAGATCGCGTCCAGGTTGATCGGAATGGTGATCTGCTTGTCGGTGCCCGATTCCTTGCGGATGATCTCGGTCCGCTGCGGCCAGGCGAGCTGCGCCAGGCCGCCGGCGATGGCCACCGCCTGCTTGATGGTGATGTCGCGGCCGCTGAAGCCGTAGACGCCCGGGCGGTTCACCTGCCCGGCCAGATAGAAGACGCCGGTGTCGACCGGCACCTGGATCATGTCGCGGTCGCGAATGACGATGTTATAGCGCGCGTCCCCGGTCTTGAGCGCCTGCGCGTCGATTTCGATGACGCGCTGCGTCAGCTCCAGCTCGGGCACGTCGCCCCAGTCGAACGCGCCGTTCTTCCCGGTCCGCCGGCCCGGCTCAGGCTGCGCCGGCTTCGGCTCGGGCCGCTTCTCGGCCAACTGGCCGGTCTTGGGATCGAACTCGAAGGTAACCGGGTCAAAGCTCTTCTGCCGCGGCTCCGGCTCAGCCGCCGGCTTGCGCTTCGGCGGGTTGAGCAGGCCTTCGAGCTCCGGATCCTCATCCGGCGGGCGTCCGGCCTTCGGCTTGTCCTGGCGCGGCGCGCCCACGGTGGCGAAGAAGCTGCCCGGATTGGCCTCTTCCTCTCCCGGCGGCGGCACGACGATGTCGTCGCGCTTCTCGGCCGGCTCCTCGCCGTCGATTTCGTCCATCACGCCGTTGGTCTTGGCGCCGCCGTTCTGCTGTCGAATGACGTAGAGCCTCTTCACTTCCGGGCCGATGTCGCGCGCCAGGCCGATCGCGTCGAGCAAGCGCAGATCGGGAACGGTGATCGCGTAGGGCCCGGCCTGCGAAACGGATCCGATGATGTAGAAAATGCGATCGCGGCGCGTCAGCGTGCTGACCTGAACGACCGGGTTGGGAAGCACTTGCGCCTGCTTGAGCTGCGCGCTGATCTCCTGCTCCAGCTCCTGCTCCGTCAGGTCGGCGGCCTTGATTGAGCCCACCGTCGGCAGCCGGATGTATCCGCTGGAGCTCACTTCCAGCCGCGCCTGAAACTGCTCGCGCTCGACGATCAGATCGTCAATGAGAACGGCGACTTCATCGTTGGGTCCGATGCGATAGTCCTCTTCGCTCGGAACCAGGTCTTCCGGCGTGGGCTCGGTCGCCCCCTCGACGCCCGGCGGCGTGTCGCGCGGCGTGAGAATCCGGCGAATTCCCGCCTCTTTGTATTCCAGCGGAAACTGCCCCACCGCGGTCGGATCGAGGAAGCTGTTGGGCGGCAGCGCGGCGCAGGACGCCAGCGTCATCGCCGCAACGCACAACACCAGCCGGCTGCACGCGCCGATCGGCGCCCGCCATTCGCGCATGGCCTCTGACTCCTGCACTCCGGGCCGCGCTGGGAACGCGGTCCTACCCACCGGACAGCCGCGGCGGAATCGAACGTAACATCCCGCAGCAGCGACTATTGCGCCAACTGCGGAATGTAACGACCGACGCCGAAGACTGTCAAACCGGGACGGGACGCGCCTCGACCCGGCCGATGGTGCGCCCGTTACCGAACTTACGTTGTATCGGATCATGGGTTCGAACCTTCATTGATCTTCGACCGACAGCCACAGTTATCGGCAACCAATCACCACGTGCTTGTGACGCGATCGAGCGTGCGCGGTTCCGATCCCCGAAAGCGTGTATCAGAGCCGCGACCGTCAAGGAGCGGACCGCCGCATACCGCTGGCTTACGCGCGCGGCTCTGATCGCAGCGGCTTGAGCGCGCCACCCGTCGATAGTGACGCTATGACGACGATCGACAAGCGAGCCGGCTCGCGCCGCAAGCAAGTGGTCATTCTCGGCTGCGGCGGGCACGGGCGCGTGGTTTACGACATATTGCTGGCGGCCGGCGAGCATGACGTCATGGGCTTCCTCGACAACAACGCCGATCTGCACGGGCGGCGCGTCGACGGACTGCCCGTGCTGGGCGGAATCGACGACGCTGAAGCGGTCGCGCGAAAGCACGGGATCAACGGCGTACTGATCGCGATCGGCGACAACGGCACGCGGCGCGGCCTGGCGCGGCGCATTGCGGTGACCGGGCTGGAGCTGATCAACGCGGTGCATCCATTCGCAACGCTCGCGCATAACGTGACGGTCGGGCGAAACGTGGTGGTGGCGGCGGGGGCCGTTGTCTGTGCGAACTGCCAGATCGGCGACTCCGTGATTCTGAATACGGGCTGCATCGTCGATCACCAGACGATGATTGGCGAGGGAACGCATATCTGTCCTGGGGTACGGATTGCCGGCCGGGTGAAGATCGAGCCGGGCGCGTTCATCGGGATCGGGGCTACGATCGTGCCGAAGGTCACGGTGGGCTGCGAGGCGATCATCGGCGCGGGCGCGGTGGTGGTGGAAGACGTCCCGGCGCTGGCCACGGTCGTGGGCGTGCCGGCCAAACCGGTCAAGGTCCGCGCCGCGTCAGAGGATGTTGTCGCCATGCTGCTCCCGGCGACGCTGTAGCTCGCAACACCTCGCCGACGCGACCGCTGGCGGGTGCCAGTGGCGGGTGCCACTGGCGGCTTGTCCGCCAGTGCTGCACGGGCAGCGAGCTGCCCGTGGCACCCCACGTGGCGCCCATTCTGAGACAGACTTTCTTAATTGTTCATCACGCATCACTCAGACTCCAGCACAATTTCCGACACCCTTCCGACAGATACGGATACCGCGCCATCTATAATGCCCACGCGATGCGGCGCTGGCGCCCGCGTCGCCGCAGGGCCGACCGGTCGGCTCCGTGCGAACGGTGGAGTTGAATGGGATTGGAGGACGTAGTGATGAGAGTCGGCCGTTCCAGGTCCTTCCGCTGGGTCGTGTTCGCGGGCGTGCTGGCCGCTTTGCCGCAGCTCGCACTGGCCGAGAAGAAAGTGCTGCGGCTGCGCTTCGACGGTCCGCTGCTCGAAGCCCCGCGCGGCGAGATGGACTTCTCCGTGCTCTTCGGCGGCGAGAAGGCCCAGACGCTGCACAAGTGCGTCTCAAACATCCACAAGGCCGCCGGCGACAAGGACATTGCCGCCATCGTCATGATCGTCGAATCGCCGATGCTGTCCTTCGCACAGATCGAGGAAGTCTCGGCGGCGCTGAAGGCCTTCCGCGCGTCGGGCAAGAAGATCTACTGCTATCTCGACTACGCCGGCAACGGTTCTTACGCGCTGGCGTGCGCCGCGGACCACATCACCCTGGCGGAATACAGCGAGCTGGCGATCGCCGGCCTGCACGCCGAAGTCAGCTTTTACAAAGGCCTGCTCGACAAGATCGGCGTCGAGGCGGAGATGCTGCATTGCGGCGACTACAAGGCGGCCCTGGAGCCCTACACGCGCACCGAGCCGAGCAAGGCCTTCGCCGAGAACATCAACTGGCTGCTGGACGGCATCTATGACCGCTGGGTCAACTTGATGGCCGAGGGCCGCAATCTGAAAGTCGACGAGATCAAGGCGGCGGTGGACGCGGCCCCGATCGACTCGCAGGAAGCGCTCAAGAAGAAACTGGTGGACGCGGTCGCGCCCTTCACCGAGTTCAAGCGCATGATCCAGAAGGAATTCGGCAAGGACGTGAAGCTGGTGAAGAAGTACGAGGACGAGGACGGCATCAAGCTGGACTTCGAAAACCCCTTCGCCATCTTCCAGATGTTCGGCGAGATGATGGAGAAGGCCTCGCAGCCCACCAAGCCGGGCGTGGGCCTGATCGTCATCGAAGGCGGCATCGTCATGGGCCGCAGCGAACCGGACTTCATGAGCGGCAGCTCGTCAGCCGGGAGCAGCACGCTGCGGGCGGCGTTCGAGAAGGCCCGCACGGATGAGGGCATCAAGGCGGTGGTGGTGCGCGTGAACTCGCCCGGCGGCTCGGCCCTGGCCAGCGACATTATCTGGGAGGCGGCCACGCGCTGCGCCAAGGAGAAGCCCGTCATCGTCAGCATGGGCTCGGTCGCCGGCTCGGGCGGCTACTACGTCTCGATCCCGGCTGACACGATTTTCGCGGATGAGACCACGATCACCGCGTCGATCGGCGTGGTGGGCGGAAAGCTGGTCTGGAGCGGGCTGTTCGAAGGCAAGCTGGGCATCACGACCACCGAGTTCAACCGCGGCAAGCGCGCGTCGCTGATGAGCGCCAACCGCAAGTGGACCACCGAGGAGCGCGGCGTCATCGAAAAGTACATGAACGACGTCTACGACCAGTTCAAGGGGCGTATCAAGACGTCACGCGGCGACCGCATCAAGGGCAACCTGGACGACATGGCCGCCGGCCGCGTCTTCACCGGCAAGCAGGCGCTGGAGCGCGGGCTGGTGGACAAGATCGGCAGCCTGCACGACGCGCTGAAATTTGCCCGCGCGAAGGCCGACCTGCCCGCCGACTGCCCGGTGCACGCGCTGCCCAAGCCCAGGGACATCGGCGACATTTTCAAGATGCTTTCGGGCGAAGAAACCGAGGACGAATTCGAAATCGCCGCCGCCCCGCGGCGCTATGCGGCTGATCCGGTCGTCCGCGCGGCGCTGCCGCTGCTGAACGAGTTCGTGCCCGGTAAAGTGCGCGAGATGATGGAGGGGCTGCGGAACCTGTTGATCGTCGACAAGGAGCGCGTCGGCTGCTTCATGCCGTTCACGCTTTCGCCGAGATAGCCGCCGGCTGACGGTTGGTGTTTCCGCCTCCTGGCCCGCAGCGTCGGCATGCTCCCGACGGCGCTGCGGGCCGCGTTCTAGAGCCGTTCAACAAGCCCGTAGCGTCGGACCTCCGTGTCCGACGGCGAGTTCAGCGTCGGACGCGGAGGTCCGACGCTACGCTCAATCGGGCCGTCGCGAGGGCATTTTCCTTGTCACATTTCGACGTCGCCTTGCTGACCGGGATGATCCTCGTCGCCGCCCTGCTCTATTCCTCCGTCGGCCATGCCGGGGCGTCGGGATACCTGGCGGCGATGGCGCTTATGGGGCTGCCGGCGACCGTGATGAAACCCACGGCGCTGGTCTTGAATATCCTGGTCGCATCCATCACGACCGCCCAGTTCACCGCCGCCGGGGCGTTTTCGTGGCGCACGTTCTGGCCTTTCGCCGTCGCGTCCGTTCCCTGCGCGTGGCTGGGCGGATCGCTGAAGGTCTCCGCCGGCGTCTACAGCGCGGTTGTCGGCGCGACGCTGCTGGTTGCGGCGGTGCGATTGGCGTGGAGCTTCCGCGAGCGCCCCGCGCGCGAGATTCATGTGCCCGCGGCGCTGCTCAGCGGCGGCGGCGTCGGGTTTCTGGCGGGCGTGGCGGGCGTGGGAGGCGGGATCTTTCTGAGTCCGTTGCTGCTGCTCACAGGCTGGGCGAACACGCGCAGCACGGCCGGCGTGTCGGCCGCGTTTATCCTGGTGAACTCAATCGCCGGGCTGGGCGGGCATGTCGCCAGCCTGCAACAGGTGCCGCCGATTGCGGGCCTGTGGGCGGCTGCGGCCGGCGTGGGCGGGCTGTGCGGCTCGTGGATCGGCAGCCGGCGGATGGCGCCCCAGACGCTACGGCGAATGCTGGCGGTGGTGCTGGTGATTGCGGGGGTGAAGATGGTGTGGGCGGCGGTGTGAAGAGTAGCGAGTTGCGATCCGAGCCGCGCGCGTAAGCAAGCGGTTCTTTACCCCTCCGCTCCCTCACGGTCGCGCCTCGGAAGACGTCATTCCGCCGGCGACTCGCCCTCTCGGAACATGGGACGCGCGTCCGCGGCGTCGCGGCACAGCGACTGGGCCCGCTCGATCGCCGCGCGGGCCGAGCCGAAGACCTCGCGGTTGGCCGCCATGAGATTGTCCGCGCCGAGGGCGGCTCCCAGTGGACTGTTGCGCAGCGTCTCGCGGATTGCGGGCGTCAGGCCGCACATCAGCAGATGGCCGCCGCCCGCGAGGTAGCTGCGGACCGGTCCGTCGATGGACGCCAGCACCGAAAAGTCGATCTGTTGCGTGCGGCGCATGCGAACGATGGTGACGTCCGGCCGGCGGCGGAAGACAGCTCGGAGCTTTCTAGCAAGCTCATCGGCGTGGGCGAAGAACAGCGGCCCCTCGACCTGAAGCATCGTGACGCGGCTGGCGCCGGTCGCTTTGTCGATGGCATGCTCGCGGAACGCCCCCTCGCGATTCCGCACCATCTCGAAAAGGTGCAGTCGCCCCACGCGGCCCAGGAGCAGGCCGACCGAAACCACCAGTCCGATCAACACCGCCCAGTGGATCGGAAGAATGAACACGGCCGCCACGGTCGTCAGCAGGACGACGCGGTCGTCGCGATCGCGCAGCAGAACGTGCGTCAGCTCGCGCCAGCTCACCATGGTGATCGCGGTCGCGACCAGCACGCCGGCAATAGCCGCCAGCGTCACGTGGCGCGCCAAAGGCGCGGCCAGCGCCGCAATGACCGTGGTGGCGACGGCTGCGGCGATGCCCGAGACGCGCGTCCGCGCTCCGGCCAGATCGCTCAGGGCCGAGCGCGCGAAACTGCCTGAGCCGGGGAAGCCGTGCAGCAGGCCGGCGGCGATGTTGGCCACGCCCAGCGCCCAGAGCTCGCGTTTCGGGCGGAAGCGCTGATCGTCCCGGTCCGCCAGCGCCTTGGCGATCGACAGGTTCTGAATGATGCCGACCACGCAGATGGCCGCCGCGCCGGCGAGCAGGTCGGACGAAAGCGGCCCCTCATAGCGCGGCGTGAGCGAGGACGGCCAGCTCCAGGGCAGCGCGCCGATCGTCGGCAGCTCGCCCGCAAGCCCGCGCTGCTCCAGTTGCCACGCGGCCACGCCGCTGAGCGCCAGCGCAATGAACGCCGCCGGGACGCGCGGCCCGAGCCGGGCGCCGACGAGCGTGACGACCATCGCCCCGATCGACACGCTGACCGCCGGCCAGTGCACGCCGCCAAGCCGGGAGATCGTGTTCCACAATATTCCGAGCAGCGTGGACTGCCGGCCGGCGCTTAGCCCCATCATCGGCGCGAGCTGCGAACCGAGCGTGAGGGCCGCGGAGCCGGCCACGAGGCCGAGGATGACGGCGCGCGAGACGAAACGCGTGAAGCGCCCCAGGTTCAACCAGGCCGCGACGATGGTCATCACGCCGACCAGGACGGCCGTGAACCCCGCGATGACCGGCCAGCGCTGCGCGTCGGTCGGCTCGACGGTGCGAAGCACCGCCAGCAGCATGGTGCTGGCGGTGATGGCGGGACCGACGACAAGCTTCGGCGATTCTGAGATCGCGGCGCTGACCAGCCCCATGACCACCGCGGAATAGAGACCCGCCACCGCCGGCAGACCGCAGATCGTGGCGAACGCCATGCACTGCGGAATGGCGACCAGCGCGACCGTCAGCCCGGCGAAGAGGTCGGCCGGCAGGGTGGCGCTCCAGCGCGGCGGGGCCATGTTACTTTCCGTCGCCGGATTTCGCCCCGGCGTCCAGGAGTCGCAAATCCGCGCCGGGAATCGCACCGCCGCTCTCCGGGCGCGCGAAGGAGATCATCTGCTTGGTCTGCTCGACCGCCGCCGCCGCCGGCAAACCACGTGACAGCATCAGGTCGAGATAGGTGAAATCGACGATGGCGCTTCCGGCCCAGTCAACCGGCACGCCGAAGCCAGAGATGGGAAAGCGGCGGGTCGGAATGACCTCCGCAAAGACCCTGGCCGTGTCCTCCCCGGCCAGCACCTGGCAGGCCCCGAAGTGCAGCAGCGCCAGGTTGTCGGCCTCTTTGACACAGTCGGCGATGGTCTTGGTGGGGATCATGCGGTTGCCGACGATCACCCCCTGCTCCGTGCCGTGCGACGAAATGTAGAGCACGACCGGCTCGGCGAAGAAGGGCACTTCGGCGCACCAGCGACGCAGGTCGGGCACGTCGTGAAAGAACCGCTGCCGCACGCGCACCTTCGGATCGCGCGTGAAAAAGCTGCGCAGCATGTCGCCGTACGAATAGGGCGGCGACAGCACCGACTCTTCCCAGGGCGCCTCGACCACGAAGAGCCAGCTCACGCCCGGCTCCGGTTCGACGCGCACGCCGGCCCACGCTCCGCCGCGGCCGGTCTCCGTCTTCCAGGTTCCGGTGAACGCGCGGCCGTCGGTGGTCAGCTCGAAGACGCCCTCGCCCTTCTCACCGTCCGCCTGGTCGTACTTGAATTCGAAGCGCTCGCCGCTCAGCGTGCCGTTGATCTTCGAGATTCCGGCGTATTCGTAGATTCCCGTGATCTTCTGGCCGTCCGTCCGCAGGCGCATGCGGCCGTATTTCGTCTGCCACAGGCCGTCGAAGGTCATCGGGCCTCTGGCGGCGAGCGGGCGGCGGCCGCTCAAGGCGAGCGCCGGCAGGTCGCTCAGTGGCGAGGAGAGCTCTCCGCTGAAGGACTGCCCGTCCTCAGACAGCGTGATAATGCCTCCGACCGGAAGCCCGCCGCCGACGCTGAAGCGCAGCTTGCGCCCCTCGACGGCGCCTTCGATCAGGTTGTTCTGATCGTCATGCCCGACGACCGCGGCGCCGCGCTGCGAAAGCCACAGACGACTCTGCGCCGTTTCCCACGCGCCGGAGAAGTCGGCTGCGGGCTGCGTCGCGGCCGGAGCGGACGCCGGTTTGTCCTCCGCCCGGGCGGTCAGGCCGGCCGCGCTGAACGCCAGCACCGTCAGTACGGCCATTCGCGTTGACATGAGGCCATCCCGGAACCCGTTCAGAGCCGCGACCGCAAGGGAGCGAGACTTGAAACGCCGCTCGCTCACGCGCGCGGCTCGGATTCCAGGCAGGTTCCGGGACAGCCTCATGTTCATGTCCTTTCGGGCGCCGTCGCAGCCTGTCCGGCATTCGCCTGAACGCGCGGATTACTGAACACAGTCCATTCGCTGGTGAATCAGCTCAATGCCGTCGACGAAACCGGCCGGCGTAGACGGATCGCCGGGCGGAGTTTCGAAGCGCGTCTTGATGCGGTCGCCTTCGCGAGACAGGTGCAGGACATACACGGGCGGCGGATCGTACGACGCCGTGAAATCCTCAAACGCGCCGGTGAGCGGGTTGTTGGCCATGATCGACGTCGCCGTGACGTCGATCCGGCCGGCGCCGATGCCCGTGATCTCCAGTTCCTGAACGAGCGAATCCTGAAGCAGCGAGCCGGCGCGCTGGTGCGCCACGCGCCGCACGCGGCCAGCGTCGAAATCGATATCCAGGTATTCGATCAGCTCCGTTTGCCGGATGTCCTCCGCCGTCCCGGTCGCCGAATACACGCCCCAGCAGCCGGCGGCGCCGGTGATGTCTTCGAGCAGCGTCCCGGCGGCGACACTCGACAGGCTGTCGTCAGAAGCGGGGGTGAAGCGGGCCGGATCGGCCAGGATGGCATCGATCTCGTCCGGCGTGGGCGTTGGCGTGACGCCGGGGCAACCGGCGAGGAGAGCGGCGACGGCGCCGACGAGGGTGAGCACGAGCCTGGCGTTCATGGTTCTCCCGATTACTTCTCCGCCGCCCCGATCAGCGTGCATTTCTCATCCCGCGCGAGCTCCTCGAAGCTCATGTAGTAGTGCGAGACGGGACCGAAGCCGCTGCGCGCGATCGCCAGCGCCGCCAGCGACGAGCGCCCGCCGCTCTGGCAGTGCACCGTCATCGCCTCGCCCGGACGCAGCCCGGCCTGCTCCAGGATCCGCCGGATCTCGTCGTTTGATTTCAGGCGGCCGTTCTCATTCACAAATTTCGAGTGCGGGATGTTGAGCGCATCGGGCACGTGCCCGCCGCGCGGGTTTTTTCGCGCGTCTTTTCCGCTGAACTCGCCGGGCGAGCGCACATCGAGCACGCGATCGGTGCGGTCCCCGCTGCGCCGCCGAACCTGCTGCGCGTCCGCCAGCGGCACGACCGGCCCGCCGCGCGTGGAGACGGCGAACTTCTTCGGCCTGGGCGGGAGGCTGGCGGCGCTGGTCAGACGGGCGGCCGACACCGCCGTCGAGATGGCCGGGAATCCGCCGTCGATCACGGCCGCGTTTCGCACTCCGGCCTGCTGAAGAATGAACCAGACGCGGGCGGCGTCCAGCATGTGCCCATCGTCATAAATGTAGACTGCGTCCTTGGGACCGATTCCCAGCGCTCCGACCCGCGCCTGCCAGGCCGCCACTTCGCGCAGGCTGTTGGCGTCTTCGCGGCTGAGCCTGGTCCATTCGGCCGCGTCGATCTGCTGCGCCCCGGCGAGGTGTGACGTCTCATACTGATCCTGCGGGCGAACGTCGAGGATGATCGGCAACAGCTCCTCCTCCTGGGCCGCCGCCAGCTCGCTATCGATGAGCTCCGGCTGCATGACGAACCCGTCGCCGGCGACACGCGGCTTGGCGCAGCCGACCGATGAGAACACCAGCGCGCAACCCGCGACGCCCGCGGACAAGATGAACCACGCTGATCTGATGTTGCACATGGGGGTACTCCAACGAATCGAGACTGAAGATCGGGCGCAATCAGTCATCCCGGCGAAGCGCCGCGCCGGGCGCTCCGCGGGATGGGTGATGATACTCGACCTGTAAACCTCCGGGCAGATGCACGGCGCCGGTCTGCACAGGAAGGATACCGGCACGATTCGAATCGGGGGCGCCGCGTTGCGTGCCCTGCAGACGGCCCTGCGACCCTTCCCCCGAAAACAGGCGGGCGGCCGGGGTGTCGCCGGCCGCCCGTGCTTGCTACCGATTGCGGCTGAGAGGAGTCGAACCTCCACGACCTTGCGATCACAAGGACCTGAACCTTGCGCGTCTGCCAATTCCGCCACAGCCGCAGGTCTGGGCCGCGGGCCGATCCTGTGAATTCACAGCGGATCACCCGTCGGGACCCGTTATGTTAAGTCAACGGCGGGAGACGTCAAGTTTCGACGTCGCCGCTTCGCGGCCGCCGCGGCGTGTCAGCTTGCCGCGCTGAGGCTTCCTAGTTGAGCGCGGCGTCGGCGAACGAGATGCCAGCGGTCTGGCACCAGATGCTCACGTGGCGCACGTCGGCCAGCTCGACGCCGTCCGGCAGCGGCAGCGTGAGTGTTTCGTTGTTGTATCCGCCGTCGCGAATCAGGTCCGCGCTGAGCTTCACGCCGCCGGCATAATCACCGGTGGCCGACCCGACGACGAACACGTCAATCCCGCCGCCGTCGAAGGTGAAGTTGTCGACTTGCAGCGTCCGGGCGTCGACCACGCGCAGCGTTCCGGAGGCGTTGTGAAGGCGCGTGGTGAGTTCGACGGTCTGCCCGATGGCGACGTCGCCGGCCGCCGCGTTGTCGTTGGCGTTGTTGTCATTGGCGTTCCCGGCGCCGGCGTCCATCGGGCAGCCGCCCAGCAGCGCGAGCACGCAGCAGGATGCGACGACGATGAGGCGGCGGCAATCGGCGGTTTTCCCAGGCACACCTGTCTCCAATGACCGGCTCAGCCTTGCATGCTCTTCAGGAAGCTGTCGAGGTCGGGGTATTTTTCCATCCGCTCCAGAAGCGTGCTCATCTGCTTGGCCGGCGGAAGATCGTCCAGGTGCCGCCGCAGCAGGTGCTGCTTCCGCATTGCGTCTGGCGAAAGCAATTTTTCCTCTTTGCGTGTGCCCGATTGGCGCAGATCGATCGCCGGCCAGATGCGCAAGTTGGCCAGTTCGCGGTCCAGCACCAGCTCCATGTTGCCGGTGCCCTTGAATTCCTGAAAGATGAACTCGTCCGCGCGGCTGCCGGTCTGCACCAGGGCCGAACCGATGATCGTCAGCGAGCCGCCGTTCTCGATGTTGCGGGCCGAGCCGAAGGCCTGCTTGGGCTCCTGCAGGGCCTTGATGTCGAGGCCGCCGGTCATGGTGCGGCCGCTGCTGCCGACGAAGCTGTTGAAGGCGCGCGCCAGGCGTGTGATCGAATCGAGCAGCACGACGATGTGCCGGCCCATTTCCGCCAGGCGGCGGGCGCGCTCAATCACGAGCCGCGCCACGCGAATGTGCGAGTTCACATCCTGATCGTTGCTGGAGGCGATCACTTCGCCACGGACATTGCGGCTCATCTCGGTCACTTCCTCGGGCCGCTCGTCCACCAGCAGAACGATCATGTAGACGTCCGGGTGGTTCGTGGCGATGCCGTGCGCCATCTGCTGCAGGAGAATCGTCTTGCCGGTGCGCGGCGCCGCCACGATCAGGCCGCGCTGCCCGAATCCCATCGGCGTGAAGAGGCTGACGATTCGCATCGAGAGCGGCCCGCCGGGCGTGTCAAAGCGGATCGGCACGGTCGGGTCAATGGCGGTGGTGTCGGCCAGCGGCGACGGCGCCAGCCACTTGTCGGCGGCGACGCCGTCTACCGAATCGATGCGGGCCAGCTTCAGGCTGCGATTGCCCTTGTCGACGCGCTGCGTCGGCCCGGTCAGGAGCTCGCCGCCGCGCAGACCGAACTTGCGGATCGCGTCGAGCGACACGAAGGCGTCGTCGGGGCGGACGACGTAGTGTTTCTTGGGATCGCGCAGGAAGCCGAATCCTTGCGGGTCCATTTCGAGGATGCCGGAGGCGCCGGGGGCGCCGATGCCGTTGGTTGTTGGGGTCACGTCGGGTGTCACTGTAATGGCCATCCCTGGTCCTTGGTTGGTGCGCTCCGTCGATTCGCGTTGTGTCGTCCCAGCGGACGGACGCTGAGCGGGCGCGGGCAACAGCGAGTGGTTGTGCGGCGTGGCGTCCGCGAAACCCGCCCATGCGGGAACACGGCCCTGCAACCTGCTCGACTGCGCCCGGAACCACTCCCCGCCGGCAGCACATGCCGCCGCCACCCGAAACGGCTCATAGAGCTGTTGAGTGCGACCGGACTGTACCACGCCGGGGGCGGGGGACGCAATGGGGGGTACTGGTCAAGTTTGAACCCGGCGCGGGGAGCATCGGCGTCCCGCCGGTGCAATTCTGCACTCGCACCGGCGGGACGCCGATGCTCCCCGCAAACTTGACCGGTACTCAATGGGGAGATCGCGTGAAATCCGTCGATACGGGCTGTCAGAACTCCACCCGCGCACCGCGCTCGGCCACGTTCACCTGGTCGAATCCCGCCCCGCGCAGCTTCTCGCACAGCGCGGCGCTCTGAGCGGCTTCGCCGTGCACCAGGAAGACACGCCCGGTCTGGCCCCGGAGCGGGCCGACATAGTTCATGATTTCGTTCTGATCCGCGTGGCCCGAGAAGCCGTGGATCTGCAGCACGTCGGCGCGCACCGGGTAGTTCTCATGGAAGAGCCGAATTTCTCTCGCGCCGTCGGCCAGCCGCCGGCCCAGCGTGTGTTCGGCCTGGTAGCCGGGAATCAGCAGCAGGTTCTTCGGATTGCTGATGTTGTTCTTGATATGGTGCTGGATGCGGCCGGTCTCGCACATGCCGCTGGCGGAGATGATGGCGCAAGGCGTGCGGCGGCGGTGCAGCTTCATGCTTTCCTCGACGTCGCGGATGTACTTCACGCGGCCTTCGCCGAGGATGTCGCCCGACTGCTTCTGGAAATTCAGCGCCTCTTCATCGTAGCAGTCCGGGTGCATGCGGAAGACGTCGGTTGCGCCGACCGCGAGCGGACTGTCCACGAACACCGCATATGTCGGCAGGTCGCCGCTGGTCATGAGCTGGTTGAGGAAATAGACCATCGTCTGCGTCCGGCCCACCGAAAACGCCGGAATGATGACCTTTCCGCCGCGATCGAAGGTGCGCTTGATCGCGTCGCGCATCATCTGCTTGGCGTCCGCAACCGACTCATTCACGCGCCCGCCGTACGTGCTTTCGCAGATCAGCACATCCGCCGGCGGGAGCGGGACGGGGTCGCGGAGGATCGGCTTGTTGGGGCTGCCCAGGTCGCCGGTGAAATACAGCGATGGCGCCGAGCCATTGCGCTTGCCGAACGCCAGGTGCACGCCGGCCGAGCCGAGCATGTGGCCGGCGTCCTGGTAGCAGGCCAGAAGCCCCGGCAAGGGCGAAAACCAGCGGCCGTACGCTACCGTTTGCATTTGGCGCACGGTCGCGTGCGCGTCGCGAATGTCATAGAGCGGCTCGACCGGCGGCAGGTTCTGCCGGCGGCGCTTCTTGTTGATGTAGAACGTGTCTTCCTGCTGAATGTGGGCCGAGTCGGGCAGCATGAGCGCACACAGGTCGCGCGTCGCCGGCGTGCAGTAAATCGGGCCATCGAAGCCGGCCCGGGTCAGGCAGGGCAGCCGCCCGGCGTGATCCGTGTGCGCGTGCGACAGGATGACCGCGGCAAGCTGCTCGGGCGGGAGCGGCATCGTGCGGTTCTTCTGGTCGGTCTCGGCCCGGCGGCCCTGGAACAGGCCGCAGTCGAGCGCGACGTGCTGGCCGTCGAGCTTGATGAGATGCATCGAGCCGGTGACTTCGCCGGCGGCGCCGTGAAAGATCAGTTCCGGCATGGGTGCTCCAGAGCGCGTTCGAGCGCGACCACCCGAACGATATCGGCCGGCGCGTCGCAACCGCAAGCGGCCGGCGAGGAGCGGGGAGCCATTCAAGGGGGCGACGATGGACGTGGGCGAGGGGGAAGGTGGGGACGCGGGCACGGGGCGCGTCTGTCAAGGTGCATCGACCGTGCGACCTTCCGCAACGACTTCCGGCGCGGCTAGTCGACCTTTACCAGCGACGTACGCGAGGAGCTGCCGTTTTCGTTGAACGCCTCGATCTGAAAGTAATAGGGCCGATCGCGGTCCATCGCCCGAAAGTAGACTTCGTTGGCTCCGAAGACCATCAGGCTGGTGTAGAGCTTGTCCGGCGACGTCCCGGTGTAAATGACGTAGCCGGTCGCGTCGTCCGACGCGAACCACTTCAGCCAGGCGTTTCGCCGCTCAGACTCGCCGCGGAGCACGGTGAAATGCCGAACAGGCGCCGGCTTCCGGCCGTGCCCCAGGCCGAAGATGCGCAGGCCGCTGAGGGCGAATTTGCCGGTGGGAACGTGGATGTTCTCGATCCGCACGTAGCGCGCCTCCACGGGCCGGGGCAGCTCGACGTAATCGTGCGGCACATCGGTGCGGTTGGCGCTCTTGTCGACCATCAGTTCCCACGCGGCGCCGTCCGCCGACGCAAACAGCTTGTAGCAATGGTAGAGGCCGGGCGTTCGGCTGGTGAATTCGGCGTCCTGGTCGGCGTAGTTCACCTGCATCGCGCGGACCGTGCAGACGGCGCCCAGGTCGCTCTGCAGCCATTCGCCGGGGCCGCCGGTCTGCGCGCTCCAATGTGTCTTGATGTCCTCATCGACGGCGAAATTCGGCGCGAAGCCGCCAAGCGTCGACGACGTCTGCACCGGCTTGGCGTAGTTAAGCAACATCCACCCGGTCGACGTGCCCGCGGCGGCGGCGAAGCGCCCCGCGGGAATCCGCTGCGGAAAGTCGCCGTACGCCGTGTTGCAGAAGAGCACTCCGTCGCCGTCAAACCCCGCCGGCCAGAGTCCGAGCCGCCGCTCAAAGTTGTTCTTGACGCTGATGGCGATGGTGGCTGTGTGCCACCAGTTTCCGTACTGGTCCGGAAAGGTCGAGCCATGCCCCGCGCCGCGGGCGAATCCGCCGGCCTTCATCGAGAACGGATTGTGCGGCTGATAGGTGAATGGCCCGAGCGGATGATCGCCGACGTACACGCCGTCGGCATAGCTGCTGAACTCTGTCCCGGGTGCGCCATATTGCAGGTAGTAGCGCCCGCCTTGCTTGGTCATCCACGCCCCTTCAATGAAGGGGCGCAGAAAGGTGTTGTCGTGGGCTTCGCCGAAGCGCTCCCATCCGTGAATCGTGTCGTCGAGGCGGATCAGCTCGCGCCGCTCGCCGATCGGCTTCAGGCTGCGCCGATCAACTTCGATGCCGTAGATGGGCGTGGCGTTGCTCGAACCGTAGTACAGGTAAAGGCGACCATCGTCGTCAAGAAAGAAGGCCGGGTCCCAGGCGGGCAGCTCGAACGCCGCCACCGCCTCATCCCAGACGCCCGCCCTGGGGTCGCGACTCGCGTAGATCGGGAAGTTCGGCTTCTCCGTGCTCCCGATCAGGTAAAGAGCGTCGTTCATCACCCACGCGGCGGGGGCGCACAGGTCGTCGTGCACGTCGTGTTCGGGCTTCAGAAAGCGTCGCGGCACGCAAGTCCAGCGGATCAGATCGTGGCTCCACCAGTAACCCCATTGATTGGTCGAGAACAGGTAATAGTCGCCGCGAAACGGCACGATAACCGGGTCGGCGGTCGCGCGATGGCGGGCCTGCGCGATGGCCTCGGGGATCGGGCTGTAGGCGTAATCGATGTTGAGCGGGTTGCAGTAGGTCGTCGGGATCAGGGTCGCCGGCGATTCTGCTTGAGAATCGTGCGAGGTCGTCGCGTGCGGCGTCGTTGCACAGCCGGCCAGGCAGATCGAGACCGCGAGCACCGACAGCCAGACCGGGACGGACAGGGCCATCGTATTCACTCCAACGCGCCGGGTGCGGGGCATGACCACTCGCCCGAAACGCCGGGGCGCATCGGCGTCCCGCCGGTGCGCACCGGCGAGACGCCGATGCTCCCCGAGATGAAGCGCGTCATGCGACGCTGGCGCTCCCGACGACGGCTCGTCGGCCGCGGAGGGCCGGCGGACTACGGCCGGCACGGGGGCAGGCCTCTACAGCGCCTGGATCATCTTTGTGCGCAGCGGCGCTTCGATTTGCTCGAACGCGGTGTCGAGCGCGTCCACACCGCCGTTCTTCCTTGCCCGGCCGACGGCTTCGCGCAGCGCGTCATTCCGCCGTCGGCAGTAGTCCTCAAACGCCTGGTGCAGCTCGTCGCGCGACCAGAGTTCAAGCGGGTCGCCGATTTCCGTCTGTCTTCTGGCCCACTTTACGATTTCGCGCGGTTCCGGCTCGATCTCGAACAGCGGCGCAAGGGCCACAATCTTCTGGATCGGCGTGCCGAGAAAAAAGAGGACCTCCTCGGGCAACTGCCGCAGCTTGTCGTCGAGCGTTTTCTTTCCGAGCGAATCCAGCCAACCGGTCTCGCGCTTCGGGCCGGGCTGGGGCGACGTGAGCCGGGCGGGTGGGATGCGCAGCACTTTGTGTCCGGAGATGCTGAACTGGACCGAGACGCGGTGGCTGGTCTCGCCGTTCTCGCGGATTTCGGTGACGCGCAGGACGATGCCGTCCCCCCAGTCGGACCGTGCGGGGTTGAAGACGCGGGCGCCCACGTCGGGCACATCGATCGGCCGACCGTGCATGGGCGGAAGTGTAACCGCTGCGCCGGGTGCGGGCACGCTTTTGCGGGGTCGGGCGGTGTACAATGGCGCGCGACACGCCCTTGTGACACGCATCGTGCCGGGACCGGCCGTCCGGAGTTCCTCCGGCGGTGTATCCCGGCGGACGAGCGGTCCCGCTGGGTGGGTTTTGTGAACTGGGTAGAATGGCCAAGTTGCCGCGGAGGGCGATCGCGATGAATTCAAGACCGCGCGTAACGAGCCGGTTTCCCGTTTTTTCGACGGCGGCTTTGATCATCGCGTTGTCGCATACTCGGCCGGCATCTGCCGATCCGCCTTGCGAGCGGCAGTGGGGGGAGGGCTTCGCGCGGCCGGGAGTGAGCGATTCGGTGCATGCCCTGACCGTGTTCGATGACGGCAGCGGTCCGGCGCTCTACGTGGGCGGCGTTTTTGCAACGGCCGGCGGCATGCCTGTGAACTACATCGGCAAGTGGACCGGCAGCACTTGGTCGCCGCTCGGCAACGGAATGAACTTCGGCGGTGCGGTTACGGCCCTGACCGTCTTCGATGACGGCAGCGGTCCGGCGCTCTACGCGGGAGGCCACTTCACCACCGCGTGGCGGCGTGGAGGCGAACTACATCGCCAAATGGAACGGCGACGGTTGGTCGCCTCTGGGTAGCGGGATGAACTTCCCGGTCAATTGCCTGACCGTGTTCGACGACGGAAGCGGCCCGGCACTCTATGCGGGCGGCAGCTTCACGAGCGCCGGCGGCGTGCCGGCTAGCCGGATCGCGAAATGGAACGGCGCCAGTTGGTCGCCGCTTGGCAGTGGGATGAGCAGCACGGTTTATGCACTGACCGTCTTCGACGACGGCAGTGGCCCGGCGCTGTTTGCGGGCGGTGGTTTCACTACTGCCGGCGATGTGGAGTCAAGCCGCATCGCTAAGTGGAACGGCAGCAGTTGGTCGCCGCTGGGTGCCGGGGTGAGCGACGGAACGACCGTCACGGCGGTCTACGCCCTGACCGTCTTCGACGACGACAGCGGCCCAGCACTGTACGCGGGCGGAGATTTCAGCAGCGCTGGCGGGGTGACGGCCAGCCGGATCGCGAAGTGGGATGGCAACAGTTGGTGCCCGCTGGGCGGCGGTGTAAACGACTCGGTCCGCGCCATGACCGTCTTCGACGACGGCAGCGGCCCGGCGCTCTACGTGGGCGGCGATTTCACCAACGCTGCCAACGGCAAGGTGGCTGCGAGCCGGATCGCCAAGTGCGACGGCATCCGCTGGTCGCCCCTCGACATCGGGATGTCCAACGGTTGGGTCAGCGCGCTGACCGTCTTTGACGACGGCAGCGGCCCGGCGCTCTACGCGGGCGGCTTCTTCACCACCGCTGGCGGTGTGCCGGCGAACTCCATCGCCAAGTGGAACGGAAGCAGTTGGTCGGCGCTGGGCATTGGGATGAACAACACAGTCTTCGACCTGACCGTGTTTGACGACGGCGTCGGGGCGGCGCTCTTCGCGGGCGGCCTCTTCACCACCGCTGGCGGCGAGGCGGCCAGCCGCATCGGCAAGTGGAGCGGCAGCAATTGGTCGCCGCTGGGCAGCGGGATCAGCGCGGGCCCATTTGTCTCTATGGTCCTCGCCGTGACAGTTTTCGGTGACGGCAGCGGCCCGGCGCTCTACGCGGGCGGGAATTTTTCCACCGCCGGCGGTGTGCTCTCATCGGGCATCGCCGTCTGGGGGGGGTGTCCTCGAGTTCTCGGCGACCTGAACTGCGACGGCGCCGCCGACGTGCTCGACATCAACCCGTTCGTGCTGGCGCTGATCGATCCGGTCGGCTATGCCGCCATGTTTCCGGATTGCAATATTCTGAATGGCGACATCGATGGCGACGGGCACACGACGGTGCTGGATATCAACCCGTTCGTCGATCTCTTGCTTTCGGGATGTTGATGCTGAGGTAGCGGCCGGTCTCCGCCGCGCCCGTCGGCGCGGCGACCGGTGTCGAGAAAAAACTGGGCACGCCGGGCGGCTGGGCCTCTGAACGTCTAGGAGTGGAATGGGCATCTTGCTCCATCTTGCCCGTTCTTCGGCTCACCAGGACGGGCGAGACGCCCGTCCCACCCAAAGCGCGGCCCGGCGCAGCCCGCCGGACGCGCCGCCCGCAGGCGCCGCGAATATACTGGCGGCATGAGCGACGCTGAGAAACGCTGGTCCCAGATCGCCGCCGACGCCCGCGCGGAAGGCTCCGCGTCGAATCTCGCGGTTCACAGCCGCACCGCCCGGGCGGTCGCCGAGCTACTGGAGGGCGGCGCGCTGCCGGCCGGCGTGCGCCGGGTGCGCGTGGCGCTGCTGCGCAGCTTCACGTTCGAGCCGGCGGTCTCGTCGCTGGTGACGGCGCTGGCCGCGCACGGAATCGCCGCGGAAATCCGGCTCGGCCTGCTTGGCAACGTCGCCGCGGAATCGCTCGACCCGCAGTCCTTTGTCTATCGAGAGCATTTCGACGTCTGCGTCGTGGCCGTGCTGGCAGAGCACGTGCTGCCGGGCGTCGCCGATCCGAACTGGAGCGGTGACGCGTCCGCGACCGACGCTTACATCAGCCAGATTGAGGCGCTCGGCCGGCGCTTTGGCCGAGTGGTCATCGTCTTCAACCTGGCGCCGCCGGCTGATGGGCCGGCCCCGCTGCACGCGGCGCAGCGCGTCGGCAGCGGCCGCTACGCGGTCGCCGCGGTCAACCGCCGGCTGGCGGAACTGGCGGGGCGGCAAAAGAACCTGCTCATCGCGGATGCCGAGGCGCTGGCGGCCCGCAGCGGCGCGGCGCACTTCTGGTCGCCGCGCGACATGGCCACCGCGATGCAGCCATTCTCGACCGAGGCGATTGTCTCGCTGGGCGCGCTGCTGGCGGACCTGTGCGCCCTGGCTTTCAGCACGCCGGTCAAGTGCATCGCGCTGGACTGTGACAATACGCTCTGGGGGGGCATCATCGGCGAAGACGGCCTGGCCGGTCTCAAGCTGGGCGAGACCTATCCAGGCGTCTGCTATCAGCAGTTCCAACACCAATTGGCGCAGCTTTCGACGCTCGGATTTCTCCTGGTGCTGTGCAGCAAGAACAACGCGGCGGATGTGATCTCCGTCTTCGAGCAACACGCCGGAATGGCGCTGAAGCTCAGCGACATCGCGGCGATGCGCGTCGACTGGAGCGACAAGGTCGCCAACCTGCGCTCGCTGGCCGAGGAGCTGAACATCGGCCTGGACAGCTTCGTGTTCATTGACGACAGCGACTTTGAGCTGAACTTCGTCCGCGAGCAACTGCCGCAGGTGCGCTGCCTGCGCGTGCCGCCGAACACCTGGGAGCTTCCGGGTCTGCTCGCGCGGGCCCGGCTGGTGGATCGGCTGCGCGTGAGCGAGGAGGACCGCGGTAAGACGCAGATGTACGCCCAGGAGCGCGCCCGCCGGGCGTTCTCGGCGAAGGCCGGCGACCTGGAGCACTATCTGCACGGTCTGCAGATGACGTTGAACATCGAGCCGTTTGATCCGG
Source organism: Phycisphaerae bacterium RAS1 (assembly GCA_007859745.1). Taxonomy (NCBI): domain Bacteria; kingdom Pseudomonadati; phylum Planctomycetota; class Phycisphaerae; species Phycisphaerae bacterium RAS1. The sequence continues at coordinate 1,873,764 of SMLU01000001.1, read as the reverse complement.
TTCAGCATGTCACCCGCGCCGCCCAGCTCACGCAGAAAACAAACCAGTTTAATCTCACCACCCGCCGCTACAGTGAAGCCGACCTCATGCAGCGACACGCCGCCGGCTGGCTGATCCACCTGGGCAGCCTGCGCGACCGCTTCGGCGACTACGGCCGAATCGTCATGAGCATGATCTCGCCGCCCGACGACGCCGGCGCGTGCCGGCTGGACGTGTTCCTGATGAGCTGCCGGGCGATCGGCCGCGGGGTGGAGGAGTCGTTCCTGCGGCTGGTGCTGAGCGAGGCGGCCGGCCGCGGCGGACGCACCCTGACCGCCGAGTACATCCCGACCGCCAGGAACAGCGTTTGTGCCGCGTTTCTTGGGTCGAGCGGGCTGGCGGAGCAATCGGGTGCGGCGGGCGGGCGGGTCGAGTATGTTTACGATCTGACCGGCGCCATTCCGGGGCCGGCCGCCTGGTTGACGATTACGCATCAGGGTGCCGTGAATGGATGAGAAGCTGCGCGGGATTTTCGGCGACGTGTTCGGTCTGCAGCCGGCGGATTTCAACGACGATCTGTCGAATGACGATGTCGAGGCGTGGGACAGCGTCATGCACCTGACGCTGCTGCTGTCGCTTGAGCAGTCCTTCCGCGTTACGTTTGATCCGGAGGAGGGCGCGCGGCTGACCACGGTGCGCGCCATCAAGGAAGCGCTGCTTCGCCGCGGGGCGTAACAGGACGGAGCCTCGGACTTCGGCGTCCGCCGCCCTCCGCGATCAGCGCCGGACCGAGTTGGCGCTTTCGATTAGGGGAGCTTTCCGAGCCGCGACCGAGAGGGAGCGGTTCTTTCGTCCGAGCCGCGACCGTGAGGGAGCGGTTCTTTCGTCCGAGCCGCGACCGTGAGGGAGCGGTTCTTTCGTCCGAGCCGCGACCGAGAGGGAGCGGAGACTTGAAAACCGCTTGCTGACGCGCGCGGCTCGGATCATGTGAGCAGATGCCGACGTTTGTCAGGCGGACACCCATGCCGGTCTCAGCCGACGAGCTGTTCGCCTGGCACGCGCGGCCGGGGGCGCTGCAGCGACTTCTGCCGCCCGACGGGTCGTGCCGCGTCGTTCATGGGCGCGACAGACTGGAGCCGGGCAGTCGGGTGACTCTGAGCGTGCCGATCGGGCCGTTTCGCGGAACCTGGGTGGCGGAGCACGGCGATTTCATTCCCGGCAGACAGTTCACCGATGTTCAAACGCGCGGGCCGATGGCCGCGTGGAAACACACGCACCGCTGCATCCCCGACGGCGCCGCGCGAAGCGTGCTGGAAGACGAAATCGAGTATCGGCTGCCTGGCGGGAAGCTCGGCGCGGCGCTGCTTGGTCGCTGGATGGATCGCCAACTGACGCGCATGTTCGAATTTCGCCATCAGCGGACGCGCGCCGACCTCGAGCGTCACGCCCTGTTCGCGGACCGGCCGCGGCAGCGGGTCATCATCAGCGGCGCGACCGGACTGGTCGGGTCGCACCTGGCCGCGTTTCTGCGCACCGGCGGCCACCGCGTGGAGGGCCTGAGCCGCGGCGACAGGAGCTCGTGCGACGGCGACATCCGCTGGAATCCCGCCCGCGGCGAGATCGAGACGGCGAAACTCGACGGAGCTGACGTCGTGGTCCATCTCGCCGGGCAGAGCGTTGCCGGCCTCTGGACGGCCAGGCGCAAGCGCGCCATTCGAGAAAGCCGCGTGAACGGCACAACGCTGCTGTGCAGGGCGCTCGCCCGCCTGCCCCGCAAGCCGCACACGCTGATCTCGGCCTCGGCGATCGGCTATTACGGCGACCGCAGCGATGAGGAGCTGACAGAGGACAGCTCGCCAGGGACGGGGTTCCTCGCCGACGTGGCCCGCGAGTGGGAAGCGGCGACGGTCCCGGCCCGCGACGCCGGCATCCGCGTCATTCAACTCCGGATCGGCGTTGTGCTGGCCGGCGACGGCGGGGCGCTAGCGAAAATGAAAACGCCTTTCTCGCTCGGCCTGGGCGGTGTCATCTCCGACGGTCGGCAGTTCATGAGCTGGATCGCGATCGACGATTTGATCGGCGTGATTCACTGGCTGATGTTCACCGATCGTATCGTCGGCCCGCTCAACGCCGTCGCCCCGCGGGCCGTCACCAACCGCGACTTCACGAAAACGCTCGGCCGCGTCCTGCGGCGTCCGACGATCCTCCCCGCGCCCGCCGCGGCCGTGCGGTTGCTGCTGGGCGAATTCGGCCGTGAGACGCTGCTGGCCGGCGCGCGCGTCCGGCCGGCGGTGTTGGAAGAGTCGGGATTTCCGTTTCTGTTTCCCACGCTCGAAGCGGCGCTTCGCTTCGAACTCGGCCGGTAGCGCCGAGCTGCGCCCGGCCGCCCGGCGTCTGCTACGCCGCCGGGATGTCGCGGCGCCGGAAGATGATCAACCCCGCAAGCCACGCGGCCAGCGCAAACCCCGCCAGCGCGGCCAGATGTCCGATCGGCCACACGCCGTCGCGGGCCATGGGCAGCGGCTGGTAGTAGTTGAGGATGCCGACGAAGGCGACGTGTTTGGCCGCAGGCCAGAGCGCGCTGAGGAAATTGAGCACGAACGAGGCCAGCAAGGCGGTGAGCACGATCGCGACGGCCGCCCCGCGGCGCGAAGTGAGCGACGAGACCAGCGTCGCGGAGCTGCCGATCGAGAGGTAGAGCAGGTACAGATTGACCGGCAACATGGCCAGTCGCTGCAGGTCGATCGGCTCCCACAGCGGCACAAAGCGCTGCGCGAGGCACATGCCCAGCCACGGGGCGAGACTGACCGGGATTCCGGCCAGCATCCAGACGACGCTGGTGCTCAGGTAGATGCGCGTGCGCGAAATCGGGAGCGTGAGCAGCAGGTCGGCCGTGCCGCGCTCGATTTCACCGACGATGACGCGCGTGCAGACCGTCAGCAGCAGGGCCCAGGTGAGCGCGAAGACCAGCGGGTGCGCAAATCCGATCGTGACCAGCGTCGTCGGCGTGAGGTTCTCCGCCAGCCGCGCGCCGACCAGCGCCTCGATCAGCCGGCTGAAGACCTTGTGGCCCAGCCAGTAGTTGGCGATCTCGACCGGCACCTCGCGCATTGCGCGAACGAAGAGCATTTCGAAGAGCATGATCCCCACGGTCGCGACCAGCGCCAGCCAGAACGTGTCGCGGGCGGTTTTCAGCACAACGGCCCGGTTCATCGCGGCGCTCCGCGATCCGAGTAGTAGGCCAGAAAGAGGTCCTCCAGATCGGGCGGCGTGATCGACACGTCGTCCACGTCCAGGCTCGCCAACCATCGAATCAGGGGCGAGACCTCTCCGGCCCAGGTGCCGCTCAGCCGCCGCCCGTCGTGGAGGGTGATATGCAGTCCGTCGGGCGGGGCCGCGCCGTTGAGGTCGCTGCGCAGCGCGGCCGAAATGTGCCGCACGGCCCGCGCCCGGAGTACGTCGATGCGGTCCTGCTCGATCAGCACGCCGTCCCGGACGATCGCGACCTGATCGCACAACGCCTCAACCTCGGCCAGCGTGTGGCTGGAGAAGAGCACCGTCCGCCCCTCCGCCGACGCGGCCCGCAGCTCGTCGTAGAGCGTCTGCTGCACGAGCGGGTCGAGCGCCGTGGTCGGCTCGTCGAGGATGAGCAACCGGGGCCGGTGCATGAGGGCCTGGATCAGGCCCAGTTTCTGCTTCATGCCGCGCGAGTATTTGCGAACGGTCCGGTCGAGGTCGAGCTCGAAGCGCTCGGCGAGGCGCCGGATTTCGGCCGCGGTCCCGCCGCCGCGGGCCTGGTCCAAAAACGCGAGCGTTGCGCGGCCGGTCAATTGCTCGTAGAAGCGCACGTCGCCGGGCAGGTAGCCGATTTCGCGGCGCAGTTGCGGGCCGCAGCGCCGTGCGTCCTTTCCGAGCAAGAGCGCGTCGCCGGAGCTGGGGTGCAGCAGGCCGAGCAGGATGCGAATGAGCGTGGTTTTTCCGGCGCCGTTGGGGCCGAGGAATCCGAAGAGCGAGCCGCTGGGGACGCGCAGATGGACGCCCCGGAGCACCTGTCGGCGGCCGTAGTGTTTGCACAGGTCGCGCGTCTCGATCGCGAGCATCGATGACGATTGTAGCAGCGCGGCTACTCGTCGCGCAGCGCCCGGGTGCTCTCCGCCGCCCCGCCGTCGTTCTGATCGAACAGCAGGAACTGCTTGCCGGAGTTGCTGGTGAAGAGCGTCTGGGAGCGGCCGTCTTTGGCGCGCTCCATGATCTCGCCCCATTCGCCGCGGTTCAGGCCGCGCTGCTCCATGTCGCCGAAGCTGCGAACGTCGATCCATCCGCTGCCGCTGTCGGCGGGCGTGCCGGTGCGCGGGTCGTTTCGCAAATCGAGGGCGAAGCGCGGGGCGGCCGCGGCGCGCAGCGCGGGGAAGGCGCTGTTGCGGCTGGTCTGGGTCCAGACGCCGTCGGGCAGCTCGAGCGCGTAGAAGCGGGCTTCCGGCTGGTCGTTGGAGAGAACGAAGCGCGGGATGACGCTGGCGACGAGCCGCTGGCCGTCATTGCAGACCTGCGTCACTTCGTCGTCGTCGTTGTCGAGCATGTCGGGCACCAGGTAGGAGTCGCCGTTGAGCACGTCGTAAACGCGGAACTTGCGATCGACGACGAATTGCGGGATGCGCTCCGGATTGATGCGCGAGCGGCGGACCAGGCGAATCTGCTTGATCGGCGTGTCAGTGGCGATGTAGCGTGAGGAGCGGATCATCGGCACCAGCCGGCCGGCGGCGTAGAACATCTCGTCGCCGGCGACGACGGCGGTGCGGTCATAGTGAGCCTCGCGCACGGCGACCGCCTCGTCCAGCACGTACATCCCGCCCACACGGCCGGAGGAGCAGCCGGCCAGCATCGCCAGCACAGCGAGCGTCGTGAACAGCCCTGCGAGAATGCAGGGTGGGCCGTGCCCACCATTCGCCGCTGGTGCGAGTACGTAGGGTGGGCACCGCCCACCATTCGCACGCGGTGCGACGGGCGAAGCTGAATCGGTGGGCAATGCCCACCCTACACATCCGAGCGCGGCTGCGTTTTTCACCATTTTGTGCCCTCCGGCGTATCCTTCAGTTCTACCCCCATCGCCCCCAGCCGGTTGCGGATCACGTCCGACAGGGCGAAATTTTTCGTCTTGCGCGCGTCGTTGCGAATCTCCGCCAGCAGTCCGATCAGCTCGTCCTGCTTCGATCCACCGCGGGCCGCCGCGTCGTCGCGCCAGCGATACCCCAGCGCGTCATTCACCAGGCGCTTTATCAGCGCATCGGCGTCGGCAAGGTCGTCGCGCGGCGGCGATTGGCCGCGCATCGCGTCGCCGGCCCACACATTCACCTGCCGCACGAACTCGAACAGCACCGCGATAGCACCGGCCGTGTTGAAATCCTCATTCATCGCGGCGCTGTACCGCGACAGGATATCCGCCAGGAAGCCCGCAATCTGCGGATTTCGCGGCGGTGGCGCGCCTTTCGAAGTTTGCGCCTTCTGCACCATCTCCGCCAGCGTCCGCATCGCGTCGCGCAGCTTGTACGACCCGCTCTCCGCCGCCAGCAGCGCGTCGTTCGAGAAATCCAGCGTCTGCCGATAGTGGCTCGTCAGGATGAAGTGCTTCACCACCGCCGGCTCGAAGGCCCGCTCGACCAGCACATTCCCCGCCTTGTCGCGGATCGGCCCGGCGGCCGTGAACAGGTCCTTCAGCAGAATCCCGTTGCCCAGGCTCTTGCTCATCTTCTGCCCGTTGAGCGTGCACATGTTGTTGTGCAGCCAGTAGCGGGCGAAGGGCCGGTCGTGGGCGCACTCGCTCTGGGCGATTTCGCACTCGTGATGCGGAAACTGGTTCTCCAGCCCGCCGCCGTGAATGTCGAACGTCAGGCCGAGATACTTCTGGCTCATCGCGGAGCATTCGAGATGCCAGCCGGGAAATCCGTCGCCCCACGGGCTGGGCCAGCGCATGATGTGGGCCGCCTCCGCCCGCTTCCACAAGGCGAAATCGAGCGGGCTGCGTTTCTCATCGTTGGCCGCGACGCGCCCGCCGGACTCCAGCTCGTCCGTCTTTCGCCCCGACAGCTTGCCGTAGTCCGCGTCTTTGCCCACGTCGAAATAGACCGAGCCGTTCACGACATACGCGAAGCCGGCGTCGATCAGCCTCTGCGTCAGCTCGATCTGCTCCGAAATATGCCCCGTCGCGCGCGGCATGATGTCGGGCCGGACGAGATTCATCGCGTCCATGTCGTCGAGGTAGCTGCGCGTGAAGGTCTCCGCGACCGCCATCGGATGCAGCCCGCGCCGCCGCGCCTCGGCGATGAGCTTGTCCTCCCCGGCGTCCTCGTCGTTGTCGGTCATGTGGCCGACGTCGGTGATGTTCTGCACGTAATACACGTCGTAGCCGCTGAAGCGCAGCCAGCGGACGATCGCGTCGAAGCTGACGTAGCTCTTGGCGTGGCCGAGGTGCGCGTGGCCGTAAACGGTCGGCCCGCAGACGTACATGCCGACCCGCGGCGGGGCGAGCGGCGTGAACTCCTCGATCTTTCGGCCGAGCGTGTTGTAAAGCTTCAGCGGCATCGCGACTCCCAGCGTCGAGCGGGCAAACAACCGTCGCGGATTCTACGGATTCCCCGCGGACTTGCACCTGTGGCACCGGTTTCCAACCGGTGTTCCCTGTGGCACCGGTTTATGTGGCACCGGATTCCAACCGGTGTTCCCTGTGGCGCCGGTTTCCAACCGTGCTGTTGCCCACATCTTGTCGCCCCGAAGGGGCGGCGGGCTGTAGCCACGGGTGAAGCGGCGGGCCGCGAAGCGGACTGCCGCGGAACCCGTGGACACCGATTGCCCGTGTTTTTCGCCCCGGCAGGGGCGACGGAGCGGTTCGATGGCGCCCCGTCGTCGTGATCCGCGGAGCGTGCGGCCGCGTTTCCTCCGCCCCTGCCGGGGCGGGCTGCGTGCGCATCGGAACCACGGGTTCGGTCGCTGCGCGACCTTCACCCGTGGCCACATGCCGCGGCCCCTCCGGGGCCGAACCGCTGCAGCGCCGTAGGGCAGGTCGCAACCGGACGTCGACCGCACCCCGTGCGCGGCCGGGTGGCAGGTGAATCCGCGAGGCGGTTCGTGCGAGATTGAACGGTCACCGAGCGGCTTCACCTGAGCTACGGGCGATCGCACTGCAGCGACGATCTCTTCAACGACAACGTCAAGGCCCTTTCCCCAATTCGTCGTAAACTTACCGGCGAGGATCGGTGACCATTGCGCGACCTGTGCATGCTCGAGTTCGTGGCAGACCGGCAGTATTCGCTTTCTTCCGTCGGACATTTCGAGCGCAACAAGTCCGTTGAGCTCGGCTGACGGCCATTGTTTGGAAAAGAAGTGCGGGCTGAGAATGACGATGCCAAAACGAGAGCTCCGCAGGCCGTCGTCGATGCGCTGTCGTAGGTTGTCGCCGAGGCGTAGCTCGCGATAGGCCACCCAGACGTCTAGTCCTCGCCGCGTGAGCGCAGCCGTCAGTGGCTCCACGACGGACGGCTTGTCCTCGGACGCGTACGAAATGAAAACGTCGTGCGTGTCCAAAGGAATCGTCTCCACACGGTTCGAGAATACGCTCGGCGGCGAAACCTGAGAGATCTTGCGACGTTCCCGGTCGAGCGCGGCGCGGCCCTTCTGCGTAATCCTAAAATGCGTCGCGAGCGACGCCTCCTCGTCTGAATCACGATCGACCCATTTCGCAACGACCAGCCCCCGCGCAGCGTCCATGCTGCGCCAGATCGCACATAAACGTACGCGGCGCCCGAATCGTCGCCGCTGCCGCTCACCCTGTCGCCGTAGTCTGTTCCAACAACAGCCGTATTTCCGCTAACCGCAACAGCAATGCCGAAACTATCGCCCGGCAATCCGTCGAATGCGGTCAAGCGGGCGAGTTGCTCGCCGCCAGCCAGCGCTGTTGTGCCGATCACGAGTGAGAGCGATTCGCAAACGACGACGCGCGCAATACCAAATGTTCGCACAATCATCCTCCCGCCAAGAGACCCACAAACGGAATGATATCCGAAACATCCGCCTCGCGGCCGCGGTTCACGTCCGCGTGCAGGTACTCGCAATCCGGATACGCGGCCTCGTACAGCGTCCGCGCTTGCAGCGCGAGATTGAACGGGTTGATGTCGAGCACGTTCGCCAGCCCGTCGCAATTTGCCGTCCAGCCCGCGATTCTCATCCTCGCACCTCCGCGACAGGCTGCTCCCGCCGCCGGCTGAGAAATGGCGCGCCGCCCGACGCGCCGGCAAGCCCCGCCAAGCGACGCCGCGCGCGACGAGACAAGGCAGAGGCACGGTCGCCAATCCGAGCCCCAAGCGCAAGCGCGCGGGGATTCGTGCGAAACGAGCCGGTCGCGAGAAACACCCGCGCGCTTGCGCTTGGGGCTCGCATGCGTGCCAAACTCCGCGGCCACACGCGTCGCCGACGCCACCCGCACCGATTCAGCCTATCGATTCGCCCGCCCGAAGTACACCGCGTTCTTGCGTGGGACGGGCGTCTCGCCCGTCCTTTCGGTCTCTGGAACGGGCACGATGCGCGTCTCGCCCGTCCCGGCC